>JBJSXI010000059.1:0-77643 GCA_046086305.1 Ilumatobacteraceae bacterium
TCATCGACATCCGTAAGCTTTACGGCTCGACGGGCAAGTTCACCTACGATCCCGGTTTCATGTCGACTGCTGCCTGCAACTCGACCATCACCTATATCGACGGCGACAAAGGCGAACTGCTGTATCGCGGCTATCCCATCGAGCAGCTGGCGGTCAACTGCGACTTTCTGGAGACCTGCTACCTGCTGCTCAACGGTGAGCTGCCGACTGCGACGGAACTTGCCGCCTGGCGTCACGACGTCACGAACCACACCTTCATCCACGAGAACATGCGGAAGCGGTTCGTCGATGGCTTCCACTACGACGCCCACCCGATGGGCATGCTGATCAGTGCGCTCGCCGCACTCGGCACGTTCTACAACGATGCCAAGGACATCCACGATCGTGCGAGCCGCGACAAGCAGGTCCTGCGTCTCATCGCCAAGACGCCGACCCTGGCCGCAATGGCGTACCGATTCTCGGTCGGCCTGCCGTTCGTCTACCCGAACAACGATCTGTCATTTCCCGCCAACTTCCTCAACATGATGTGGAAGGTGGGCGACTATCACGTCGACCCGCGCCTCGAGCGGGCCATGGATGTGCTGTTTATCCTGCACGCCGACCATGAACAGAACTGCGGCACGACGGCCATGCGAATCGTCGGGAGCAGTCACGCCGACCCGTATTCGTCGGTCGCTGCGGCTGCATCAGCGCTCTATGGTCCGCTCCACGGGGGCGCCAATGAGGCGGTCGTGCGTATGCTCGCCGAGATCGGGTCGATCGACAATGTGCCGGCCTTCATCTCCGAGGTGAAGTCGGGGACCGGTGGACGCCTCATGGGCTTCGGCCACCGCGTTTACAAGAACTACGACCCGCGGGCGACGATCATCAAGCGTGCCGCGTACGACGTCTTCGAGGTGACGGGGAAGAATCCGCTCCTCGACATCGCCCTGAAGCTCGAGGAGACTGCGCTGAGCGATCCCTACTTCATCGATCGGAAGCTCTACCCGAACGTCGACTTCTATTCCGGCCTCATCTACCAGGCACTCGGATTCCCGGTCGACATGTTCACTGTGCTCTTCGCCATCCCGCGTACGGCCGGCTGGCTCGCGCACTGGCAGGAACTGCTCGGCGACAAGGATCAGAAGATCAGTCGCCCGCGCCAGTGGTACACCGGCGTCGGCGAGCGTCAGTACGTGCCCGTCGAGGCGCGCTGAGCACAGTGTCTGCGCCGGCCACCGCCGTCGACACGACCCAGGCCCTCCCCACGCGGCCCGTCGCATCGGCGTCGGCGGCCGTGGCCGGACTTGCCGCAGGGGCGCTCGCGCTCGGTGTCGCCGAGTTCGTGGCGGCACTCACCGATGTCGTCGGACCTGTGGCTGGTGTCGGCGCGGTGGTCGTCGAGTCCGCGCCGGGGTGGCTCGACCGGTGGGCGATCGACACACTCGGCCCGTGGAACAAGCCGGTCCTGCGCTTCGGGATCATTGTGCTCCTCGGGCTGCTCGCCGCCGCGCTCGGACGACGCGCCGCGCGGCGGGCCGCTGAGGGCACGGCCGGAGTGCTCGCGATCGGCGCGTTCGGAGCATGGAGCGCAGCGTCACGTCCGGCAGCGTCGATGGCCGATGCCGTGCCGAGTGTGTTCGGCGCTCTCGTCGGAGCATGGGTGCTGCGCCAACTCACACGACCGCGCCCGATCGAGGTCCCCGGACCATCGCTCGCGCCACGTGGGCTCGACCGACGTCACTTCGTCGCTGCGACGACCGCATGCTTCGCTGGTGCTGGCACGCTCGGAGGAATTGCGGTCGGTATCGGGCGACGACGCGCCGGTGAAGCAGAACGAAGCACACCGCTCCTACTCCCCCGCCCCGACGAGGTGGTCGCCGTGCCGGACGGCGTCGACCTCGATCCGACGACACCATTCATCACCCCGACGGACGACTTCTACCGGATCGACACTGCTCTTTCGATCCCGCGCCGTTCGCTCGACACATGGGAGCTGCGGGTCACCGGCCTCGTCGAGCGAGACGTCAGCCTCAACTTCCGCGACCTGCTCGAGCTCCCGCAGACGGAGCGGATCATCACCCTCTGCTGCGTCTCCAACGATGTCGGTGGGCCATACATCGGCAACGCCCGTTGGCAGGGCGTCCTCCTTCGCGACGTACTCGATCGGGCGGGAGTTCTTCCTCAGGCAGAGCAGGTCTTCAGCACCTCGATCGATGGCTGGACCTGCGGATTTCCCGTCGCCGCGGCCTTCGATGGACGCGACGCGATGATCGCCCTCGGGATGAACGGTGCACCACTTCCCCGTGAACACGGGTTCCCCGCGCGGCTCGTGGTGCCCGGCCTGTACGGCTACGTCAGCGCGACCAAGTGGCTCCAGACCATCGAGCTCGCGACATGGGAACGCCAGGGCTACTGGATTCCTCGAGGCTGGTCGCGAGAGGGACCGGTGAAGATCCAGTCGCGGATCGGCACACCACGTCACTCCGCGCGGCTTGCAGCCGGCCCCACACGGATCGCAGGTGTCGCCTGGGCACAGGGTCGAGGCATCGCAGCGGTCGAGGTGCGCGTCGACGATGGCGAGTGGCGGAGGGCGCGGCTGGCCACCGATGTGAGCGACGACACGTGGCGCCAGTGGATCGTCGACTGGGACGCCACTCCGGGCGAACATACGATCAGCGTCCGGGCAACAGGCAACGACGGCGAGGTACAGACCGAGCGCCGATCACCGGTCGCACCCGACGGAGCAACCGGACATCACACGATCCGCGTCAGCGTCGACTGACCTCGAACGGCCGGCTACGGACTGGTCGACACGACGATCTTGCCGACGTTCAGGTTCGCTTCCATTCGCTCGTGCGCTGCGGCAATCTCCTCGATCGGCACGATGCAGTCGATCACCGGAGCGAGCGCACCTGCATCGAACAGTGGGAGCACCTCGGCTGCAAATCGTCTCGTGAGCGCGACCTTCTCCTCGAGCGGCCGGTTCCGCAGCGTGGTGCCGATCCATCTTGCCCGCCGTGCGAGCAGCATGCCCACATCGACCGGTGTCCGTCCCCCACCCATCAGCCCCACCTGCACGATGGTGCCGCGTACCGCAACCGCAACGAGGTTCCGGTCGGCCTCATCGCCCGCCACCACGTCGAGTACGACGTCGAATCCGTCGGGCACACGCGTCCGCACCTCTGCGAGCCAGTCGTGGGGAGAGCGTTCGACGGCGAGATCAGCACCGAGTGCTCGACACGAGTCGAGTTTCCCCGCCGATGCTGTCACCGCGGATCGCGCCCCGATCGCACGTGCCAGTTGGATGGCAGCGGTGCCGACACCACTCGCTCCGGCATGGACGAGTGCCCAGCGTCCGCTCGTCAGGCCGCCTTGGACGACGAGCGCATCCCATGCCGTCAGGAACACCTCGGGGATCGCCGCGGCACGGACGAGGTCGACCGACTCCGGCACCCGCAACAGCTGTCGTTCGTGCACGGCGATCTGCTCGGCGTACCCGCCACCTGCCTCGATCCCCATCACGTGGTCCCCGGGACGCCACATGGAGACCCGCTCACCGATCGAACGCACGGTGCCGGCGAACTCGAGCCCCGGGATCTCGGGCGTCCGCCGGCGGGGGTCGGGGTACAACCCGCGCCGTTGGAGCACATCGGCGCGGTTCACGGCGGTCGCGGCGATGTCGATGATCACCTCGTCGGGACCGGCCGTCGGCGCTGCGACGTGCTCGATCTGGAGGACTTCGGGTCCGCCGTACGAGCGGAGCACAACGGCGCGCATCGACGTCACGTGGCCGCCCATGCCTGGCGGATCTTCGACGCCGATTCCGAGAGCGGCTCGGGAAGGGTGCGGGTCTCGGCCACCGAGGTCATGAAGTTCGCGTCACCGCTCCAGCGGGGAAGCACATGGATGTGCAGATGCTCGTTGACGCTCCCACCCGCCGGACGACCGAGGTTGATCCCGACATTCACCCCACCGGGCCGATACGCCAACTTGACGGCACGGACTGCGTCGGTCACCGTCGTCCAGAGTTCGACGGCCTCCTCCGCTGCGAGGTCCTCGAGGTCGGCGACCTCCCGATAGGGGACGACGAGCATGTGACCCGATGTATAGGGAAATGCGTTCAACAGGGCGAAGACGAACTGCCCGCGATGGACGATGTGGGTTGCGTCGTCGGGTAGTCCCGAGGCGAGGATCTGACTGAAGATGCTGCCCTCGAGCCCAACCGTGCGTTCACCGAGGTCGTTCACGTACTGCGCACGCCATCCCGTCCAGATGCGATCGAGCCCCACGTCACTCACCGCGTCGCGGCGACCTGAGCCGAGACCTCGGCCTCCATCCGGGCGAGGAACACATCGAGGGGCACGCCCCGCTCGACCTCGCCGCCGCGTGGATTCACACCGAGAGTACGCCCCGCGACGTCGTCATCCCCGACGACGAGGACATAGGGCACCTTCTCGAGCTTTGCGGCCCTGATCCGCTTCCCGAGCTGATCGGCTGCATCGGCGAGATCCACCCGGAACCCGGCCTCCACGAGCGAGTCGACGACGGACGTGGCGTAGTCGTGGTGTGCCGCTGCGACGGGCAGGACCCGAGCCTGCACAGGGGCGAGCCACGTCGGGAAGGCGCCCGCATAATGCTCGACGAGTACGCCGAAGAATCGCTCGACGGATCCGAACAACGCACGGTGGAGCATGATCGGCCGGTGGCGGGCACCATCGGCGCCGATGTACTCGAGGTCGAATCGCTCCGGCAGGTTGAAGTCGCACTGGATGGTGCTCAACTGCCAGCGGCGGCCGATCGCGTCGCTGACCTCGATGTCGATCTTCGGCCCGTAGAACGCCGCATCACCCTCCTTGACGCTGTAGTCGAGGCCGTGTCGCTCGAGTGCAGACTGCAGCGCAGAGGTCGCCTTGCTCCAGATCTCGTCGGACCCCGTGTACTTCTGTGGATCCTTCGTCGAGAGGAAGAAGGTGAATTCGTCGAAGCCAAATGCTCGCAGCACCGAGATGACGAAGTCGAGCAGTGATGCAATCTCACCGGCAAGTTGCTCGCCGGTGCAGTAGATGTGGCTGTCGTCCTGGGTGAACCCGCGGATCCGCAGAAGGCCGTGCAATGTTCCGGCTCGCTCGTAGCGGTAGACGGTGCCGAGCTCGAACAGTCGCAGCGGGAGTTCCCGATAGCTCCGCTGGCGGCTGCGGTAGATGAGGCAGTGCATCGGGCAGTTCATCGGCTTGGGGTAGTACGTGCCGTTGTCCATCTCCATCGCGGGATACATGCCGTCGCGATACCACCCGAGGTGTCCCGAGGTCTCGAACAGGTTCGCATTGGCGAGGTGCGGGGTGTAGACGAACTGGTACCCGCCCTCGGAATGTCGGCGACGGCTGTAGTCCTCCATCAACTTGCGCACGACGGCACCCTTGGGATGCCACACCGCCAGCCCGCCGCCGAGTTCCTGGGGAAAGGACAGCAGGTCGAGCTCGGTGGCCAGCTTCCGGTGATCGCGCTTCTCGGCCTCCTCGAGCCGGTGCAGGTGGTCCTCGAGCGCGGCCCTGCTCTCCCACGCCGTGCCGTAGATGCGCTGGAGCATCGGGCCCTTCTCGTTTCCTCGCCAGTACGCGCCGGCCACCTTCATCAACTTGAAGTGCCCGAGTCGACCCGTGCTCGGGACGTGCGGACCCCGACAGAGGTCGACGAACTCGGCACTGTTGCGGTACACACTGATCGTGTCGGCACCGAGCTCGCCAGCATCATCGGCATCAGCAGATCCCGATGACACCCGGTCGATGATCTCGCGCTTGTACCGCTGCGTCGCGAAAATCTCAGACGCCTCTGATGCCGACACTTCGAGCCGTTCGAAGGGCTGATCGGCGCGGACGATCGCCTGCATCTCCTCCTCGATCGCGGCGAGGTCGGCGTCGCTGAACGTGCGGCCGCCGGGAAGCTCGAAGTCGTAGTAGAAGCCGTCCGCGATGGCCGGGCCGATCGAGAACATCGCGCCCGGGAAGAGGCGGGTGACGGCTTGGGCCATCACATGGGCCGTGCTGTGCCGCAGCACATGGCGACCGGCATCGGAGTCCACCGTGACGATCGCCACCGTCGCCCCATCGGCAAGGGGTCGATCGAGATCGACTTCTGCGCCGTCGACCACCGCGGCGACAGCCGCCTTGGCCAAACGGGATCCGATCGCACTCGCCAGCGAACTCGCGGTCGAGCCAGAGGGAAGGGTTCGTGTGGTGCCGTCGGGGAGCGTGACCGAGATTTCGCTCATGGACGCCGGAGTCTACGGCCGGCCGGCGACGACAGCCTCGGCACCACCGTGAACGCCGACGACGACCGCAGGCTCGGGTTCGGTCCCTGCGTAGGCGTTCCGGTACTGCTGTCCGGTCAACGCCCTGATCTCGAACATCACCTCGTCGGTGATCTGCCGGAGGACGAACCGCTCGTCGTCACGTCCGCGGTGCCGTTCGACGTCGATGGGTCGCCCGATCCGGATCGTGCATTCCCTGAACGGCCGGGGCATTCGGGCGTCGGGGGGCTGGATCTCGCGCGTGCCGATGACTCCCACCGGGAAGATCGGGCAGCCAACCGTCAATGCCAATCGGGCGACACCCGTGCGACCCTTGTGCAGGACCCCATCTCGGCTACGCGTGCCCTCCGGGAAGATCCCGAACAGGTCGCCGCGTCGCAGGACCGCCTCGGCCACCTCGAGGGCGACGCGACTCCGGTCGCCACCTCCGCGGTCGATGGGGATCATGCCCATCAGCGGGAACAGATACCTCGTCTTCCACGACTCCATGTACTCCGCCTTGCCCACGAAGGTGATCGGCCGTGGCACATGCAGCATGAGGAACGCCGAGTCGAGGAAACTCACATGGTTCGGTGCGAGGATCGCCGGACCCGATGTCGGCAGTTGCTCGAAACCCTCGAGGGTGAACTGCCACAGGCGCCGGCCGATCGGAAGCAGGACGCGCCTCGCCGCGCGCTGGGCACGGCCAGCACCGTCGATCCTCACGCCGCACCCCATGCGACCGACATGAGCGGAGCATACCCCCGCGGGATTCCTCGCTCAGACGGAGAGGCCGAGCAACTGGATCGCCTCACGCACGCCGAGACCCGCTGCGGCCGCCCGGTCGATGCACATCAGCGCAGAGGGAGTGTCGAGATCGTCGTCGAGCGCGGCCCGGACATCGTCGACCACACCGCTCTCCCGATCTGCATGTTCGAGCCATGCGGCGAGCCGACGTGCGCTGTCGGGCATCAGGTCGTCGTCCCACTCCCACTCGTGACGGTAGTGGTGACCAATGATCGCGAGTCTGATCGCCCGGGGATCCCACTTCTCGCGGAGCGCATCGACGAAGACGAGATTGCCCAGGCTCTTCGACATCTTGTGTCCGTCCTTGAACACCATTGCCACGTGCATCCAGTGACGGACGAACAACTCTCCAGTTGCCGCCTCACTCTGGGCACGCTCGCACTCGTGGTGAGGGAAGATCAGATCGCTGCCGCCCCCGTGCAGATCGATCGTGACGCCCAACTCGCGCAGCGCGAGCGCGCTGCACTCGATGTGCCAACCCGGCCTGCCAGGACCCCACATGCTGTCCCAACTCGGCTCATCGGCCGCCGATGGCTGCCACAACACGAAGTCGAGGGGGTGGCGCTTGTGCGGGTCGTCAACATTGCCGCCACGCTCGCGTGCGTAGTCGAGCATTCGGCCCTCGTCGTAGTTGCTCACCGAACCGAATCCATCGAAGGAACTGACGTCGAAGTAGACGCTCCCGCCCGCCTCGTAGGCGTGGCCTCGGTCGAGGACCATGCCGATGAAGCCGCGAATGTCCGGGATCGCGGAGGACGCGCGGGGTGTGCTGGCGACCGGCAGCACGTCGAGCGCTTCGAGATCGCGCTCGAAGCGTGCCTCCTCCCCTGCCGCAAGATCGAGATAGTGGACACCCAGCTGGCGAGCGCGGGCAAAGAGCGGATCATCGATGTCGGTGACGTTGCGCACACACCGCACCGCATGGCCGAGGTCGATCAACCGCCGCTGCAGGACGTCGTAGGTGACGAATGTCGCCGCATGACCAAGATGGGTCGCGTCGTACGGTGTGATGCCACAGGTGTACATCAGCACTTCATGTCCCGGCTCGAACGGGACCACCGCTCGCCTCGACGTGTCGTACAGACGCATCGTCACCCCGCCGACGCTATCTGCTCCGGTGTTCAGGCGGAGTCTCCGTCACCCCGAGGATCACGGGTGATCCCGGTCAGTTTCGGCGCGACCCGGGTCCGATATCGCACATTGAGTTGGAGCAGCACTGCGGTGAACGCCTCGATGGCGGTTGCGTTGGAGAGTTCGCCGGCATCGAGCGGTCGGCAGCCGGGAATACGCGCAACGAGGTCGCTGACCACACGAACAGCTCCCGCATCGTCCCCACAGATCAACACATCACTGTCGATCGGCTCACCGATGTGACCGAGCTCGGTCGCCGGGAGGTGATGGAAGGCAGCGACCACCCGACATCGCGGCACCGCCGCCTGTACATGCGCTGCGACGCTGCCACGTGGTGGCACGAGAGGTTGGAACTCGTGCCCGACCCTGACGAGCGCATTCGCCATGCTGACCACGATCTTCCCGTCGAGTGCCCCCGCGTATTCCTGAGCCGTCTTCGCAGAGGAGTCCCATGGTGTGGCAATCACGACGAGATCCGTTGCCGCTGCGTCGGCGTTGTCGCCGTAACCGAGCAATGGGGCCAGATCCGGCCACTTCTCGACCTGTCCGTCGCGGGCCTCCATTGCGCGGTACTTCGAACGAGAGCCGATGACCACTTCGACCCCCACGGAGGCGAGCCGCGCCGCGAGCGCGCTCCCTGCAGGGCCCGTACCCCCCAGGATCCCGACTCGCATCGCGGCAGCCTTGCACACCCGACTCCCGAGGCCGCCACGGTGGCAGCGGCCGAGTCCTCGAGCGCTCTCGCTACGATCGCCATATGGGTCTCCTCGACGGCAAGAAGGTCGTGATCACCGGCGTCCTCACCGACGCGTCGCTCGCCTACGGCGTCGCGGTCCTCGCCCAGAGGGAGGGGGCCGAGATCATCCTCACCGGAGCCGGCCGGGCCCTCAGCCTCACTGAACGCACCGCTCGGAAGTTGCCGACACCGGCGCGGGTGCTCGAGCTCGACGTCACACGACCGGACCACCTCGCAGCAGTTCGCGACGACCTCGCCTCCTCGTGGGGCAGGGTCGACGGTGTACTCCACAGCATCGGCTTCGCGCCTGAGGTGTGCCTGGGTGACGACTTCCTCGCCGCCGGATGGGACGACGTCGCCGTCGCATTGCAGGTCAGCGCATACTCCCTCAAGGCGCTCGCCGACGCCTTCGTCCCGCTGATGGGTCCTGGTGGAGCCTTCGTCGGTCTCGACTTCGACAACACCGTGGCCTGGCCCGCCTACAACTGGATGGGCGTGGCCAAGTCTGCGCTGGAGAGCGTCAATCGCTACCTGGCCCGCGAACTCGGGCCTCGGGGCATGCGCAGCAATCTCGTCGCGGCGGGCCCGATCAAGACGGTCGCCGCCAAGAGCATTCCCGGATTCAAGAAGTTCGAGGACGTCTGGGACGATCGCGCCCCGCTCGGATGGGATGTCACCGACTCGACCGCCGTCGCCCGCGCCTGCGTGGCACTGCTCAGCGACTGGTTCCCCGCGACCACGGGAGAGATCATCCATGTCGACGGCGGCTACCACGCGGTGGGTGCCTGAGGTCGTCTGCGCAGGCGGGTCGAGTATGCAAGACTCGCCGCGTCTCGACCAGAGGAGGCTCCATGATCCGCTCAGTGTCCGTCACCGTCGCCCTGTCGATGTGTGCGCTCGTCGGATGTGGAGGGGGTGACGATCTCGGTCTCGACGGAATGTCGGGTGGTGATGTGACCATGCCGGGAGGTGATGCCACGGTGCCCGGCGACCTGGCCACGATTCCTGACGGGATCGCACCGATCTTCACCTCCGAGGACTGTCTGGAGGTCGCCAACCTGATGTTGATGTCGGCCTCGATCGCAATGGGCGAGGCGGGCCAGGTCGAGGAGGCCTTGGGACAGCTCGAGGACCTCGAGTCGAAGGTGCCCGAGGAGATCCGCGATGACATGCGGATCTATGCCGAGGTGCTCACCGACTGGTACGCCGTGTGGTCGAAGTGGGCCGAGAACCCGTCGATGGCGTTCACGGATCCCGAGGTCGTCGCAGCCTCTGAGCGATTCGCCGACGAAGAGGTGGTCGCCGCGCTCGACAACATCGATGCGTACATGACCGCCAACTGCAGCGGATGAGGCCACTCACCACCGTTCGTGGTGGATGACCTCATCGAGGGGCCGTCTCGTCCTTCGGGTGGGTGAGCCGGTCGGTCGGTCATCCGCGGACCGTCGACCGAGTGCCACGGCACCGAGCAGGTGCATACCTGACGGCACGCCGAAGTGATCTCCGACCCGGTCGGCATGTCGGAACACCCCGAAGTAGAGCGCACCGAGGCCGCTGGCTTCCGCGAGCAGCAGCAGGTTCTCCACCGCCATCGCCGTATCGGTGAGCCAGTAGGGCACCGGCCACGCTGCCTCGGCATCAAGGCCGCTGGCTGCCTTGTCGGGTTCGGCGTACCGCGCCATGTAGCGACCAGGATCTCCGACGGCGAGGATCACGGTCGGCGCGCGGAGCACACCGGGCTGACGCTCGGCGATGTGTGCTCCGAGGCCACTGATCGTCCAGAAGTCGCTCACCGATTCGCCGGACAGCGCCACGAAGTGGGAACCCTGACTGAATCCTGCGCTCGGCGCACGCACGGCGAGTCGGAGCAACTGATCGACCGTCGACGCCTCGAGGGGCGATGGGTCGAAGGAGCGCGTCATCCGGCGCCGCCGGATGACGTCGTCGACCGAGGTCAGCGAGCACCCAACTTCACGAGATCCTCGGCCATCACCCAGCCGTGGACGATCAGTGCGCCGCCCTTGCGCTGATCGACCGTCGCGAACATCTTGCTCATCTCCGGCTTGATCTTCTCGGGCTTCGACGACTGATGGTCGAGGAATCCGCTCTGGCCGTTCGCTGCGACCACGAAGGACTGCTCGTCATATCGACTGTCGACCCCGAAACGCTTGGCCAGACGACGGCCCCATGCCCGCTCCTCACCCACGGCTCGATGTCCCGGGCGAGGAATCACCTCGTCGAGCTGCTTCAACCCCTCGAGGCCGTCGGCACTCACCAGACGCGTCCCGACGACGACATCCTCATCGGGGAACGCCATCAGCGCCCGATGGTATGCCTCGGCCATCAGCCCCTTCAGCACCTGGTCGCGCTTCGAGCTCCGACGCACACTGAGCAGACCGATCAGCACGCAGGGCGTGCCGCCGATGCGCTCGAGGGTCGAGAACGTGAAGCCGTGCAGCGTTGCGCCATCGCGCGACGTCGTGCTGAGGACCCAGTCCTCTTTCGCCTTCGAGAGGGAGCCGATGTCGAACGCCCCACCCATCGACGCCATCTCGTCGAGATCGCCGTCGGTGAGCGCCGCGCAGTCCCTGGTCACGACCTGGAATGCCATTGCCCTGACAACCCTCTCCTCTTCCCCGGTCCCGAGGCCCGAACTGAGGGTCCCATTCTGCCACCAAATCGCCGATTTCGTCCCCGCCGCCCCAATCACCGCAGGTCAGCGGTGTCGGGGGCCTCAGAGCACGACTGCGTCGTGGCCCAGGGCGACCCGCAGCTCCCCCACCACCCGGTCGAGATCGACGTTGAAATCGTCGCCCAGGCGGAGCACCTTGCCCTGCCCGAGGTGCAAGAACACCGGCGACGACCCGGGGTGCTCGACGAGGATCCGGCGGAGCTGGTCGATCCGGCGCTCGTCGAGGGAGGTCGCCGGAACACGAAGGCGAAGCGGCGGGGCCTCGGAGACCTCGAGGCCGGTGACCACCTGCAGATCGAGAGCCATCAGACCGACCCTCGACTCGTCGCGCCGATCGAGCCGCCCCTTCACGGTGACGATGCCGTCGTCGACCAGTCGATGACCGAACTCCTGAAGCGATCTGGGGAACACCGTGACCTCGATCACTGCGTCGAGATCCTCGAGCGTGAAGACCGCCATCTGGTCACCCTTCTTGGTGAACTTGCGCGACAGCGACGTCACGAGACCACCGACGACCAACGTGGCACCATCCTCGCGATCGAGCGCCTCAGCAATCGAGCAGTCGACGAGTCGCCTGAGCGATGCCTCGACGCCGAGCAGTGGGTGGTCGCTGACGTAGAGGCCGAGCATCTCTTTCTCGAATCGCAGACGATCCGCCTTCTCGAACTCGACGTCGGGGATGGCAACGCGCTCGTCGAAGCCGAGGTCGTCGACACCCTCGACGTCGGCGAACAGACTCATGACACCCTGATCGCGCTGGCGACGGCGAGCGACGGTCGTGTCGATGATCTGCTCGAAGACCATGAGCAGACCCTTCCGACGGTGACCCAGTGAGTCGAATGCACCCGCCTTGATCAGCGACTCGACGGTGCGCTTGTTCAGCACCTGTTCGGGAACTCGCTCGACAAAGTCGTAGAACGAAGCGAACGGGCCGTTCGCACCCCGTTCCCGCAGGAGAAGGTCGACGAGACCCTCGCCAACATTGCGGATCGCCGAGAGACCGAATGTGATGGCACCGGGACCGCCCTCGGGAAGCTCGACCTCGATGGGCACCTCTCCGCGTGACAGCGCGGCGAAGTCAGTGACCGAACGGTTCACATCGGGTGTGAGTACCTTGATCCCCATCGACCGGGCGTCGCTCAGGTAGACGGCCGCCTTGTCGAGGTTGCCCTTCACGCTCGTGAGCAGGCACGCCATGTACTCGACCGGGAAGTGCGCCTTCAGGTAGGCCGTCTGATAGGTGATCAGGCCGTAGCCGAAGGTGTGGCTCTTGTTGAAGGCATAGTCGGCGAAGCGCTCGACCACGTCGAACAATTGCTTCCCGAGCTCACGGCCGTAGCCGGTCCGCTCACAGCCAGCCTCGAACGACTCGCGTTCTTTGGCCATCAACTCACGGATCTTCTTGCCGCATGCCTTCCGGAGGTTGTCGGCCTCTGCGAGCGAGTAGCCGGCGAACTTCTGCGCCACCCGCATCACGCTCTCCTGATAGATCATCAGGCCGTAGGTGTCGCCGAGGACCTCCTCCGCGTCAGGGTGGAAGTAGGCAACCTGCTGACGGTGGTTCTTCCGGTCGGCATAGTCGTTGTGCATGTTGACGCTCATGGGACCGGGCCGGTAGAGCGCGAGCACGGCCGAGACGTCCTCGAACGTCGATGGCACGAGGGATCGCAACAGGGCACGCATCGGGGGAGACTCGAGCTGGAAGACCCCCATGGTGTCGCCGCGGGCCAACAGGTCGAAGACGCGCTGATCGTCGAGTGGGACGTGGTCGATGTCGAAGTCGGGATCGCGTGTCGCTCTCACCATGGCGACCGTGTCGGTGATCACATCGAGGTTGCGCAGGCCGAGAAAGTCCATCTTCAACAGGCCGAGGTCTTCGACCCCGTGCATCTCGAACTGGGTGATCGTCGGCGCCTCTGCCGGATCCTGCCCAGATTCGGGCTTCCGCTGGATCGGCAGATAGGTGGTGAGCGGATCCTTGGTGATCACCACCGCGGCGGCGTGAATGCCGTCGCTGCGCTTCAGACCCTCGAGGCCGCGCGCCACGTCGATGACCAGGCGCACGTCGGGATCGGCCTCGTACATCGCCCGCAATTCGGCAGCGGCCTTGAAGCCGTCCGCGTACTTCGGATTCTGTTCGAAGCAGTAGCGAAGCGGAGTGTCTCGGCCCATGACGAGTGGCGGCATCGCCTTGGCCAACTTGTCACCCATCCCATACGGGAACCCGAGCACCCGCGCTGCATCGCGGACGGCGTTGCGCGCCTTGATGGTGCCGAAGGTGATGATCTGGGCGACGCGATCGCGGCCGTAGCGCTCAGCGGCATAGCGAATCATCTCGTCGCGGTAGCGCGAGTCGAAGTCCATGTCGATATCGGGCATCGACACGCGGCTCGGATTGAGGAACCGTTCGAACAGCAGGTCGTACTTGATGGGATCGAGCTCGGTGATCCTCAGGCAGTAGGCAACTGCACACCCTGCCGCCGACCCTCGACCCGGACCCACCCGGATACCCGATTCCTTGGCATGCCGGATCAGGTCCCACACGATGAGGAAGTAGCTGGCAAAGCCCATGTTCTTGATGACCTGGAGCTCGTAGGCGATCCGCTCGACGACGTCAGGCGCCAGCACGTCTCCCCAGCGCTGGCGGGCACCTGCCCAGGTGAGGTGGTCGAGGTACGACGCATCGTCGTCGAACCCCGCCGGAACGGGGAAATCCGGGTGTTTCGGGGTGCCGAACTCGATGGTCACATCGGCCCGCTCGGCGATCCACAAGGTGTTGTCGCAGGCTTCGGGAACGTCACGGAAGAGGTACCGCATCTCGTCGGCCGACTTCAGATAGTGCTCGTGGCCCTCGAAGCGGAACCTGTTCGGGTCGGACATCATCGTGCCCGTTTGGACGCAGAGGAGCGCGTCGTGCGCGGCGTGGTCGTCGCGCTTGACGTAGTGCGAGTCGTTCGTCGCCAACAACGGCGCGCCGATCCGGCGGGCGATGTCGATGAGTTTCGGGTTCGTCTCGCGCTGCGCGCTCAGACCGTGGTCCTGGAGCTCGACGAAGAGATTGTCGCGACCGAAGATGTCCTGGAGACGTCCGGCTTTCTCGAGCGCCCCCTTCTCATCACCGTTCACCAGCGACTGCAGCACATGGCCGCCCAGACAGCCCGTCGTCGCGATCAGGCCGTGGTGGAAGCGCTCGAGCAACTCCCAGTCGAGACGCGGCTTGTAGTAGTAGCCCTCGAGGAACGCGAGGCTCGCCAGTTGGATCAGATTGCGATACCCCTGATCGGTCTCGGCCAGGAGCGTGAGGTGGTAGTAGAGCTTCTTGCCACCTTCGGTGTCACCGCCGGAATCGTCGATCCTCCCCCGTCGCGGCGGTCGCTCGTGACGCGACTCGTAGGCCATGTACGCCTCGGTGCCGATGATCGGCTTGACGCCCTGCGCGCGGCACTCCTTGTAGAACTCGAGGACCCCGTACATGTTGCCGTGATCCGTCATGCCGAGTGCCGGCTGACCATCCTCGACCGCCCGGGCCACCAACTCGTCGAGACGGGCAGCGCCGTCGAGCATCGAGTACTCGGTGTGGACGTGGAGGTGGGTGAACGAGTCGCCCACGTGTACTGACCTCCTCCCCGTCGACGCGGGCAGCGAATGACACGGATGTGGTTCCCCGACCATAGCCGGGACCGCCCCGGTCGGTCACGGGCCGCCTAGAGGTAGGTGCCCGGCCGCTCCGAGGCCTCGACCACCCGGCCCGGCGGCACACCACCGGGGCCCATCATCCCCGGCGGCAGTTGGCGCATCTGCTCGAGTTGCTGGCGGGCGGCCAGCTGCTGGGCGAACAGGGTCGCCTGGATCCCGTGGAACAGACCCTCGAGCCACCCCACCAGCTGCGCCTGGGCGATCCGCAGCTCGGCATCGGACGGCACCTCGTGGAACGGCAGGGCGAGCATGCGCAGCTCCTCCTGCAGGTCGGGTGACAGGGCGTCGCTCAGGGCGACGATCGACCGCTCGTAGATCTCGGCCAGCCTGCCGCGACTCGCCTCGTCGAGGGGATTGCTGCGGACCTCGTCGAGCAACTGCTTCACCATCGACCCGATGCGCATCACCTTTGCGGGCTCGGTGACCGTCTCGATCGGCACCTCACCGCCCATGATCTCTCCGTCACCGACGCCGACGACGCCGTCGGGGCTCTCAGGACTCTCGGGTTGCTCACTCATCGGGGTTGCTCACTCATCGGGGTTCCTCCATCCACACGGCTGGATCATCCGACCGACGCCAGCAGTGGTACCAGCATCTCAGCAGACGTGAGCGACCCGTGTCGACACACCAACTCGTAGGGGCCGCTGTCAGCCGGGTCATGGAACCCGATCGGCGCGTGCGGAACGAGGGCGACATCCCCGAGTCGTCCGGCCACCGGCGGGCTGACCACCGGGCCGAACCAGCCCCCGTCGATCACCTCGGCCCGGCTGCACACCCACGCCACATCGCCGTGATGACCTCGTGCTGCCGCCAGGAGGTCGTCGGCCGCACCCGGCTTGGCATGGAGCCAGCGGAACCGCGCCTCGCCACTCTGGTGGTGGCACAGACGGAGGACGTCGTGGTGCGGGGTGATCATGCGATCGCCGACCTCGACCTGGCCGTGGTCGGCGGTGACGAGCAGCGCGACGTCGTCGGCGAGACGACGACGCAGCGCGCCCACGAGTGCATCTGCGGCGATGACCTCGGCGTCGTAGTGCTCGCCGAAGCCGTGTGCGTGGGCGACCTTGTCGATGCCGTCGTAATACGCGTAGACGAACCGCGCGCCGCGCGCGAGCGACGCCACCACCTGCACCGGAAGACTCGACGGGACCCGCCAACCCATCGGCCGGGTCCCGCGAAGGTGGGCTTCGGTGAACGCCGTTCCCTCGAGCTCCACGCGGCTGACCACCGGCACGGCCTCGCCGAGGAATGGACGGAAGGGCTGCAGACGATCCGGCTCGATTCGGTGCCGGGCATCGCCGGTCGGCGTGTGCCAGCGCAACACGTTCAGCACCTCGCCCGAGACATCGATGCGGTAGCCGATGAGTCCGTGCTCACCCGGGGTGAGTCCGGTCGTGATCGATGTCAGCGCAGTCGCCGTCGTCGATGGCGCCACCGTGGTCACCGGCCCACCCTCCATCGAACCGAGGTTGGCGAGGAGATGGCGGCGTTCGACGAACTGCTCCCACCCCAGACCGTCGAGCACCAGTACCACGACCGCGGACACTCCATCGAGGGCCGACGGCATCCAGGCCGGACGGGCAGACGAGGGGGCGAGCAGCGCTGGCACGATGCCCCGCACATTCGGACCGAGGTAGTCGGGAAGAACGGGCGAGGGGCTCACGAGCGGGCAGTCCACCATGTCGGACCCCGGGGGCGCCATTCCCCTGTCGCTCCGCTCACCGCCATTCCACGGTCGGGGGTTTACGATGACCCGGTGCGCGTCTCGAGCAAGGGTGACTATGCGTGTCGGGCCCTGCTCTCCCTCGCCCTCCACCCGAGCTCGACCGGCCCGACCTCGGTGCGCGACATCGCAGAGCGCACGGCCATCCCCCAGCCGTACCTCGAGCAGATCCTCTTGGCCCTCAAGGGTGCTGGTCTCGTCCGCTCCAAACGCGGCGTCGGCGGCGGCTACACCCTCGCCCGAGCTGCGGCGGAGATCCGCCTCAGCGAGATTCTCGCAGCCGTCGACGGGCCGATCAGCCTCGGTGACTTCGGCGAGCCGCATCAGGACGGGGCGTGTGACCACGAGGGGCAGTGCGTGCTGCTCGCGGTCTGGAAACTCGCCGGAGAGGAGATGCGCCACCTCCTCGACGGCTTCACGCTCCAGTCGGTGGCCGATGCGGCGCGCGGTGAGGTCGACTGGCCGGGACGGTCGATCAGTCGCTGAAGCGCCCCTCGACGGCGACGAGATCGGCCGGCAGCGGTGAGGTGAACGTCATCGATGTGCCGGTCCGCGGGTGATCGAGGGTGAGACTCGCCGCATGGAGGAACGGCCGCGGGCAGACGACCGCCGTCCGCACGCCTCCGTAGGTGGCATCGCCCACCACCGGATGACCGATCGCGGCGAGATGCACCCTGATCTGATGGGTTCGGCCCGTCTCGAGCGCACACTCGAGCAGCGCGGCCACCGCCGGATGGGAGTACGTCTTGAGCACCACGTAGCGAGTACGGCTCGGACGCCCACCGACCACGACGGCCATCCGGGTCGGGTCTCGCACATCTCGACCGATCGGTGCGTCAACGACCCCCTGGGGGTTCTCGGGTGTGCCCCAGACGAGCGCCGTGTACCGACGTCCGACCGTGCGCTCCGCGAGTGCGGTCGAGAGTCGGCGATAGGCGAGCTCGGTGCGGGCGACGACGAGCAGACCCGAGGTGCCGACATCGAGGCGGTGGACGATCCCCGGCCGATGGCGTTCGCCAACACCGACGAGGTCGGGGAAACGGGAGAGGAGTCCGTTGACGAGCGTGCCGCTCGCGTGCCCCGAGCCCGGGTGGACGACCAGACCTGCAGGCTTGTCGACCACGACGATGTCGTCATCGACGTGAACCACGGCGAACTCGACACCGGCCTCCGCCGATGGACCCTCCTCGGCGGGGAGCACCTCCGGGTCGACGCGCACGACCTGACCGACGCGGAGGCGCACCTTGCCCACTTCGGCGGCAGCACCATCGACGCTGACCCCGCCTGCCGCGAGCATGGCGGCTGCTGCGCTCCGACTGCACTCGGCGACGAGGGCGACCACGCGGTCGAGCCGCTCACCATCGAGGGCAGCGGGGACCTCTTCCTCGATCACTGCGGGGCGGCGATCTTCGAGCGACGGGCCGCTCGATCGGCCCTCAGCGACCAGATGATGAACAGACCGCCCCCGACGTTCACCGCCATGTCGGCAACATTGAAGATCGGGAACCACTGGAGATCGATGAAGTCGACGACCGATCCTCGGAGCCA
The DNA here is from genome assembly GCA_046086305.1 of Ilumatobacteraceae bacterium. Classification (GTDB taxonomy): domain Bacteria; phylum Actinomycetota; class Acidimicrobiia; order Acidimicrobiales; family Ilumatobacteraceae; genus UBA668. The sequence continues at coordinate 18,602 of JBJSXI010000059.1, forward strand.
CCCTTCGTCGCGCATCACGCGGTCGACCACGTTGCCGAGCGCACCGCCCACGACGAGTCCAGCAGCGCACACGACAGTCCTGCTCGTCTGTGATCGAACCGCGACCAGCACACCGATCGCGATGACGGTGGCGACGACACCGATGATCGGACCGATGCCCTGACCCGCCGAGAACGCCATCCCCTTGTTGAAGGCGAGATTCCACTGCAGGGTCCAGACCACCCCGATGGGATCCCGATCGCTGAGCACTGCGAGCGCCCAGGCCTTGGTGATCTGATCGACCGCAACGACAAGCGCCGCGATCGCCATCGCCGCTCGAAGCGGACGTTCGGCCGATCGACTCATCGACGACCGAGCGCGCCGACCTTCTCTTCCACGAGCACGACGGCCCACGGAATGGCCTCGAGACGCTCACGCGGAATCGGACGACCCGACTCGGTCGAGTAGCCGTACGTTCCCTTGGTCAGCCGTTCGAGGGCAGCGTCGATGTCGACGATCGTCTGGCGCGCCTGCATGCTCAACACCAGATCGCGCTCGCGCTCGACGACGAGACCGTCACCCTCGCCGCCTTCGTCGTCGAACTGCACATCGCCCATCTCGTGCTGTTCGACCAGTTGATGTGCCTCGTCCTCGAGCCGTGTCGCTTGGCCGAGCAGTTCGACCTTCTCGGCCTGCAGCTGGTGCCAGCGGGCAGTCAGGAACTTGACGTCGAAGTCCTTGGTGTACGCGATGCCGTCCTTGGTGACACCCTTGACCGGCGGCGGTGCGAGGAAGACTGGACGCGTCGGGGCCGCCTTGACGGGGGCCTTGGCCGGTGCCTTGGCGACCGGCATTGCGGCCTTTCGTGTCGCGGCCGACGACGACTTGGCGGCCGGCGCGCTCTTCGCCGACCCCTTCGCGATGGGTGAGGGCTTCTTCGCGCTCACCTTGGTGACCGGCGCCTTCTTCGCAGACGCCTTGGTCGCCGGTGCAGCCCTCTTCGCGCTCACACTCTTCGTCGGTGCCTTCTTCGCAGCGACGCTCTTCGTCGACGTCTTCTTGGCGGTCACCTTCTTGGAGGGAGCAGCCTTCTTCGCCGTCACCTTCTTGGTCGAGGTGGACTTCGTCGACGTCTTCTTGGCCGCACCCTTCTTGACGGGGGCCGACTTCTTGGCGGGCGCCTTCTTCGCAGACACGGTCTTCGTCGACGCTTTCTTGGCAGGGGACTTCTTCGCGCCCGCCTTCTTTGCCGACGCCGTGGTGGTGGCCGACCGCTTCGCCGCAGACTTCTTCGCACTCGCCATGGGAAACCCTCCGTCGTGCACTGTGAAGGCGAGAGCCTACCGTCTGGGGCCGCCGCCCCGGCCGGTCGACTCAGTGCAGGTGAACGCTGATGTGAATGGGCTCACCATCGAGTTCGGCCGTCGGCTCACCCGTCCCCCACACCAGTTCGACCGCCAGGGTGGCGCTCGTCAGCAGGTCGGCGAAGGCGACGACCTGTCGACGTACTGCCTCGGGAACCCCGAGGGTGAGACGAATCCGGTCGCTCACGTGCAGGCCCGCGTCGCGGCGGGCCTGCTGGACGAGCCGAATGAGGTCGCGGGTGATGCCCTCCGCGGCGAGTTCACCCGTCACGGTCGTATCGAGCACGACGACACCGTCGGTCGACGAGAGCGGTGCACTCGCCCCGGCTTCGTCAACCACCAGCCGAAGCGCATACTCCCCCTCGGAGAGATCGATCCCGCCGGCGCGGACCCCGGACGCGGTTCGTTCCCAGTCACCGCTCTTCACGGCACGGATGACCTGCTGGGTCGCCGACCCGAGCCGTGGCCCGACGACGGATGGCACCACCTGCAACTCGTAGGAGGCGATGCTCTCGACATCCTCGTCGAGGATCACGCGCTTCACGTTCACCTCGTCGGCGATCAGGCCGATGAATGGTTCGAGGCGCGCTGCTCCCTTCACTGCGATACGAACCGACGGCAGGGGCTGGCGGACACGGAGTTGATGCGCCTTGCGAAGTCTCAACGTTGCGCTGCAGACATCTCGCGCCAGATCCATCGCCTCGACGAGGTCCGGATCCTCGGGGAGGTGATCGGGGTCGGGCCAGTCGGCCAGGTGCACACTCCGCTCCCCCGTCAGACCGCGATACACGGCCTCGGTAGTGAGGGGCAGCAACGGCGCGAGCGCTCGACACACCACTGCGAGCACGGTGTGCAATGTGTCGACCGCATCGCGATCACCTGACCAGAATCGATCCCGACTCCGCCGCACATACCAGTTGGTGAGTGCGTCGAGGTACGCGCGGACGTCGGCACAAGCGGCAAAAAGGTCGTAGTCGTCCATCGATCGCGAAACCGACACGACGAGGTCTCGGGTCTTGGCGAGGATGTAGCGGTCGAGGACGTCGCCACTGTCCGTCCGATGCATCCCTCCGAGGTCGGCGGCCCGCGCATACAGGGCGAGGAAGTACCACGAGTTCCAGATCGGCAGGATGACCTGGCGCACGGTCTCACGGATTCCGTCCTCAGTGACGACGAGATCGTTGCCGCGCAACACCGACGAACTCAACAGGTACCAGCGCATCGCATCGCTGCCATAGGTGTCGAACACCATCATCGGATCCGGGTAGTTCCGCAGACTCTTCGACATCTTCTGGCCGTCGTTGCCGAGGACGATGCCGTGACTCACGCAGGTCGTGAAACTCGGTCGGTCGAACAGCGCAGTCGCAAGGACATGAAGTGTGTAGAACCATCCCCTTGTCTGGCCGATGTACTCGACGATGAAATCGCCCGGATAGTGGTGTTCGAACCAGCTCCGATGCTCGAAGGGATAGTGCACCTGAGCGAACGGCATGCTGCCGCTCTCGAACCAACAGTCGAGCACCTCAGGAACGCGACGCATCATCGAGCGCCCGGTGGGATCGTCAGGATTCGCGCGGACGAGATCGTCGATGTACGGACGGTGAAGATCGGTGACCGTCACACCGAAGTCGCGTTCGAGATCGGCGATGCTCCCGTAGACATCGATCCTCGGATACGCCGGATCGTCGCTCTTCCACACGGGAATGGGAGATCCCCAGAACCGGTTGCGACTGATGCTCCAGTCGCGAGCATTGGCGAGCCACTTGCCGAAGCTGCCCTCCTTCAGATGCTCGGGGACCCAGGTGATCTGCTGGTTCAACTCGACCATTCGGTCGCGGAACGCCGTCACCTCGACGAACCACGAACTGATCGCCCGATACACGAGGGGCTCGCTGCACCGCCAACAGTGCGGGTAGCTGTGCTGATAGGTGTCGTGGCGGACGATTCGCCGGCGATCCTTCAGCGTCCGGATGATCTCGGGATTCGCCTCGAACACATGCACACCCGCCCACGGCTCGACCTCGGCGGTGTACCGACCGTGTTCGTCCATCGGGCACACGGTCGGAATGCCGACCGCGCTGCAGGTGATCTGGTCGTCCTCGCCGAATCCCGGGGCCATGTGCACGACGCCGGTGCCGTCATCGGTGCTGACGAAGTCGGCCGCAAGGACGTGGAACGCATTCGGCGTACTCGCGAAGAACGGGAACAACGGCTCGTAGCGGCGGCCGACGAGATCAGCGCCACGCAACGTCCCGACACGGGTCGCAGCAGACAACTCGCGCTCGTACGCACCGAGACGCGATTCGGCGAGGATGAAGCGCCGCACCGTGCCGTCGTCGCCCGGCTCCTCCATCACCGCATAGTCGATCTCAGCGCCCACAGCCAAGGCCAGATTGCTCGGCAGCGTCCACGGGGTGGTCGTCCAGGCGAGGAGGTCCTCACCGGAGTCGAGGCGGAACATCACCGTGACCGCCGGATCCTGACGATCTCGGTAGACGTCGTCCATCCGCGTCTCGGTGTTGCTGAGGGGTGTCTCGCACCGCCAGCAGTAGGCGAGGACGCGATCCCCCTGGTAGATCAGTCCCTTCTCCCACAGAGTCTTGAACGCCCACATGACACTCTCCATGTAGGGGGTGTCGAGGGTCTTGTAGTCGTTCTCGAAGTCGACCCACCGGGCCTGGCGTTCGACGTAGCGGTGCCAGTCGTCGGTGAAGCGCAACACGCTGGTCCGGCACGCCTCGTTGAAGCGATCGATCCCGAATCGGGCGATCTCGGGATGACCGCTGATCCCGAGTTCGCGTTCGGCCACCACCTCTGCAGGGAGGCCGTGGCAGTCCCATCCGAATCGACGGTGCACCTGCTGACCGCGCATCGTGCGAAATCGCGGGATCGCGTCCTTCACGAATCCGGTGAGCAGATGCCCGTAGTGCGGCAGGCCGTTGGCGAAAGGTGGCCCGTCGTAAAAGACATACTCATCGGCGCCCTCGCGGGCGTCGACCGAGGCCTCGAAGGTCCGGTCGGCACGCCATACATCGAGGATCTCGCGCTCGAGGTCGGGAAAACTCGGTTGGGCGGGGACGTCGGGGTAGGTCACATCGGCTCCTCGGGCCACCGGAGGCTACCGGCGCGCCCCGGGGTGCATCGTCCTAGCGCAGGTCGTCGCCGCTGATGCGGAAGCCGTCGTCGTCGCCGTCGAGCGGCAAGCTCCAGACGTCGGCCGACGGTCGACGACCGTCGCGCGACCCGAGGTCGAGATCGAAGTCATCGAGCTCGGCCAATCGCGCCCGGCGGTCGTCGTCGCGATCGAGATCACGATCGAGTGCGCGATCGAGGTCACCGGTGAGGAAGTCGTCATCGAGGTCGATGTCGATCCCGAGTGACGACGTGGCCGGGACGCTGCGGGTCGAATCTGCACTCCCGACCTCCACCTCATCGGTGTCGTCGTCGGCGTCGTCGATGTCGTCGACATCGGAACCGGCAAGGCGCCGCCACACCGAGCTATCGCTCGACGAACCACGATCGTCGACACTGCCGGCGATCATCGGCAGCTCGATGGTCTCGTGCGGCTCGACACTCGGAGTCGGGTCGAAGGAGGCCAGCGGCGACGCGACCGGTGACGAGAGCGGTGGCACGGCGCTCGACATCGGTTGAGTCTCGTCGAGCGCGATCGACGCACCTGGATCGTCGACACCCGAGACCAATGGACGGCGGACCGCACCGAGGCCACCTGGCACTCGGTCGATCAACTCGAGAAGTCGATCTGCCGTTTCGCGCAGACGACTGCGCTCGTCGTCGATGTAGTCCTCGAGGACATCCACATCCGACAGTAGGAAGTCGCGGCGGGCGAGCAGCGCCTGCACTTCGTTCTCCGCGCGCACGCGCTCGTCCTCGGCCGAGCGCCGTGCGTCGAGGCGAGCGTCCTCGACCATCCGCGCCGCCATCAGATTCGCGGACTCGAGGACCCGGCGGGCCTCATCACGCGATGACGACACGATGACCTCGGCCTCGGTACGCGCTTCCGCGATCGCTGCGTCGGCGGTCCGCTGGGCGAGCAGGAGCGCCCTGCTGAGCACGTCGGAGCCCTCGGCCGACACCGGCGCAACCGGTTCGGGCTCCGGCGCACGCTCGACGCGGGGCGCGGCCGCGCCCGACTGCACGAGTTCCTGGAGTTTGGCCACTGCGGCCCGGGCCCGGGCCTCCATGGCATTCGACTGGGTCTGGACGAACTCGACGAAGTCGGCGACCCGTTCCTTGAACGCGTCGACCTCCTCGGGGTCGTAGCCGCGCTTGACGGTCTTGAACGCAGCAGCGCGGATGACCTCGGGGCTCATGTCCATGGTGAAATGCTACGACATCGGGGCCCGGCGGACGGGTTGTCCGGAGCCGCCCGACGTCACAGATCGCTGCCGAACGAGGCGCGAGCCGACGGTTTGAGGAGATAGACGCCGGTGGCGACCCGTTCCATCGTGCCGCCGAGCCCGTAACACAGGCCACTGGCGAAGTCGATCAGCCGACGCGAGAGCTCGCGTTCGGCATTCTCGAGGTTCATGATGACGGGCTGCCCCTCGCGGAACTTGTCCGCCACCTCTTGGGCCGCCTCGAACTTCCGCGGACGCACCGTGTGCGGCTCGGCGAGTGATCCACCCGGAATCGCCGGGGCCGGCGCGGGCCGGGGGCTGATCGGTCGGGGTCGGACCGCACTGTCGTCGCCGCCGGCGGCGCGCCGCACGACAACCTCGCCGTCACGCGGCACATTCCCCGGCCGGACATGGCCGCGGCTGGGAGAGTCGTACTCGTGCTCGGGTACGTAGCCCCGCCCGGGACGCGGCGGCTCGGCCCGCATCCCCCTCGGCGCACGCACAGGAGGTTCGGGCTCGGGTTCGTAGTCGTAGTCGTCGTAGGCGTCCTCGGGGCCGAGCCCCAGGTAGTCCATCGCCCTCTTCCACATCGACATCCACGTCCTCCCGGGCGAAGGCTATCGCGCCGCTGGCGGCGGAAGTGGACGCTCACCGAACAGGGCGCTGCCCACCCGTACCTGGGTCGAGCCCTCCTGGACGGCGATCTCGAGGTCTGCCGACATCCCCATCGAACACGTGAGGAGGCCGAGGCGATCGACCAAACTGCGCACGAGACGGAAGCCGGCACGGGTCGTGACAGGGTCCGCGTCGGGCGGACCGACCGTCATCAGACCTGCGACGTCGAGGTTGGCCGCCCGTGCCGCGTCGACGAGAGCAGGCACCTGGTCGACCGGACAGCCCCCTCGCCCGTGGCCGCCACCCACCGTGTCGACCTGCACGAGCACGCGTGTCGTCGGCATTCGTCGGGCGAGTTCGGCGACCAAGGACGGGCGATCGACCGACTCGACGACCGACACGTACGGAGCGACGAGGCGCACCTTGTTGGTCTGCAGTTGACCGATGAAGTGCACCGACCACGGCACCTCGTGGCCGGAGAACTTGCCGACGAGCTCTTGGGCATAGTTCTCACCGACGCCGACGCACCCGGCGAGGTGCGCCGCCCAGCAGGCATCGAGGCCGAACGACTTGGTGACGGCGAGGATCCCGACGTTCGAGCCACCCGCCGCCGACACGCGATCGCGCACGGCCGCGAGGCGGTCGGCCACTGCAGCGGCGAACTGGGGATCGACGGTGGGTTCAGCCAACCCGTGGTGTCACTTCAAGAAGGACGGCACGTCGAAGTCGTCGTCGCCATCCTCGCTCGAGGCCACAGGGTCCTCGGCGAAGAGTTCCTTGAGCGATGCGGTCGGCTTGGCCTCCTGCACGACCTTCAGCGGCGCGCGCGGCGGTGCGCCGGCAGCCGAGGAGTCCCAGCGATCGAAGCCGGCAGCGATGACCGTCACCTTCACCTCGTCGCCCATCTCGTCGTCGATGACGGTGCCGAAGATGATGTTGGCGTCCTGGTGGGCGACACCGTGGATGATCTCTGCTGCGGCGTTCATCTCGAACAGGCCCATGCTGCTCGGCCCCGTGATGTTCAACACGATGCCCCGGGCCCCGTCGATGGCCGCCTCGAGCAGCGGTGAACTGATCGCCGCCTTGGCTGCAGCGACCGCACGGTTCTCGCCACTCGCCTGGCCGATACCCATCAAGGCCGACCCGGCATTGGAGAGGATCATCTTCACGTCGGCGAAGTCGGTGTTGATCAAGCCCGGGGTCGTGATCAGGTTGGTGATGCCCGATACACCCTGCAGCAGTACCTCATCGGCCATCTTGAAGGCATTGAGCACACTGGTCTTCTCGTTCGCCACGGTGAGGAGGCGATCGTTGGGAATGACGATCAGCGTGTCGATCTTCTCCTTGAGGCGCTGCACACCGGCATCGGCCTGCACGGCACGACGGCGACCCTCGAAGCTGAACGGTCTCGTCACGACACCGATCGTGAGCGCGCCCATGCTGCGCGCCACCTCGGCGATCACGGGTGCGGCACCCGTCCCGGTCCCGCCGCCCTCGCCGGCGGTGATGAACACCATGTCGGCGCCCTTGATCATCTCCTCGATCTCGTCGCGGTGCGCCTCGGCGGCGGTGCGGCCGACCTCGGGGTCACTCCCCGCACCGAGGCCACGGGTGAGATCGCGCCCGATGTCGAGCTTCACGTCGGCATCGCTCATCAGCAGCGCCTGCGCGTCGGTGTTCACGGCGACGAACTCGACGCCCTTCAGCCCGGCATCGATCATCCGGTTCACGGCGTTCACCCCACCGCCGCCGACGCCGACGACCTTGATGACGGCCAGATAATTCTGCGGAGCGCCGACCATCAGAGGGACCTCCAGGGGGGCAGGTGCGGGTGCGGGCGGAGAGCGGTCACATCGAGTCCTTCGGTCACGGGGATGCTAGCCGCAGGGGGTACCGGGCGACGGTTACCCTCGGACGACACCGATCTCGGTCGTCGAGACGTCGAGCGACACGATCCCGTCGAGACCGCTGCGCACCTGTGTCAACAGCCGGGCCAGCTTCTGGTCGAGCCCGTCGACCGACCCGAGGCGAACCTCGATCCCGGCGGTCGGGTCGACCCCGCCGGCGAGGGTGAGGGTGAGGGTGCCGCTGACGTCGTCGAGACCGACCCAGCGCGTGACCGCCCTGACCTCGGGGGGCAGCACCTTCACGAGGAGCGCTGCGGCGGCGTAGGGCGCACCGGCGAACAACCCGCGTCCCGTGTCGGGGTGATCACCGACGATCTGCATATACGCGATCGGCTGGCCGTCGAGGACGTCGAGGACCCGACCCTCGACATCGATCACCCGCCACCTGCCGTCGCCACCCTGGAATGTGGCGAGCGCCACCCTCTCGCGGATGTCGATGAACACGGTGTGGGGGAAGTCGCGCGTGACGATGGCCGACTCGACCCACGGCGCAGCGGCGAGGCGCTCCTCGATCTCGAGTGTGTCGACGAGCAGCACCGGCGAGCCCTCGAGGTCGGCAACGACTTCGTCGAGTATCGATCGGTCGGTGTACACCGCGCCCTGCACTGTGATGTCGCGGACGTCGAAGACCGGGGAGGCGACGAACGCGATGGCCAGCACGACGAGCAAGACGGCCGCAACGGCGGCGACGAGGACCACGAGTCGACGGCGGCCGGCTGCTCTGCGTACTGCGGCACGGCGGGCCCGCAACCGCGGATCGATGCTGCCGCCGGACGCGACGGGCGGAGTGTTGACGACCATCCCCTCGTCGAGGTCGTCGATCACGATCATGTCCGGGTCGTCGACCGTGCTCCCGCCATGCACAGCACGGAGTCGCTCCTCCTTTGCCTCGTCGAGGTACACGGTGTCGGGCCGGTCGTCGCCGACGATGACGATCGTCGACGGACCGCCTGTCTCGGTGTCGAGCAACCCGACATCCATCACGTCGTCGTCATCGATGGCGATCACGATGAGTTCGCCGGTGTCGTCGTCACCGATCTCGACGTCTCCGATCTCGACGTCATTGCCCCCGACATCCGGACGGATGTGATCTGGGTCGTCGACTCGCAGCACGAGCTGGTCGGTCGATTCGTCGACCGGATCGTCGGCTGGCGGATCGACGGATGCGTCGGGCACGTCGATGCGGATGAGCCCATCGGTCCCGAGTACCTCGCCCACGACGTACGACGGGGTCGGATCCTCGACCGGACGCGCCTCGGGGGGCTCACCGACGGGCGCCGCGGACGGTGCACCGAACAGGCCGAACAGCGGATCGTCGATCGCCGCCGGCCGATCGACATCGGCGACCGGCGTGGCAGGTGCCGGTCGCGGCTCGTCGGAGAACGCCGCGAGCAACTCCTGGAGCACCGAGTCCGAGAGCAGCGAATCGTCGGGGACGCGCGGTTCGTCGCTGCTCACCACTGCACCCCCGGCCCGACCTCGTCAGCCACGTCGTCGAAGCCGACCAAGCGGATCTCGCTGCGCAGCAGGTGTCCGGTCCGTTCGTGGACCCGTCGGCGCACCGTCTCCATGACCGCCCGAACGTCGGCTGCGGTGGCGCCGTCGTCGGCCTGGATGAAGTTGGCGTGCTTCGTGCTGACACAGGCACCGCCGATCCGAAAGCCGCGCAGACCGGCCTCGTCGATCAGGCGTGCCGCAGGGAGCAGGTCGGGAATCGGGTTGACGAACACAGAGCCAGCATTATGCCCGCCCGGCTGGTGCTCCCTCCTCCATCGGACAATGTCGGCGAGGAGCGTGTCGCCGATCTCGGCCTCACCTGTGGGGCGCACGCTCAGCCGGAGCCGGGCCGCAAGGACGATCTGGTGGTCGGCAAGATCGCTGCCCCTGAACCGCAGCCCGAGCGACGACGCCCCGACCCAGGCCCAGCGAGCGTGGTGCAGGTCGAACACCTGCGCCGACTCGAGCGATGTGGCCATATCGCTGCCGTGACCGCCTGCGTTCATCCGGACCGCGCCACCGATGGAGCCAGGGACGCCCACGGCCCACTCGAACCCGGCGAGACCGGCCGCGACGGTCCGCCGCGCGACGACCGGCAGGGCGGCCGCCGCCCCGACCTCGACGGTCGCCTCACGGGAGTCGGTGACGATCTCGATCCGTTCGGGATCGGGCGTCATGTCATCGAGGACGACCGCGATACCGCGGAACCCCTCGTCGGCGACGAGGAGGTTCGAGCCTCGGCCGACGACGAGGACGGCAAGACCGGTGACTGCCAGCGCCTCGGCCACGCGCCCGAGGTCGTCGATCGATCGCGGTCGGACCATCACCGCCGCGGTCCCACCGACGCGGTACGTCGTGAGCTCACCGAGCGGCTCATCGGTCGAGCAGATGCCGGCGAGGATCCGGCAGGCAACCTCCACCGGGGTGTTCGTCACCGCGCGCCCGCCTCACGGAGCGCTCGGCGACGAGCGACCACCTCGTCGGGCAGCGTCTCCACGTCCCCGCAACCCATCGAGATACACACATCACCCGGACGCAGTCGCCGCGCAAGTTGTTCGACGAGGTCCGAGCGGTTCGGCAGCCACATCACTCTCGCTGTCGGATGGGCATCGAGGACGGCATTGACGACCAGCTTGCCGGTGACCCCGGGAAGGGGTGCCGTACCCGATGGATAGATGTCGGTCAGCACGACCTCGTCGGCATCGACGAAGGCATCTGCGTACTCGGGAGACATCACGGCCATCCGGTTGTAGCGGTTCGGCTGGAACACTGCGACGATCCGCGACCACCGGTCTCCACTCGTACGCGCCGCCGTGAGGACCGCTGCGATCTCCCCCGGGAGGTGTGCGTAGTCGTCGACGAAGGTGACCCCGTCGTCGACCGCCCTGATGTCAAAACGTCGGGCAACGCCACCGAAGGCCGCTAGGGCGCGCTGGGCGGCCGCGAACGGCACACCGAGCTCGAGGGCCATTGCGAGTGCGCCTGTCGCATTGCGGACGTTGTGGAGACCGCGCAGGGGCAGCTCGACCTCGCCGATCCGCTCGCCGTCATGGACGACACCGAACCTCGCCGTGCCGGCGACCATCTCGACGTCGACAGCGCGGTAGTCGGCGCCGGGAGAGGTCCCGTAGGTGACGAGCGGCACGAGCGACGACTCGGCGGCGAACATCGCACAGACAGGGTCGTCCAGACACACGACCCGCGGCCCCTCGACCTTGGAGAGATAGTCGCGAAAGCCGTCGATCACCGCGGCGAGGCTCCCGTAGTGCTCGAGGTGGTCGGCTTCGACATTGGTCAGGATCGTCGCGGCAAGAGGGAGCGCGAGATGGGTGCCGTCGCTCTCGTCCGCCTCGACCACGAGCCACCGCCCACCGGTCCACTGCGCGCCCGTACCCATGTCGGTCACGTCGCCGCCGATGACGAAACTCGGCCGCAACCCCGCCTCGGACAGCATGAGCATGAGCATCGACGACGTCGACGTCTTGCCATGAGTGCCCGCAACGCCGATCGAGTCGGCTTGGGCGCAGATCGATGCAAGCATGCCCGCGCGGTGCATCGACAGGATGCCCTGCCGCTCGGCTTCGTCACGTTCGACATTCCGTTCGGGAATCGCCGTCGACCAGGTGATCGCATCGCACCCGTGCACATGTTCGCGTCGATGCCCGACGTGCACCTCGACCCCGGCGGCACGCACGCGCTCGAGCACATCTCGTTCGCGGAGATCGCTGCCGCTCACCGAATGGCCCATCTCGGCCAGCACGATCGCCACGGCGCTCATGCCGGGACCGCCGACTCCGACGACATGGAGACGACGCGCGCGCGACAGGTCGATCGTCGGCGCGCCGGCCGCCGGGTGGAGGTTCATCGGGTCGCCACACGTTCGACGAGGCTGACCAGTCGTCTGCTTCGATGGGCCGTCCCTGCCTCGCGGGCAGATGATGCGATCGCCGAGAGCCGAACCGGATCGGCGACCAGCGAAGTGATCTCCGCCGTCAGGCGGTCGGCGCTCAGGTCGGCTTCCTCGAGGAGGATCGCTGCACCGATACTCGACAGGACCTGCGCATTGTCGACCTGGTGGTTCGCCGCGGCCCCTGGCCACGGCACGACGATCGCCGGCGCGCCCACTGCAGCCAGTTCTGCGATGGTTCCCGCCCCTGCACGGGTGATGAAGAGGTCTGCAGCCGCATAGACCAGCGGCATCCGAGGTTCGAATCCGATCACCCGGTAGAGGATGCCCGATGAACCGTCGCGTTCGGGAGCGGCACAGGCGCGGAACCGCTCACCGACGACGTGGTACACCGCAAGGTCTCGACGCGCCGCCAACCTGTCGGTGACCTCCTCCACGACCGCGTTGACGGTGCCTGCGCCGAGGGATCCACAGACGACTGCGACGACGAATCGGTCGTCAGGCAGTCCGAGCTGGGCGCGGGCGGCGGCCCGGCCGGTCACCCGATCGACCTCGACGATCGCGCGACGAACGGGTGCACCGGTGTACTCGCTGCGTGGGAGGTCAGACGTCTCGAATGCCACGGCGCATGCGGCGGCACGACGGGCGACGATCCGCGAGACGAGCCCTGGGCGGCGGTCGTAGCTGACGACCACATAGGGAATTCCGAGTCGCCATGCCGCGAAGGTCGCCGGAAAGCTTGCATAGCCACCGAGGTTCACCACGACGCGTGGTTCGAGGCGTCGTAGGAGCACGACGGCATGCCGACACGCACGGATCAGTCGGGGCACGAAGGACAGATTCCGTCTGCTCATGCGGCGCTGCAATCCGACCACGTCGAGGAACGTGCAACTGAAGCCTGTCGGCGGGACCATGTCGACCTCGACGCCGCGCTGCGCTCCCACATAGTGGATGTCCTCGGCCGGATGACCCGCTGCGACGAGCGCCTCGGCAACCGCCAGCGCCGGGATCACGTGTCCGGCGGTCCCTCCACCGGTGACCACGGCGAACGTTCCGCTCATCTGACGTTTCGGGCCACGTTCAGGAGAAGTCCCGCTGCAGCCATGCTCACGAGGAGCGAACTGCCGCCGACGGAGAAGAACGGCAGGGTGAGACCAGTGACCGGGAGCAGCCCGACCACACCACCGATGTTGATCGTCGTTTGCACCGCGAACCAGCCGGCGATCCCCCCGGCGACCATCGCGTGGAATCGATCGTGTGCGGCGAGCGCGATCTGTACTGCGGCGAACACGAGCGCGAAGAAGCCCCCGATCACTGCGACCACGCCGAGCATGCCCAGTTCCTCGGCAACGACGGCGAAGATGAAGTCGCTGTGGGCGAGCGGCAGGAACTCGCCGAGTTTGGTGTCGCCGCGGCCGACACCCGAACCGCTCAGACCGCCTTCGGCCACCGCGATCATCGCTTGCCAGGTCTGATAGCTGAGGTGGTCCTTGTGCGCAGCGATGTCGAGGAACGCCGTGAACCGGCCCCGGCGATACGGCGTGGAGAGCACGAACCACGATCCGGCAACACCGAGCACCGATGCTGCGGCGGCCATGGGGATGAGAGGTGCGCCCGCCATGAACACCACGGTGAAGGCGATCGACGCCACGACGATGGCCGACCCGAGGTCGTTCTGCACGACGCACAATCCGGTCGCCACGATCCCGAGCCAGGCCACGGGACCGAGCACCTCGCGCACATCGGTCGTCCCCCGCCGGCCGGCGAGCAGATTCGCGCATTGCAGGAGGAGCGCGAGTTTCAGGAACTCACTCGGCTGGAACGTCATCGAGCCGACACTCACCCATGCCCGGGCGCCGTTCACCGAGGTGCCGAGTCCCGGCAGCCACGGCAACACCATCAGCGCGTACGACGCGATCGTCAACGGGCCGAGGAGCCGTCGCCACCGGTGCATCGGCACCCGCATCGCCAACCAGATCGCCCAGATGCCGAAGAAGGCCCAGCCCGCCTGGCGACCGAAGACCCTCCACGGGGAGTTGCCCCGGTGGAACTCGCGCACCGAGGTTGCCGACAGGACCATCAGGAGGCCGAGCATCGTGAAGACCGCAACGACGACGGCGATCACATAGAACGCGACGGGCGGCGGGCCGACCGGTCGCACCTGCTCGCGTTGTGTCGGATGACGACGCCGCGCAGCAGCCCGCTGACGAGCGACCTGTCGACGATCACCGATGACGGTGCTCCGAGCCGTCATGCCGCACCCTCCTGCGCGAGCGCGCCGACCAACTGACGGAAGTCGTCACCCCGAGCGGGATACCCGCCGGTGGGGTACCAGTCGAAACTCGCGCACGCGGGTGAGAGCAGCACGACGTCGCCCGGCCGGGCCATCCGGTGCGCCGCCTCGACCGCCTCGCGCATCGATGAGACGGCGACCGTCGGGCAGCCCGGGGTGAACATCGCCGTGATCTCGTCCGCCGCCTCTCCGAGTCCCACGACCCCGACGATGCGATCTCGCTCCGTGGCGAGCTCCGACAGGTCGAGGCCCTTGTTGCGACCACCGGCGAGCAGAACGACCCGCTCGAAACCGCGGATCGCCGCGAGCGAGGCATGCGGGGTCGTCGCCTTCGAGTCGTTGAACCACTCGACACCGTCGACGCACCCGACCGGTTCGATGCGATGCGGCGGGTGTCGGAATGTTGCGAGCGACTCGGCGATCGACGTGACATCCGCACAGCCACCCTCGAGGACGAGGGCGATCGCGGCCAAGGCATTGGTGACATCGTGCGGGAGTCGACGAGGGAGACTGCGCACGGGCGCGACGCGACCGGTCGGGCCGACGAGCCACTCCCCCTCGACCCGGTAGTCGGCGTCGGCCGTCGCGAACGTGCGCACCTCGCCACCGGCTCGTTCGAGGTGACGCATCACGACCGGATCCCCGGCCCATCCGATCGCCACGTCCCCAGGACGACGGTGTGCCCATAGACGCGCCTTGGCGGCTTCGTAGTCGTCCATCGACGGGTGCCAGTTCTGGTGATCGGCTGCGAGATTGAGCCACACCGATGCGTTCGCCCGGAACGACTCCGTCCAGCGGAGACGGAAACTGCTGCACTCGACCACGAACGCATCGACATCGTCGGCGAGAGCTGCCACGAAGGGCACCTCGGTGTTGCCCACGGCAGCGCAGCGCATCCCGGACCCCTCGACGAGGTGCGCGGCGAGCATCGTGGTCGTCGTCTTGCCGTCGGTGCCGGTCACGGCGAGGATCGGACGCGGACCACCGGGGCGCTCCTGCTCCCATTGGTAGGCGAGGTCGATCTCACTGCGGATCGGGGTGCCCGAGGCGAGTGCGGCACCGATGACCCGATGGTGCTCGGGGATGCCCGGCGCCGGACAGACCACGGCACACCGCCGGACGATCTCGGCCAGCACCGCCTCGTCGGGCTGCACGAGCAGGTCGACGCCGTTGGCCGATGCAACCTTCAGGGCCGTCTCGGTGGCCACGTCATCAGCGATCACCACCTCCCAGCCGCGTGCAACGAGGGCTTCGGTCAGCGCTTCACCGCTGAGGCCGACCCCGTAGACGAGCGCAACAGAACTCATCGGACGTCGACGACCCTCGTGAAGTCACCGATGAAGATGCCGAGTGCCATTGCGACGCAGATGCCGCAGATGATCCAGAAGCGGATGATCACGGTCGTCTCCGGCCAGCCGACGAGCTCGAAGTGATGGTGGATGGGCGACATGCGGAACAGTCGCCGCGTCCGGCCGGATGCCTTGAATACCCCCATCTGCACGGCAACGCTTCCGGCCTCCATGACATTGATGCCGCAGATCAGGATCAGCAACAACTGGGTGTTCGTCGTGAGCGCCAACATCGCGAGCGCGGTTCCGATCGCCAGGGCGCCGACGTCACCCATGAAGATGCGCGCCGGAGCGGCGTTGAACCACAGGAATCCCGCACAGGCGCCAGCGAGTGCGGCTGCGAGAACGGCGAGGTCGAGAGGGTTGACGACCGAGGGGTAGACATCCGGATTGCGGAACGCCCAGTAGGCGATGATCGCAAAGGCTCCGAACCCCATCATCGCCGACCCACCCGCGAGGCCATCGAGACCGTCGGTGACGTTGACGGCATTGCTCGTGCTCCAGATGATCACACCGGCGAACGCGACCCACAGGGGCCATGGCACGTCCCAGCCCGGGAACTCGGCGCGGGTGAACGAGATCGACTCGCTCACACCGGTCGCCGCCGAGAGCCACCAGGCGAACCCGATCGACATGGCGAAGGTGAGATAGCTCTTCTTCTTCCAGAAGATGCCCCGGTTGTGCCGTTTGCGCACCTTGATGTAGTCGTCGAGAAAGCCCATCGTGGCCATGGCGAGCACGGCGACCCAGACGATCATCGCCTGATCGCTGAAGGGCAACCCACGCCGCAGATGGGCGACCAGCCAGCCCACGAACGCTGCGGCGACGATCGCCAGCCCACCCATGGTCGGCGTCCCCTGTTTGGCCATGTGGTGCTCTGGGCCGTGGTCGTCCTTGCCGAGGATCGGCTGACCCCTCCCCCGCACACGGAAGAACCCGATCAGGTATCGAGTGCCTCCGAGCGACAGCACCATGGCTGTTGCGCCTGCGATCATCACAGCGATCATCGCTGGGCCTCCAACACCTCACGGGCGACGAGTCGATCGTCGAAGGGGACGACACGATCGGCGAAGGTCTGTGTGGTCTCATGCCCCTTGCCGGCGAGCACCACCACGTCGCCGGCACCTGCGAGCGAGAAGGCGAGCTCGATGGCCCGACGACGATCCGGCTCGATCAGCACACGCTGACGGTAGTCGTCGGGCACCCCGCCGACGATGGCATCAATGATGTCCTCGGACCGCTCCGACCTCGGGTTGTCCGACGTGACCACGACGATGTCGGCGAGTTCAGCCGCCGCCTCACCCATCATGGGTCGCTTCTCGCGGTCGCGATCGCCGCCACACCCGAAGACGACGATCGTTCTGCCGCTTCGCATCGCACTCCGCACAGAGCCGAGTACGCCGCGCAGGCCGTCGGGAGTGTGTGCGTAGTCGACGATCACATCGAAGGCCTGCCCGGCCCGGACGGGCTCGAACCGCCCCGGAACAGCGGGGGCAACAGCGAGGGCCTCGATCACGACCTCGACCTCGATCCCGAGCATCACCGACGCGGTTGCCACCGCAAGACTGTTCGACACGTTGTAGTCGCCCCCCATCGGGACGACCACACGATGCTCACGCCAGGTGTACTCGTGCACCGTGGGGCGCACCACGATGTCGGAGATGTCCCCCGACCCGAACCCGGACATCGGGATCGGAGCAGCGTCGACGAGGAGTCGACCGTGCGTGTCGTCGAGATTGGCAAGACCTCGTCGCGCATAGCCCGCCGTGAAGAGTTGTGCCTTGACCGCGAAGTACCGCTCCATCGTGCCGTGGAGGTCGAGATGATCGCGACTGAGATTGGTGAAGATCGCAAGGTCGAACTCGCACCCCGCCACCCTGGCGAACTCGAGCGCGTGTGACGAGACCTCCATCACCACCGACGTGAACCCGTCGTCGACGAGGCGCGCCAGTCGGCGCTGGAGATCGGTCGCTTCAGGCGTCGTGAACCCACCGTCGAGCGTTCCGATCGTCGCACACCGCGCGCCGGCGTACTCGAGCACCGAGGCGAGCAAGGTGGTGGTCGTGGTCTTGCCATTCGTCCCTGTGATGCCGATGAGGCGCAGGCGCCGCGACGGATGACCGTGCACAGCCGCCGCGATCTCACCCATCGCGCGCCGAACCGACGGCACCACGATCTGCACCGCGTCGACCTCGAGACGACGCTCGACGAGCAGAGCGACGGCACCTGCCTCCACGGCGCCTCGAGCGTGGTCATGGCCGTCGTGGCGCGCACCCGGCACACAGCAGAAGATCGAGCCATCGACGGGACGACGAGAATCATGCTCGACATCTGCCACCAGCACCCCTGACGGATCACCGACGACGTCGACGACCAGCGGTGCAATGGCACCCTCGGCGAGGAGATCGGGGAGACGACGCACGTCGGTCACCGGGTCGAGCAGCCGGTGTCGCCGGGTGACGGCGTCACGGCCAGTTCATGGATCGCGGCGACCGCCAATTCTGCGAACAGCGGCGCCGCGGCCTTTCCACCGAATCGGTCCCCCGAGGTCGGATCAGGTTCATCGATGGTCACCAGCACGGTCACTCGAGGTGCGGCCGCCGGGAAGAAGCCGACGAAGGAGGCCCGGTACTGCCGACTGCCATCGGCGCCGTACGAACCGTCCTGGACCTTGTATGCAGTCCCGGTCTTGCCTGCGACGGAGATGCCGTCGATCCGCGCGTCACGGCCCGTTCCCTCGCAGACGACGTCGCGCATGAGGTCCGCCATGATCGACGCCGTATTCGGCGACATGACGCGGCGCGTGGCCGATGCAGGGGCCTCCGTGATGGAACCCCGCGGATCGATCGTCGCAGCGAGGAGCCGAGGTGCCACATATGTGCCGCCGTTGGCCACTGCGTTGACCGCTGCAGCGAGCTGGAGCGAGGTCGTCGTGTAGCCGTAGCCGAAGCTGATGGTCGCAGGCTCGGCGCCCTGCCACTCCGACGACGGCTTGATCAGTCCCGAACTCTCGTCGGGAAAGCCGAGTCCGGTCGATCGCCCGATGCCGAAGTTGACCAGATAGTCGGCCAACCGTCGGTTCCCGAGCTGCTCGGCGAGCATGAGCGTGCCGATGTTCGACGACTGGCTCATGATCCGACGCAGCGTCATCGACTCGAGATCGTGGGGCACTGCGTCACGGATCGGTTGCTCCCACTCGGTGCCTTCGTTGAACACCATCACCCCAGGAACGTCGATCTCGGTCTCCGGCGATGCCAGACCAGCGTCGACGACTGCCGACAGGCTGAACACCTTGGCCACTGAGCCGGGCTCGAACATCTCGACCACGGCGAGATTCGCCGAGGCCACCTCGACGACGCCGTCGTCTCGTTGCACGACGTTCGCCATCGCGTAGATGTCGCCGGTCACGGTGTCCATGACGACGACCACTCCACCCTTGCCCTTCAGTTCACTCACTCGACGGATCAGCGCCTGCTCGACCTGATACTGCAACGACCGGTCGATGGTGAGGACCAGATCGGTACCAGGCACCGGTTCGACCGTCGTTGCGCCCGAGCCCGGGATGGACCGTCCCTGTCGATCACGCTCGCGCACCCGCTCACCATCGAGTCCGCGCAGGAGGTCATCGAACTGACGCTCGAGGCCTGCGATCCCACTCCCATCGATGTCAGTCCGTCCGAGGATGCTCCGTCCGACTGCACCGCTCGGCATGATCCGTCGCGCCTCGGTCAGGAAGTCGACACCAGGAAGCTGGAGCGACGCGACCATCGATGCCACGTCGTCGTCGACCTGACGCGCGACGTAGACGAAGCTCTTCTCCTTGCGCGTGAACTCGTCGACGAGATCGGCGAACTTCTGGTCACTCAGTCCGAGCACCGTTGCCAGCGCCGTGGCGGCACCGACGGGGTCCTCGATCTGACGCGGATCGGCGTAGACGGTCTGTGAGGGCACACTGAGCGCCAACTCTCCCCCGTCACGGGCGAAGATCGTGCCGCGTTGGGCTGTGATCGCCGACTCCTGCACTCGTTGGGCACGTCCTGCGGCGAGCAGGTCGTCGGACCCGACGGTCTGGAGGTAGACGACCCGGCCGAGGATCGCCGTGAAGACGGCCGCCGTTGTGATGATGACGATGAGGAGACGTCGACGCGTGTCACCGACCCGCAGTGTCAACATCATCCCCGGGACCCGACTCCGGCCGGACGGTGCGCTCCTGCGATGACGAGGCCGAGCCGTCACACCGCCCTGAGGTGCACGGCCCTTGGTCGCACGGCCGCGGGGTGCAGCGCGACGAGATGGTGAGTGTGCCGACGACGGACGTCGCGAGGTCGACGCGTGCGGCCCGGAACTGCGGGCGGGGCCACGACGGGTGGTGCTGTGCCGGGAACCGGCGCGCGGTGGCGTCCGACCGGTCACGGGTTCACGCCCTCACGCGCCTTCACCCGCGCGTACTCGGCGAACTTCTCGACGATCGATGGGGACGAGCCGGTGCCTGACGCGGTGCCGCTTCGCTGGACCGTTGCCACGTCGGATGGCTCGACCGCCACGAACGTGGTGTCGAGCGGCAGGCCCATGCCGAGCCGTGTCGCCTCGAAGGAGAGGCGTCCGGGCGAGCGCAGTTCGGCGCGCTCACGGCGAAGCACGTCGTACTGGGCCTCGGCGGCCCGGATCCGCCGGTCGAGGACGTCCAGCTCGAGTTGCCGCTGTGCCACCTGGATCTGCACGGCGACTGCCCCCATCATGAGCGCGATCACGACCGTGGCCACGACCGTGACGACACTCGCGGCGCGGCGGCGAGGAACGACCGTCAGTGACGGGCGACGCGTCGCCACCGGGGCGCGTCGGGCTGCGACACCCGTGCGGGCGTGGGCCACCCGATCGCTGCGCGTTGCGAGCGCCATCAGTTCTTCCTCGTTCCTGCCTGTTGTGCCGACTGCCGCTCAGCGGTCGGGATGACTCGGTGCCGTCGTTGCGCTCAGCGCCGCGTCGGCGTGTCCTCGATGCGTTCGACGACTCGCAGTCGTGCGCTCGACGCGCGCGGGTTACGTGCCACCTCGGCAGCCGACGGACGCTTGGGAGCCGTCCGCACGATGCGAACGGTCTGCACGGCGTCACACACGCACGGCAGTTCGGGTGGACACAGGCACCCGCCCGTCGCTTCCTCACGGAAGATCTCCTTGACGAGGCGATCCTCTCCCGAGTGGTACGCGAGGACGGCAATCCGTCCGCCCGGCACGGTGTGTCGCACTGCGCCCCTCACGGCGCCGGGGATCGCGTCGAGTTCACCGTTGACCTCGATCCGCAGCGCCTGGAACGTGCGCTTGGCGGGATGGCCGCCCGTGCGACGGGCGGGCGCAGGGATTGCTCCGACCACGATCTCGGCGAGCTCCGTCGTCGACTCGATCGGCCGGGCGGCGACGATCGCTGCGGCGATGCGTCGGGCGAAGCGCTCGTCGCCGTACTCGTGCAGGACCCGGGTCAGGTCGTCGAGGCTGTAGCCGTTGACGACGTCAGCCGCCGTCCACGGTTGATCGGTGTCCATCCTCATGTCGAGCGCTGCGGTGGCGCGGTAGGAGAACCCACGCTCGGGGTCGTCGAGTTGCGGTGAGCTCACCCCGAGGTCGAAGAGGGCTCCGGACAGACTGTCGATCGAGAGTGCTTCCATGGCGTGTTCGAGTCCGTCGAACCGGCAGTGGAACGTCCGTACTCGCTCACCGAACCGGGCCAATCGACGCTGTGCAGCGGCGAGGGCCCAGCGGTCACGGTCGATCCCGAGTACCGAGAGGTGCGGCAACCGTTCGAGCAGGAGCTCGCTGTGGCCGGCTCCACCGAGTGTCGCGTCGAGCACGAACCCCGGTGGCACTTCGGCGAACACCTCGACGATCTCGGCGGCCATCACCGGGAGGTGATGGAAGCCGCGATCACCGTCCGTGGGCGGTGAGGTGCTCGGGTGACGTTCTGCTGGTGGGTGGTCTCGGTCCTCCTTGTCGGTGTGTGGGTCGTCGGGATCTCGGGGGCTCACTCGGCCCCGCCGGCCATCTCGCCGCTCGCGCCGGCATGGAGGCGTGCGTAGCGTTCAGGGGTCCAGATCTCGAGGCGATCGAAGGCGCCGGCGACGGTGACGGTCGACGTTGCGGTGATCCCGGCGTACTCGCGGAGGTGGTCGTCGATGGAGACCCGCCCCTGGCGGTCGATCACCACGAGCTGCGCAGTCCCCGCCACGGCGCGGAGGTGGTTACGCGGCAGCTCGCCGCTGTCGACCTTGGCACGCATCGAGGCGGCCTCGGCGGCGAAGGTCGCCTCGGGCACGATCGTCACGCAACTGCCCACACCCTGGGCGAGGTAGCACCGTTCGCCGAGACCGGTGCGGAAGCGGGACGGAACGGCGAGGCGACCCTTGTCGTCGACCTGGCGGTCGAAGCGACCGACGAACAGCGCGTCCGACATGTCACCTCACCACCTTCCGGTTCGCCTGCCTCGGGATCACCCACGGGCGGCGTGGCCCGTGGTCCCCATGTGGGCGCCATTCTGCCCCCCTGAACCCCCACAGTCAACCATTTCTCCCCACTTTCCCCCACCACACCCCCTTTCCCTCGGGTCGGGCGCCGTGCCGCCATGTGACGGCGACCTAGCGTGCGGTCTGCGCCACCACCCGGAGGATTCCGATGCCAGTCCGCCCCCACCGCCCGACTCGCCTGCTCCTGAGCCTCGCCCTCGCCACCGGGTCTGTGGCCGGTCAACTGGAGGACGCGCCACCCGTCGACGCTGCGGTGACGGTGCGGTCCGCGACCGCCAACCTCGTGCTGCCGTGCGGCACCTCGACCACGGTCCTCGCCGATTGGTACTTCCCCGCAGTCGCCTCGCCCACCGGTGTCGTCTGGGTGCAGCACGGCTTCACCCGCTCGCGCACCAACATCGCCGCGCTCGCCCGATCCATCGCAGCGACGACCAGCTCGATCGTCGTCGCGCCCTCCATCAGCAGCAACTTCCTCTCCCTGAACGGATGTTGGATCAACGGCTCGAACATGCACCGCGCCGTCGCCCGGATGTTCGGAGACCAGTTCTCCGCACTCCAGGCGAGTGCGACCTCGGCCGCGCGGACCGCCGGCGCAGGCAGGGTCACCCTGCCCCGACGATTCGTCCTCACCGGTCACTCGGCAGGGGGCAATCTGGCAACCGCAGCTGCGGGTGAGACGACACGGCTCACCTCCGGCGGTGCCAGCGTTGCCGTCGACCTCGCCGGTGTCGTCATGTACGACGGCGTCGACAGCGGCGGCGCGATCCGAACGGGGCTGTCGCGCCTCGTCGGGGCGTTCGATCGACCCGTGTGGACCATCGCCGCGCCCGATTCGTCGTGCAACGCGTCCGGCAGCGGCACCGACGCGCTCGTCGCCGCGCGACCCGGTCGATTCGTCGGCGTGCTCGTGACCCAGGGCTCACACAATGATGCCGAGGGAACCGCCTCGACGGGCTGTGGCACCGTGCTCGCCCGGAACGTTGCGGCCCTCCGCACGCTCGCATCCGACTGGATCAGTGCGATGCTCGCAGGCGCACCGACGAGTGCTCGTCTTGCGACCACATCGTCGGGCGCCGTGTCACTGGTGGGTGACGCGAGCGTCATCACCCTCTAGCCGCGCGCGGGCACCTGTCCGGTGCGGTTCACGGCAACGCAGCGGCCAGCGACGCAACGAGAGTTGCACGGTCGACGGTGACCGACTCGACGAGCGAGGTCAGCTCGGCGCTCCGCGGTCGAGGTTCGGCCACCAACGCAGCAACGAGTTCGGGGCGCCAGCGCAGGTGACACACGGTCTGGAATCTGGCGTACGACCGTGTCCGGCGCTGCGAGACCCCGACGATCTTGGACCCACTACCCCCCACGACCTCACCCGGACCGATCCCGGCGAAGCACACGGCGACCGACCATGGCGTCGTCAGCATCGCTCCACGGTGAACAGATGCATCCACCCCGACGGCGCGCAATGCGCGGCGCCACACCTCACCGACCCAGATCATCGCCTCGGCCACATCACTGCGCCAGAGCGGATCCTCCGGACCGATCGACAGGTCGAGCCAGACACTCTCACTGGGCATCAGCAGCACGGCTGCCCCGCCACTTCGCCGCGAGACGACATCGATGCCGAGCCGATCGGCGACGCGGACCTCGACAGCGGACACGTCCTGTGCCGATCCGAGCACCAGCGTCGGTCGCTCGACCTCGTGGAACACTGCGAGCCGCCCGGGTGGTGGATCTCGGTGATGGAACTCGCCGGCCCCACCGATCGAGTGCTCGACGCGCCACTTGCTCAACTGGCGATCGCCATGAACGGCTTCCACTCGTCGGGCACTCGGGCGACCGCAACTGCGATCCACGCCTGATCACGCGGCGCACGAGGAGGGCGGGACAGCGCCATCGAGGCTTCGGCGGGCGTTCGATCACGCTTCCGCAGGTTGCACGGGCGACAGGCCGCTGCGACGTTCTCCCACGTGTGCTGTCCTCCCCGCGAGCGGGGCACCACATGGTCGATCGAGTCGGCAACACCGCCGCAGTATTGGCAACGGTGATCATCACGGGCGAACACCGCGCGACGCGACAACGTCGTACGTCGTTGATGCGGGACGCGTACAAGGCTGCGGAGTCTGACCACCGAGGGACTGGGCATGACGAGTCGCGCCGAACGCAGGACCTCGCCGTCGTCAGCAACGATCTCGGCCTTCTCGGCGATGACGAGACACGCTGCGCGCAGCGACGACACGACCGACAGCGGCTCGTAGGTGACGTTCAACACGAGCGCGGCCCTCATCGTGTCCGCCCTAGCGGGCCGAGCGCCCGTCGGAACCGGTCACGCCGCACCGTCGTGGCGTCGACACCATGCGAGGTAGTCCAGCACATCGGCTGTAGCCGGACTGCGATCACCACTGCCGTACTGGGTGAGGAGGCGGAAGCGCAGGTACGACGCCGACGGCACGGGCAGGAACGGACGATGCCGCCACCAGCCGCGTGGGGTGGTCCGCCTCCACACGCGCATGGCGGTGGCCCACAGGTCTGGGCGGCGGACGACTCCGACCACGACCGGTGCGAGGCGGAGCCTCATCGACCCACCTGCGGTTCCTTCGGCAGACCGAGCACCATCTCGCCGACGATGTTGCGCTGGACCTGCGACGAGCCGGCGTAGATGGTGCCGGCACGTGCATTGAGGAATGTGCCGACCCAACTCCAGGTGCTGTTCGGCGCACCTGCATCGTCGGTCTGGAAGGCAGAGGACGGCCGACGCCCCGAGGGCACGAGCGCCTCTGCACCGAGAATCTCGACGGCGAGCTCGGTGACCTCACGGTGGTACTCGCTCCAGTAGAGCTTGCTGATCGCTGCGTCCGGCCCGGGATGATGGCCGCCGAGGAAACGGGTGAGGATGCGCATGCCGTTGAACCGCATGATGTGCACCTTCGTGTACGCCTGCGCGAGTCGCTGACGGATCATCGGATCGCGATCCCGACCGCGCTCTTTGGCCAGCACGAGAAGCCGGTCGAGTTCGGCCTGGAACCGGATCGGCAACGTGGCTGCTGCCTCGCCGCGCTCGTAGCCGAGCAGTGTCATGGCCACGGCCCAGCCGTTGTTCACCCCGCCGACGACCGCATCGCGCGGCGTCGTCGCCCCCGTGTAGAACACCTCGTTGAACTCGCTCTCACCGGAGATCATCCGGATGGGCCGCACTTCGACACCGGGCTGGCGCATGTCGACGAGCAGGAAGCTGATCCCCTTGTGACGCGGTGCCTCGGGGTCAGTGCGCGCCAGGGTGAAGATGTGGTCGGCGAGATGGCCCGCCGAGGTCCAGATCTTCTGACCGTCGAGCACCCACTGGTCGCCGTCGAGTACGGCGCGCAGCCCGAGGTTCGCGAGGTCGCTCCCGGCGTTCGGCTCGCTGTACCCCTGACACCACGTCTCGGTACCAGCGAGAATTCGCGGCAGGTGGTGGGCCTTCTGCTCGTCGGTACCCCACCGGAGCAGGGTGTTCCCCAGCATCTGGATACCGAACACGTCGTTGGGGCCACCCGTGGGCACACCGGCCCGAGCGAACTCCTCCGCGATCACGACCTGCTCGAGCGCCGACAGACCACTGCCGCCGTACTCGACCGGCCATCCCGGCGCCAGGTAGCCGGCGCGGTGGAGCGTTCTGCGCCATTCGGTGACGAACTGGGTGAGTTCGTCACCGTCGAGCGCACCGATGCCCTGCCAGTCGGCGGGCAATGCCTCGCCGAGGAAGGCTTGGACCTTCTCGCGATACGACTCTGCCTCGGGGGTGTATTCGGGCCGCACGCAGGCGAGGCTACCGCAGGGCAGTTCCCCTGCGCCGGACGAGTGCCGCCGCGCCGACGAGCGGCGCCATCTCACCGAGGCCGGCAGGCACGACGCGAAACCCCGTGGTGAACGTGAGCCGTGCCCGCTGCTCCAGTTCACTGCGTGCGGCGTCGAAGAACGGCTGACCGAACCCGAGCGCGACGGATCCGCCGATCACCGCCAATCGGAGATCGCACACCGCGGCGAGGGATGCGAGCGCACGGCCCACGAGTTGACCGGACCGTTCGACGATCGCCTGTGGTGCGCGTTGCGGCGGCCGACCGGTCTCTGCCTCGATCGCCACACCACCGCAGTACGCCTCGAGACAGCCATGGCCCCCGCACGCGCACGGCCGACCCTCCGGTTCGACCACGAGGTGGGCGATGTTCCCGGCATTCCCGAGCCGACCATCGAGCGGACGGCCACCGAGGACGATCCCACCGTTGACACCACCACCGATGAGGAGTCCGACGAAGTTCCGCTGGCCGACCGCTGCCCCGCACCAGGCCTCACCGAGCGCGAGTGCCGTGGCGTTGTTGCCGACCACTGTGTCGAGGCCGGTGAGTTCGGCGAGTTGTGCGCCGAGCGGAAAATCTGCGAGCGCCGGGATCCGCAGCGGCGAGACCGTGCCGGCGGGTGCGTCGACGGGGCCACTGCACCCCGCGCCACACCCGAGTGGAGGGCTCGGCGCAGCAGCCACGACCCGCGAAACGAGACGCGCCAACGCAGGCCATACATCGCGCGCCGGAGTGGAAATCCGATCGCGTACGAGAACGTCACCACGATCACCGACGACCGCTGCACTCAACTTGGTACTGCCGACATCGACAGCGAGGTAGCACTCGGTCACGGTGGCGACGGTAGCGCGCCGCTTCTACGACCGGCATGACGGTCGGTGCCGTCGGACGCCGTCTACCCTCGCGGTCGTGACGGCCGCGCCACAGCACCCTCAGACCTTCTCGCAGCTGTTCGACGCGATCGCCGACAACATCACCTCCGTCGTCCACGGTAAGCGCGCCGCTGTCGAGCTCGCTGTCGTGTGTCTCCTCGCCGAGGGCCACCTGTTGATCGAGGATGTCCCTGGTGTCGGCAAGACGAGTCTCGCCCGAGCCCTCGCCACGTCGATCGATTGCACGTGGAAGCGCGTGCAGTTCACACCAGATCTCCTGCCCTCCGACCTGATCGGTGTCAGCATCTTCCAGAGGTCGAGTGAGACGTTCTCGTTCCAGCCGGGTCCACTCTTCGCCAACATCATCCTCGCCGACGAGATCAACCGTGCGTCACCCAAGACCCAGTCGGCCCTCCTCGAGGCGATGGAGGAGCGTCAGGTCAGCGCAGACGGTGTCACGTATCTCCTCCCCAGCCCGTTCATGGTGGCTGCGACCCAGAATCCCGTCGAACAGGAGGGCACCTATCGGTTGCCCGAGAGCCAGCTCGATCGATTCTTGATGCGACTCTCACTCGGCTACCCGGGTCGCTCGGCCGAACTGGCGATCCTCGACTCGCAGGGCGCCGCCGACGCCCTGACCCAACTCGACCCGGTGGTCTCGGCAGCCGAGGTCGTCCGGATGTGTGAAGCGGTGCGCACCGTGCACCTTGCCGGACCACTCAAGGCGTACCTGGTCGATCTCGCCGAGGCGAGCCGTCGCCATCCGTCGCTCACGCTCGGTCTCTCCCCGCGCGCAACCCTGCAACTGTCACGTGCGGTGCGGGCGCGTGCCGCAGCGAGCGGGCGCGACTACGCGATCCCCGATGATGTCCGGGCTCTCTCGATCCCGGTGCTCGCGCACCGACTCGTCGTCCGACCGGATGCGGTTGCTCGCGGCACCACCGGCGACGATGTGATCGCCGAGATCATCGAGACGGTGCCGGTGCCGGCGGTTCGCTGAATGCTCACCCGGCACGGCTGGGCCGCACTGTCGATGGCGACCGTCTCGATCGCACTGGGACGTTCACTCGGTCTGCTCGAGTTCTACGTCATCGGCGCAGCGGCTGCGACCACCGTGCTGCTCGCCGTGGTCGGCTCGCTGAGGCCGATGCCCCAGGTGGAGACGGCTCGTCGATGTATGCCGCCGTTGGTCGCGATCGGTGAACCACTTCGCGTCGAGTTGACCGTCAGTAACCCGACCTCGCGCCGCGTCCCACGGCTCCGACTGTGGGAACCGGTCGGTAGCCGCGGCGGCGCCGCGATGCAGGTCGCGCCATTGGCTGCCGGCGAGTCGGTCAGTGCCGTCTACCGGGTGCCCACCGACCGACGTGGCATCCAGTTGCTCGGCCCCCTGCGCGCCGAGCGCTCGGACCCGCTCGGCCTCAGCCGTCGAACACTCCACCTCAGTGGTACTGCCGAGGCCGTCGTCACCCCGCTCGTCGTCGTGCTGCCCTGGCCGACCATGGCATCGGGCGGGCCGCTCGGTGATCGTCTTGCAGCTCGATCGATGGGACGAACCGGCAGCGAGTTCCACTCGCAGCGCCTGTACGTACCCGGCGACGACCCTCGACGAATCAACTGGCGCGCCTCGGCGCGCGCCGACACACTCGTCATCCGCCAGACCTCTCCAGAGGTGCTCAGCCGATGCACCGTCGTCCTCGACACGCATCGCGACGCTGGCGATGGCGAGGCCTTCGAGCGGGCGGTCACTGTTGCCGCCAGCGTCCTTGCTGCCGCCGACGCGGTCGGGGTCGCTGCCCGACTCGTCGCTCCTGGTGTCGACCTGCGCGGACGAGCCGTCCTCGACGCAGCGCTGCGCTGGCTCGCCGAGGTCGACGTCGGTGAGAGCCCCCTGGATCCTGCAGCGACATCGTCCCGCGACGACGGACTCGGCCTCGTCGTCGCCGTGTCGGCAGGGCCACGAGCACCGCTGCGGACGGCAGGTCACGACGTGCTGGTCAGCGTCGTCGGGTCACCGAGCGAGGGATCTCCCGATCCCTTCGTGATCGATGCGTCAACGATCGAGTCGTTCACAACCGGATGGCGCCGGCTCGTCGGACCGGGGACGCCATGACCGCATCACGTCCCGCCGATGTCGAGATCGTCTCCACGCTCGCCCTGATGGGGGTCGGTGTTGCAACCGCCGCGTCGTTCGCGCGTGTCTTCCCCGACTGGTCGTTCCTGACGGCCACCGTGACTGCGGTGGTCGTCACCCATCTCGTCGCTGCGGCGCTCCGCGCGGTTCGAACGCCCGGCTGGCTCGCCGTGCCGACCACCGTGACGGTGATGACCTGGGTCCTCGCCGCGCTCCACCACAGGGACACGCTCCAGGCGGGCGTGCCGACGAAGGCGACCTTCGACGCATTCCGCGACGACATCACGTTCGTGCTCTCCGAGTTCCCGACCGCCGTCGCGCCCGTGGCGTCCGACGGATCGTTCGGGACGGCTGCTGGCATCGCGCTGGTCACTGCGGTGATCCTCGCCGACGTCTTCGCCTTCCGCGCGCTCGGACAGGTCGAGGCAGTCGTGCCACCGGCAGCAGTCATGGTGATCGTGTCGGCCGTCGGCACCGACCGACTGCGGATGCCGCTCGCCGTCGTCTGGGTCGTCGCCGCACTGGTCGCCATCGGCATGCTCCGCCACCGCGCCCGACTCACCGACCTTCCGTGGATGGGTGCCCGCCAACTCGGCGTGGCGCGGGCGACCATCGGGGTCGTCGCAACGGTGGCGATCGCCGCAGGTGTGGCCATCTTCGCCGGACCGCGACTGCCCGGCGCAGGTGCCGCACCCCTGATCGACACACGCAATCGCGTTCCGGGTGTCACAGAGGTCGTGAGCCCGCTCGTCGACATCCGATCGAGGCTCACCGAACAGAGCAATGCGGAGATGTTCGTCGTCGCGTCCTCCGACGGGCCGCACTACTGGCGGTTGCTCTCACTCCCGGTGTTCGACGGCAGCGCGTGGCAACCGCCGGAGGAAGACCTTGTCGACGAGATCACCGTCGGACTCGGTGGCCGTCCATCCCGTGCCGAGATCACGATCAGCGGACTCGGCGGTCCACTCGTGCCGGCGCCGTACCGCCCGGTGCGCGTCGACGGCGAGGTGCTCTGGGCGGCTGACAGTGAGAGCCTCGTGCGGACCGGTCGCGGCCTCGAGGCAGGCGACATCGTCATGGTCGAGGCCGAGATCCCGACCGTCGCACCCGACGTACTCGAGGGCGCGACGTGGGGTGCCCCGCCGTCGCGAACGTACGTCTCGATCCCGGCGGGCCTGCCCACCTCGCTCGTCGACGGACTCGTCGAGAGCGGAGCAGTGTCGGCGACCAACGCGTACGACGCAGCGCGTGCGGTCCAGACGTGGTTCCGGACGGCGTTCACCTACGACACCGCTGTCGATCTCACCGATTCGGCGAGCGCGATCGACGACTTCCTCGAGATCCGCCGCGGGTTCTGCCAGCAGTTCGCCGGAACGTTCGCCGTGATGATGCGGATGCTCGGCATCCCCGCGCGGGTCGCCGTCGGCTTCACGCCGGGCGATCTCATCGCGGTCCCGAGCGGCGACGAGACGGCCTCTCGTTACAAGGTCCTCGGTCGCCATGCGCACGCGTGGCCGGAGGTCTGGTTCGACGGCGTCGGCTGGGTGGCCTTCGAACCGACACCTGGCCGTGGCAGTCCGGACGGAGAGGGCTACCTCGGCATTCCTGCGCAGCAGGACGAGACGGGGGCGCCGGCCACCTCGATACCTGTGACGACGGTGACACCCTCGACCACGGTCCGCCCCGATGACCCGCCGGTATCGCTTCCTGCGACGACCGTGCCGTCGTCGACGGACGATCGAGAGGCATCATCGCGCCTGCCCGCCGTCGTGATGTTCGGCCTGCTCGCCGCGAGCCTGCTCGCGGCATGGGTGCTCGTCGCTCCCGCAGTTGTGTCCTCGCTCCACCAACGTCGCCGACGGCGATGGAGCGAGCGCCAACGAGTCGTCGCCGCATGGCGCCGTGCATCGCGATCACTCGAACTTCTCGGCACCAGACCGACGGCGGTCGATACGCCGCTCGACGTCGCCGCCGATGTCGTTCGCCACAGCACCCTCGACCCTCGCCCGGTGAGCGAACTGGCCGATCTGGTGAACCGCGCGGTCTACGCACCCACCGCACCGAGCACGACCGACGCCGCACGCAGCGAGGCGCTCGGCGACGAGATCGCTCGGCATTGCAGCGAGCGCCTCGGCACGGTGCCCCGCCTCACCTGTCGACTACGGCCATGGACCCTGCACCCGTCGGGCGGTGAACGTCGTCAGTCGTCGCTGCGTTGACCCGGCGGGAACCGGTGACGCATCGACTCCGAGAGCGACTGCAGGCCGGCTTCACCGATGCTGCGCAACTGACGTTCGACGACGAGCGCGCAGACGACCGCCGCAGCGAACGCGACGAACGACAGGTACGGCGACACGCCGAGCAGACCGATGGTCAGCACCAGGCACAGCACGGTACCGATCGATGCGAGGAGGAACGAGCGTCGATCACCCGGACGGGATGGGTCGATGGTGCGACCGAACCCGGGGTCGCGCTGCAACTGCTCCTCGATCTGGCGCAGGATCCTCTGTTCGTCTTCCGAGAGCGGCATCGCGACTCCTCCGCAGGGCCGATGGCGCATCTTCGCAGAATTCCCGGACCGAGACAATGCGCGCCCTCGGTCAGGCAGACGGCGCACCCGGCCCCCACTGCTGACCACCGCTGCGCACCACGCGAAGTCCACGATCACCCACGGTGCTGGCCTGGCCGATCGCTCCGACACCGAAACGCTCGCGGATGGCGTCGACGGTCGACTCCGCGGCACCCCAGCCGTGGCTGCCGGCGCCATCGAGCGAGAGCTGCTCGGCAGGTTCGGCGAATTGACTCGCGCTGACCCCGAGCAACCGCACCCCCGCCGTGGGGTCGATCGCGTCGAGCAGTGGGGTGAGTGCCACCACGATCGCGTGCGCCGTGTCGACTGCGCCGGGAAGGGTGACCGACCGGGTGATGGTGGTGAACCCGCTGAAGCGAACCTTCAGCTGCAGCGTGCGCGCTCCCCGACCGTGCCGACGCAACCGCGACGCAACTGCGTCGGCGAGCCTCCCGAGTTCGGTGGCGAGCTCCTCGCGCCGGTGGCGGTCGTGGGCGAAGGTCTCCTCGTGGCCGATCGACTTCGGAGCCCGGTCGGCTTCGACAGGTCGGTCGTCGAGACCATTGGCGAGCCGGTGGAGCGATGCACCGTGGGCCCGACCGAGGGTCGAGACCAGCAGTGCCTCGCCGAGGGCAGCGAGATCACCGACTGTTCGGACGCCGAGGCGTTCGAGACGTTCTCCGGTCGCAGGGCCGACGCCCCACATCGCACCGACAGGGAGCGGATGGAGGAAGTCGAGCACACCATCGGGTGTCACCTCGACAACGCCTGCTCCGGCGCGCACACCGTCAGGGTCAGCGCGCGGCTTGGCCGCAACCGACGCCAACTTGGCGATGAACTTGTTCGGCGCGACACCCACACTGCACTCGAGACCGGTCTGCGCGCGCACCTCGGTACGGAGCTGGTTCGCGATCTCGACGCCGTCACCGAACAGTCTGGTCGAGCCGGTCACATCGAGGAATGCCTCGTCGAGTGACAGCGGCTCGACCAGGGGTGTCACGGTGTCGAGCACCTCACGTACCTCGGCACTCACCGTTGCGTACAGCGCGTGGTCACCGTCGAGGAAGACCGCCGCTGGGCACAGACGACGAGCTGTCGAACTCGGCATCGCCGAGTGGATCCCGAATCGGCGCGCCTCGTACGAGGCTGCCGCAACGACTCCCCTCGGGCCCGCGCCGCCGACGACGACCGGCAGCCCCCGCAGGTCGGGACGTCGCAGGAGTTCGACGCTCACGTAGAACGCGTCCATGTCGACGTGGAGAATCACGCGGGAGCGGCCGGAGCGCACCGATGGATTCATCGGATGCGCTCGATCGTCGAGGTCGATCGATCGTGACCGCGCAGGATGAAGCCGTAGTCCGGGTCGAGATCGGATGCCAGCCATGCACCAACAGGGACGCGGACCCACGGAGGGCTCGTTGCCAAGAGCTCCGGTGCCGTCGCGCCGTCGGCATGGCGCACCTCCTCGACGATGCCGTCCGGATCCGCGATGCGGACGTCGCCCTCGATCGACGCAACCTGCCACGCCTCGACCGTCAGACGCCACCCCATGTCCGGCGCATCGACCGTGACGGTGTAGACGCGATGCGACCAGCCCGTGACCACCAGTCCGGTCTCCTCGCGGACCTCGCGTGCGAGACCGGCCAGAACCGTCTCGCCCCGGTCGATCACCCCTCCGGGCGGCGTCCACTCGAGGGAGCGGTCGCGCCGCCGGTTCCCGACGAGGATCAGTCCGTCGTCGTGCGGGATCAGTGCACCACCGACCGACCACCGACGCATGTCGGGAGTCTGCCACAGGAACACCTGTTCGTGAGTCGCCAACTGCCGTCCGGGTCGGCGCACAGGCCGCCCACCCTGCGATGCTCCGACGCCGCTCAGTACCCCTCGGCGCGTCGCCGACGGCGGCCACCGAAGTCACGAGCCCACAGCACGAGCACCATCCACAATGCCTCGCGCACGATGTCGGTCGACAGTTTGGACTCGCCAGCGACCCGGTCGCGAAAGATGATCGGGAACTCGACGATCGATCCACGCGCGGCGATCAGGCGGTGGGTCATCTCCACCTGGAATCCATAGCCTTCGGCACGAACCGTCTCGAAGTGCATCCGTTCGAGTGCCGACGTCCGGTAGGCGCGGAAGCCCGAAGTGGCGTCATTCACGGCGAGACCGAGCACGCTCGCCGCATAGCGATTGCCCCAACGCGACAGCATCTGGCGACGTCGACCCCATGCCACGGCGCGTCCACCGGGCACGTACCGTGATCCGATCACCAGATCGGCGCCGAGTCCGACACAGCCGACCAGCGCAGGAAGTGACGCGACGGGATGTGAGAGGTCGGCATCGATCTGGACGCACACCTCGGCGCCGCGATCGATGGCATGCCGGAATCCAGCTCGATAGGCGCTCCCGAGACCGGACTTCCGATTTCGGCGCAGCACTTCGATGCGGCCCAACTCGCGCCCGAGTTGTTCGGCGCGGTCGGCAGTGCCGTCGGGACTCGAATCGTCGACGACGAGGATGTCGGCATCGGGCAGCGCTTCACGTACCGAGCGACACAGGAGCTCGATGTTGTCGATCTCTTCGTAGGTCGGCACGACAACGGTGGTACGCACGGCGGAGGAGCCTACGATGTGAAAGGTGCACGAAGAGACCCGCCCACTCTCGGCGCTGCCGTCGCCACGGGCTCGCGCCGCAGCGTTCGCGGCGATTCTCCTCGGCGGTGTCGCAGGGGGACTCATCGGCGACGCACTCGTCCGCCTTCAATGCACCGGGTCGTGTGCAGTTCCACGAGGAATCGGTCTGTTCATCGGCGCAGTCGCCTGTGCGGGCGGCATGAGCGTCGTCGCCGTGCTCGTGCTGCGCGCGCTCGGTGAGTGGCGCGAGGTCGAGCGACTCGAACGGGAACGGTGAGTCGCCCCATCGACACGCTCGATGCCTCACTCGTCGACCTCGCGGCGCGTCTGGCCATCGAAGCCGGACAACTCGTCCGCCGCGGGCGGTTCGAACGTGGTGTCGGTGATGCGGCGACCAAGTCCACCGTCACCGATATCGTCACCGAATTCGACAGGATGAGCGAAGCGCACATCCTGAAAGGCATCAGCGCGGCACGCCCCCACGACGCCGTGACGGGTGAGGAGGGGACCTCGAAGGCAGGATCGTCGGGGGTCTCCTGGCTCGTCGATCCGATCGACGGCACCACGAACTTCACCTATGCCTATCCGGGATACTGCGTGTCGATCGCAGCCGCAGTCGACGGCGTCACGCGTGCAGGCGTCGTCTATCTCCCCGCAACCGACGAACTCTTCACGGCCTCCCTCGGTGGCGGGGCCCGACTCGATGGCCGAGCCATCACGTGTAGCGCGACGACCGACCTGAACATGACGCTCGTCGCGACCGGATTCAGTTACGTCCCGACGCGGCGCGCCGCTCAGGGAGCGCGGATTGCTGCCCTCCTTCCGAGGATCCGTGACATCCGTCGATCAGGTGCGGCGGCGAGCGATCTGTGCCATGTCGCTGCCGGGCGCGTCGATGCCTACTTCGAGGAATGGCTCGGACCGTGGGACCACGCGGCCGGGAGCCTCATCGCACGCGAGGCCGGTTGCGCCGTGGGCGACATCGGCGCCCGAGCGCAGGCCGACGAGCCCGTCGGGCCAGGGCTGCTCGTCGCCACGCCCGGCGTGTTCGATGACCTTCGACGACTCATCGACGAGGTCGACGCGCGACTGGCGAGCGAGGGCGGCGCATCCGGGGTGACCGAGTCGCGCGGATGACCGCACGCCGGAACTGGGTCCGGCCTGCCATCATGGGGGTGTGGGTACACGCATCCTGTCGGTCGAGGACGACGAACGAATCCGAACAGCCGTTCGTCTCGCGCTCGAGGACGAGGGATGGACGGTCGACGAGGCCGAGAGTGGCGAGCAGGCCATCGAGGCGTTCGGCAGGGCGACACCCGACGTGGTCCTCATCGACATCATGCTTCCGGGGATCGACGGCTTCGAGTTGTGTCGCACACTTCGCCGCTCGAGCGATGTACCGATCGTCATGGTCACGGCGCGCAACGACACACACGATGTCGTCGCCGGACTCGAGGCAGGTGCCGACGACTACCTCACCAAACCGTTCGCCCCCAAGGAACTCTCGGCACGTATTCGTGCACTGCTCCGGCGGGTCCGACCGATCGCCACCGGCCACGCCAAGTTGACGTTCGGCGACCTCGAGATCGTTCCGGACGAGGGGAAGGTCACCCTCGGCGGGAGTGAGGTGCACCTCACGAAGACCGAGTTCCGCCTGCTCTGCGAGCTCGCCCAGAACCCCGGGCGGGTGTTCAGTCGCGAGAGCCTTCTCGACAATGTCTGGGGTCACGACTACTTCGGCGATGGCCGCCTCGTCGATGTCCACATCCGTCGCCTGCGGATGAAGGTGGAGGCCGATCCGGCCAATCCGCGTCATGTCGTGACCGTTCGCGGTCTCGGCTATCGACTTCAGTCGTGACCGCGACCGACGTCGCCTCCCCGACCGCATCGCACTGGGCGGTTCGCGCGGGGCGTGCGGCCATCGAACGAGTGGGCGGGCTGTGGGCATTGCGACTCGCGCTGCGCACGCGGATCTTGTTGATGTTCGCCCTCGGTGCGCTGTCGCTGGCGATCTTCCTCGCAACGGTCGCCTACAGCTTCACCCGCAGCAGTCTGGTCAACCAGCGCGATCGCGCCGGTGTCGAACAGGCGTATCGAAACGCCCAGGTGGCCCAGAACGAACTGAGCGCCACTGCGCCGTCCGCCGAAGCGGCTGTCGAGCGATTGCGTTCGCTCGGCGTTCAACAGTTCGCGATCAACTATCGCGGGACCTGGAGCGGCGGCTCGGCCAAGTACACATCCGACGGCATCCCGATCGAACTCCAACAGCGGGTCCTCGTCGACGGTATCGCCTCACGGATGATCGCCGACATCGACGGCGAGCGAGTCCTCGTGATCGGCATCCCACTCACCACGAGCGCCTCTTCGTACTTCGAGTTCCTCTCCCTCGAGGCAGCCACCAGCACCCTCGAGAGCGTCCGCCTGAGTCTGTTCTTCGCTGCCTTCATCACCACTCTTGCCGGAGGCCTGCTCGGAGTGCTCGTGGCCGGGCGCGCCGTTCGCCCACTCGGCGAGGCAGCCCGTGCGGCGCAGGCAATCGCTGGTGGTCGACTCGACACTCGACTCGCCAACTCCGATGATCACGATCTCCGAGTGCTTGCCGACGCGTTCAACGAGATGGCGAGTGCCCTCCAGACCCGGATCGAGCGAGATGCTCGCTTTGCCAGCGATGTGAGCCACGAGCTCCGCTCACCGCTCATGACCCTCGCGGCGAGCATCGAGGTGATGAAGGCGCGCCGCGACGAGATGCCCGAACGCGCCCAGGCCGCCCTGGACCTCCTCGTTGCTGACGTCGCACGTTTCCAGGGACTCGTCGAGGATCTTCTCGAGATCTCGCGCTTCGATGCCGGCGCAGTGCGACTCAATCTCGATGAGCTCCACGTCGGCGAGTTCGTCCGTCAGGCGGTCGCGGTGAGCAGCCTGCCGAACAGCCCGGTCGAGGTCTCCACGCGCGGCGAACGAGCCGTCATCCAGGGCGACCGTCGACGGCTCGCGCGCGTCATCGCGAACCTCATCGACAACGTACGCGTGCACGGCGGAGGCGAGGCCCAGGTCGCGGTCAGCGAACCCGATGACTCACCGAGTCCGTTCACCCATGTCCGGATCGCCGTCGAGGACCGCGGCCCCGGGGTGCCGGCCGGAGAGCGCACCCTCGTGTTCGAGCGATTCGCCCGCGGCGCAGTCGCCGGCAGGCGAAGTTCGAGCGACGGTGCGGGCCTCGGCCTCGCGCTGGTCGATGAGCATGTCCGCATGCACGGCGGGCGCGTCTGGGTCGAGGATCGTCCAGATGGCGAGACAGGGGCCCGGTTCGTGATCGAACTACCCGCCGAGGAGGTCGACCTGTGACGCACCGCCTTGGCCTCGTTGCCGTCATCGCTCTCGCCGGATGCGCCGTCGCAGCCGACGACCTCCCCCGCGACATTCCGCCCGCCCAGCAGATCGAGCTCGCCACCGAGGCCGACCGGGGTGCGGGGGCATCGACGGGCACTGCGCGCATCTACCTGCTCATCCCGGACGTGACGGGAGAGACACGCACGCTCGGTGCCGTGGCGCGCGACGTCGACGAGTCACCTCTCTCGCTGCTCACGGCGCTGTTCGCCGGCCCGAACTCACGCGAGCTGAGTGCCCAGTTCCGTTCGGCGATCCCCGTCGACACTTCCCTTCGCTCCGCAGCGCTGCGCGCCGGAACCCTCGTCGTCGACGTGTCCGCCGACCTCCTCGAGGTCTCGGGCGACACCCTCATCTCGGCGGTCGCGCAGATCGTCTTCACCGCGTCCGAGCTGAGTGGTGTGAGAGCGGTGAAGATCGTCGTCGACGGGGCGGATCAGCAGTGGCCGACGGGAAATGGTGAACTCCAGTCGTCGCCGCTCACCGTCTATGACTTCCCGGGTCGCCTCGCCTCGGCCCAGCCCGACTTCCCCGTCATCCCATCCCCACCCGCCGCATGACCCCGACCACGAGCGCACCGGAGATCTACCGACCATGAAGTGGGATGCCAGACGACCCATCCCGTGGCGCAGGTTGGTCGGCGAGTGGGCCCTCGTCACCATCGCGCTCATCGGGGCCACCGCCGTGTTCACCGACACCCCGGTCACCGAGACCTTCGGCGCCGTCATCCTCGGTGGCGCCGTCTACCTCGCCCTCGGTGCAGTGCTCGCCCGCCTCGGGTATCAGCGCGCGACGCTCCGCCAGCTGTGCTCGGCCGCCCGCACCACCACGCGATCACCGGATCGGCCCACGCCACGCCGGCCTGCGCCGACCAAACGCACCGGCGGTGGCCAACGTCGACGACGCTGACTACCGTTCGGCCATGAGTTCCCCCCGGCGCGAGCCCGTCGTGCTCGCCATCGACGCCGGCACCACCGGAGTGCGCACCCGAGCGGTCGCCCGGCGTGGCTCGACGGTCATTGCCGCGTACCGCGAGTTCACCCAGCACTTCCCTCGTCCCGGATGGGTCGAGCACGATGCCGACGAGATCTGGGCTGCCGTTGCGGCGACGCTCCGAGAGGTGACGTCGGCCCTCGAGGGTCGGAGCATCGCAGCCATCGGCATCACGAACCAGCGGGAGACCGTCGTGGCCTGGGATCGCCGCACCGGCGTCCCGTTCGGCAAGGCGATCGTCTGGCAGGACCGGCGCACGGCCGAGCACTGCGACGCCCTCCTGGCATCCGGCGTCCTCGACCGGGTGCGCTCGACGACCGGACTCGTCCTCGACCCGTACTTCTCGGCGAGCAAGGTCGCCTGGATGCTCACAGAGGGCGCCGTGCCGACGCGCGATCTCGCGATCGGCACCATCGACTCGTGGCTCGTGTGGCGCTTGACCGACGGCGCGGTCCACGTGACCGACACGACCAATGCGAGCCGCACCATGCTCCTCGACATCGCGACCACGACGTGGAGCGCCGAGATGTGCGATCTGTTCGGCGTGCCCGCCGACGCGCTCGCTGCGGTCTCGCCGTCGAGCGGACGGGTCGGCACGGTCGGCATCGATGCCGCCACACGTACCGGCCTCCCGAGCGGAACGCCGATCAGTGGGATCGCCGGCGACCAGCAGGCTGCCCTGTTCGGCCAGGCGTGTCATCGGCCGGGGATGGCCAAGAACACTTACGGCACCGGGAGTTTCGTCCTGCTGAACGTCGGCGCCGCGTGCCCGGCACCGGCGGAGGGCATGCTCTCGACGATCGCGTGGACACTCGCCGATGGGTCGACCACCTACGCATACGAGGGTGCCGTGTTCGCCACCGGCGCCGCCGTGCAGTGGCTCCGCGACGGCCTCGGCGTGATCGCCAGTGCTGCCGAGGTCGGCCCGCTCGCCGAGTCGGTCACCGACAGCGCAGGTGTGCGCGTCGTGCCGGCCTTCACCGGCCTCGGGAGCCCATGGTGGGACCCCTACGCGCGGGGGACCATCGTCGGTATCACTCGCGGCACGACGCGCGCCCACCTCGCCCGGGCAGTCGTCGACGCGATGGCCCTCCAGACCGCAGACGTCGTCACGGCCATGACCACCGCCGCCGGGGTGTCGATCACCGACCTCCGGGTCGATGGCGGTGCGTCGGTCATGGATGCCATGCTGCAGTTCCAAGCCGATCTGCTCGGCGTCACCGTCCGGCGACCACGCGATCAGGAGACCACCGCGCTCGGCGCTGCGTATCTCGCCGGATTGGCCGAGGGTGTCTGGACGTCGCTCGACGATCTCGCCGACGAGTGGCAGGTCGATGCCGTCTTCTCCCCCGCCGCCGAACGAACGGCCGCCACAGCCGCCCTCGTCGACTGGCACCGTGCCGTCGAACGATCTCGCGGGTGGGTGGTGCCGTGAATCCCGTCGCTCCCGACGACGTCATTGCACATGTGCGGACGCATGGCCATGTCGTCGTGCCACTGGGTAACGGCGAGCCGGTCGCCCTCCTCGACGCGCTCGAACGTGCCGCCGCCGAAGAGCGGATCGAGGGGGTGTCGGTGCACCAGATGCACGCACTCCACGATCGCCGATATCTGCACGGCGCCTATGGAGATCGGCTCCGTCATATCTCGTACTTCCTGTCGCCGGTCACTCGTCCTCGCTATCGGGCAGGAACCATCGATCTCGTCCCGAATCACTTCAGCGAGGTGTACACCCACATCCAGCGCCGCGCCCACGATCCCCTCGTCGTGGCGTGCGTCTCGCCGATGGATCGCCATGGGTACTTCAGCCTCGGAGTGAGCGCCGACTACACGAGCAGCTTCATCGGCAGGGCGAGATTCTTCCTCGAGGTGAACTCGCACATGCCTCGGACGTTCGGGCGCAATCAGATCCACGTCAGTCAGGTCGACGGCTTCATCGTCAACGATGCACCCCTCGTCGAGGTTCCTCCGACCGAGACGACACCCCGGGACCGGGCGATCGCGGCACTCGTCGCGGAGCGGATTCCCGACGGCGCCTGCCTGCAGACCGGGATCGGAGCGATCCCCAATGCCATCATGGCCGCCCTCGCGCACCATCGCGATCTCGGGATTCATACCGAGCTCATCAGCGACGGCCTCGTCGACCTCATCGAGCAGGGCGTCGTCACCGGTGTGCGCAAACTCCACAATCGCACCAAGGTCGTCGGAACGTTCGCTCTCGGGACCCGCAGGCTTCACGACTTCCTGCACGAGAACACGGCGATCGAACTGTGGAGTGCACGTTACGTGAACGACCCTCGCCTGCTCAGTCGCGAGCGGAACTTCGTGTCGATCAATGCCACCCTCACCGTCGATCTCCTCGGGCAGTGCGCGAGCGAGACGGTCGGCGGGTCGTACTACTCCTCGTCCGGCGGACAGGTCGACTTCGCGCGTGGCGCGATGTACAGCGAGGGCGGACAGGGATTCATCGTGCTGCACTCGACCACGGGCGACGGTCGGATCAGTCGGATCGTGCCCCAACTCCCTGCCGGAGAGGTCGTGACCAACTCGAAGAACACAGTTGACAAGGTGGTCACCGAATTCGGCGTGGCCGAACTGCGATCACGAACGGTGCGCGAACGCGCCGCTGCGCTCATCGCAGTGGCACATCCCGACCATCGCGACCACCTGCAGTCAGAGGCAACCCGCCTCGGATTCCTCTGACGTCGAGCCGGGGACCGGTCAGCCGAGCTTCGGCAGGCCCCGCTTGAGGTTCCGCACACCCTGGGCGATCCGCTGCTCGTTCTCGATGAGGGCGAACCGGACGAACCCCTCACCACCGGGCCCGAAGCCGACGCCGGGCGACAATGCGACTTCGCACTCGCGCACGACCATCGAACAGAACGACACCGAGTCCATCTCCTTGTAGGGCTCGGGGATCGGCGCCCAGACGAACATCGAACCCTTCGGCTTGGGGATGTCCCACCCGATGCGAGCGAGACCGTCGATGAGGGCATCGCGCCGGCCCCGGTAGATCTCGGTGACCTCCTTGGGGAAGTCGGGCATCTCGTTCATCGTCAC
Organism: Ilumatobacteraceae bacterium; assembly: GCA_046086305.1. Lineage (GTDB taxonomy): Bacteria > Actinomycetota > Acidimicrobiia > Acidimicrobiales > Ilumatobacteraceae > UBA668. Next base: position 60,366 of record JBJSXI010000059.1, read on the forward strand.
GGTCGCCGCGATCTGGATCGGCTGGAAGGTGCCGTAGTCGAGATAGCTCTTCAACTTCACGAGTGCCTGCACGACCTGCGGGTTGCCGACGAGGAAGGCAACCCGCCACCCCGCCATCGAGAAGCTCTTGGTCATGCTGTACAGCTCGACGGCGCACTCCTTGGCGCCCTTCGCCTGCAGGATGCTCGGCGGGCGATACCCGTCGAAGCCCATGTCCGCATAGGCGAAGTCGTGCACGACGACCATGTCGCGCTCGCGGCAGAAGTCGACGACGCGTTGCATGAAATCAAGATCGACCACTGCGCCGGTGGGATTGTGCGGGAAGCTCACGACCAACACACGTGGCTTGGGCCACCCGACGTCGTATGCGGTGGTGAGGCTGTCGAAGAAGTCGCCGGTGAAATCACCCTGCACGCGCGGATCGGCCAGGTGCCGCATGGGCACCTGGCGCAGGTCGGCTCCTGCGAACAGCGGTCCGAAGATGTGGATCGGGTAGCTCGGACTCGGCACAATGGCGGCGTCGCCGCGGTCGAGCAACACCCACATCAGGTGACTGAAGCCTTCCTTGGACCCGATCGTGTTGGTGATCTCGGTGTCGGGGTCGAGGGTGACACCCCAGTTCCGCTCGTAGAGCGCCGCTGCAGCCTCACGCAGCTTCGGAAGGCCCCGACTCAACGAGTAGCGGTGGTTCTTGGCCAGATGGGCGGCCTCGGCGAGCTTCTCGACGGCGATGTCGGGAGACGGGATATCGGGGTTGCCGAATCCCAGATCGATGACGTCGACACCTGCTCGCCGTGCCTCCACCTTCAGGTTGTTGATGATGGTGAAGACATATGGCGGGAGCGTGGTGATCCGACGGAAGTCCATAGCCCGGTCAGGCTACCCGTGGCCGTGTCGGCGTCACTGCACTTCGGCGAGCAGCGCCGCACCAACCGCCCCGGCGCGATCTCCGAGGATCGCCACGGTGATCTCGGGGTGCTCGCGCGAGCCGGGCGCATAGAGCAGCTCGGGGAACCAGCGACGAACCGCCGGCATGAACACGTGCTGCGCTGCGACGAGACCTCCACCCACGACGAGTCGTGCCGGGTCGAGAAGATTCGTCAGGTTGGCGAGACCGACGGCGACCCACCGGGCGAACTCGTCGACGACGGCCACCGCATCGGCATCACCCGACTCGGCGGCAGCGAAGACGTCCTCCCCGCGCAGCACCCTCGCCGAGTCGCCCGGGTGCGCCAACCGCCCGGACGCGGCAGCCGCCGTCGCCAGACGGGCGAGACCCGAGCCGGACGCATAGCGCTCCCAGCACCCACGGCGACCGCAGGGACACGAGGGACCCTCGGGGTCGACGACCATGTGCCCGGCCTCGCCCGTGTACCCGTTCGCACCGCGCACGAGCCGCCCACCGACGACGATGCCGCTGCCGATCCCCGTGCCGAGGGTGACGACGACGAGATCGTCGACTCCTCTCCCGGCACCGAGCAGCCACTCGGCGACCGCGGCGCACGTCGCGTCGTTGTCGACGTGGACCTCGTGGCCAAGACGCGCCGCAAGGAGCTCGCCGACGGCGAGGTCACCCACATCGACGAGATTCGGCGCTGCCCGCAGCACTCCGCCACGGGAGACGAGCCCCGGGAGGCCGACACCGACCGAGTCGACCGGCCCGAGATCGCCCACGATCGACGCCAACGTGTCGAGCAACGGCCCGGCACCGACGGGTGTCGGTCGACGCACCTCATCGACGACCGCACCGGCACCGTCGACGACCACGCCGAGACACTTCGTCCCCCCGACGTCGATACCGGCTCGCCGACCGGCCGTCATCCCTCGCAGCGGGCCTTCAGTTCGCGCACCGAGTTGAGGATCCGCACCTCTGCACGTCGCTTCACGAATCCCGGCAGCGGCACGACCAATTCGATCGCCAGGTCGTAGCGCACCTCGGTGCCGCCGTCGGACGTCGGCGCGAAGTGGTACGCGCCCTCGATCGAACGCATGATGTCACCCTTCACCATGTGCCAGGCCAGCACTCCGGGTGCTGCGGCGTAGTCGTAGCGGAGCGTGTAGTGGGTGCTGCGTCCGAGCGCCGACGCCCGGAACTCGACCTCGAGCGGGCGACCCTCGGCATCGCGGGTGCGCACGGTGACGGCCTTGATGTCCTTGGCCCACTCGGGATACCGCTCGACCTCGGTGGCGATGGCCCACACCCGCTCGGGGTTCGAGGCGATGTGGATGGTCTGCGAGGCCTTGTCGGGCATGGCTCCTACTCGATGCGTCGGTTACTCGGTGCCGCCGAGCGGTCGCCCCGCGGTCCGAACGAACCGTACCGCGCCGCCCATAGGCCGTTCATGCCAATGCCGAACATCGGCACGAGAACGCCGAAGGCGAGGCTGTTCGTGTCGTCCCCCTCGAGCGTCGCCAAGCCCGCCATCGCGCCGGCGAACGAGACGACGACCTGTACGGCGAGCAGCGCCGAGCAGGTCCGCTTCGTCGATGCCGGCGCGGTCGATCCGGTGAGCAGATAGAGGTTGGCCACGCCGATCTCATCGGTCCGCGACCGTTCGAGGGCGACGGCGTAGGCCCAGATCGATGCGGCGACACCGAGCGCGAAGAGCACGAGCGACACCGCAGCGACGGCGACCTGTGCGCCGTACACGTCGGGACGGACGAGCGCGACGACCACTGCGATCACGAACGATGCAGTCCCTGCAGCATCGAGGCGGACGAGCGGCGCACCCACGCGGCTCATCGTGGCAGCGCGCCGAGCGCGACCCCGAGTCGACGGGCAAGGACGTCGTAGGAGAATTCGGTGACGGCTCGCTCGCGGGCCGCTGTTCCCATCGCCGCGGCGGCTTCGGGGTCGTCGAGGACGCGGGCCAGCGCGTCGGCCACCGCCGGCACATCGTCGGGGTCGTCGACCACGACGCCCGTGCGACCGTCGTCGACGGCCTCGGCGGCACCACCCGAACGGCCCGCGATCTGAGGCACACCGCACGCTGCGGCCTCGAGGAAGACGATGCCGAACCCCTCCTGCTCGAGTCCGCCCCATCGACTGCGGCACACCATGGCGAACACATCGGCGCTGGCATACAGCGCCGGCAGGTCGTCGTTCGCCACGCGGCCGAGGAATCGAACCGGCGCGCCCAGTTCGGCGGCGAGCCGACGGAGACGGGCGTCGTCGCGACCAGCGCCGGCGATCGCGACGACGAGTCGGGGGCGTGAGGCGGCAAGCAACGCAGCAGCTCGGATCGTCGTGTCGAACCCCTTGCGCGGCACGAGACGGCTGACGCCGAGGACGAGCTCGGCATCGACCGGCACGCCGAATCGGGCCCGCGTCGCCGCCCGCTGTGTGGCGTCGTGAGGAACGAACCGTTCGACATCGACCCCGGGTGGGACGATCGTGATCGGAAGGTCGCGACGTGCGGCCCGCCGGGCCTCGGCGGCCGGGTACCCGCCGGCGGCGACCACATGACGGGCATGGCGCAGCACGCGAGCGAGCGCGGCACGAGTGCCGGGTAACCGCCCGGGCACGGTGACCTCGGCACCGTGGAGGACGACGTCGTAGGGCAGCGCCAGTGACGGTCCGACGAGACCGAGCGGTAGTGCCGGATCGAGCACGACCAGGTCGGCACCCACACGGGTGGCCATCTCGTCGATCCGGCGCACCATGAATGGATGCGGGAGCAGGACCGGCTCGCGGGTTCGTTCGATGTGGAACGGCTGCGCAGCATCGAATGCCTCCGATCCCTCGTACGGACTCGTCAGGACGGCGAACGACTCGGGCGGAAGGCGCCGCCACCACTCCCACAGCAGCGACTGGATCCCGCCGATCTTGGGTGGGAAGTCGTTGGTGACGAGCAGATGTTTCATCTCGATCCTGCCCTGGTCGCGATCTGCGCAAGGGCCCACTGTGCGTGTTCGCGCAGGAGCGGATCATCTGCGTGCACATATCGGTCGAGTGTCTCGCGTACGGCGGGGTCATCGGTCTGGCCGGTGTTGCCGACGACGACGAGCGCATTGCGGCGCACCCACCGAGGATCGCGATCAGCGAGATACCAGCGCCCCCATGCGGCGAGCAGCTCGTCGTCGCCGAGTCGGAGGAACTCGAGCGCGTCGACCATGCGTCGTACTCCGCCATCGGCGGCCACCCGGTGCCGTGCGCCGAGGTGCACCGTGGGCGGGCAGACCTCCTGACAGTCGTCGCACCCGTAGATCCTGTTCCCGATCGCGCTCCGCAGTTCGTCGGGGATCGATCCCGGTCGTTGGAGCACCCACGCCAAGCAGCGTCGGGCGTCGATGACGCCGGGCGCGACGATCGCCCCGGTCGGACATCCGTCGATGCACCGGGTACACGGGCCGCAGCCGTCGGGGACGACCTCGGTGGACGGTTCGAGCGGCGCCGTCGTGACGACGCACCCGAGGACGAACCAACTTCCGGCACCGGAGATCAGCAGGTTGGCGTTCTTCCCGAACCACCCGAGTCCGGCGCGGTGGGCCACCTCACGATCGACGATGCTGTTGTCGTCGGCGAACGGCACGGCGCGCCACCCGTCGTCGCGCAACCGGCGGGTCACCGCCCACAGCGCCGTCCGCAGGACCTCGTAGTGATCGAGTTGCGCGTACCGGGCGATGCGCCCGGGCACGCTGCCGGGCTGCGATGGTGGCGCAGTGCCCGAGACGTGCCCGTCGTCGTCGGCGAGCAGGTAGGGGCGCGCGGCGACGAACACGGCGCGGGCACCCGGCACTGCCGCCGTGGGATCGGTGGAGCGCTCCGGATTGCGGAACGTGAACTGCATCGTGTCGGCATAGCCGGACGCGACACGTTCGCGAAGAGCGGTACGAGCCCGATCGAGAACGGCCGCCGAGGTCACCCCGGTGTGGGTGACACCGAAGGGGTGAGTGAGATCGCGCAGGTCGTCGACGTACCCGGCGGGCACGGTGCTCGGCGTCGACTCATGTGGCCTCACGATGGCGCAGCGTAGGCACCATGCCGGCCTCGGCCAGCAGTCGCACGGCGCGCTGTTCGGCGAGGTCGAGGACCACGGCCTCCCGCCGGGCGGGTGTGAGCAGATGGGTGACGACACAGTCGGCACACGCCGCCGTGCCGTCCATGACGCAGGTGTTGCACGAGATGATGAGACTGTCCATGTCGGCATCGTGCTCCGGGGGTGTGACATGGGGTGTCCCCTGCTGTCCCAAGGGGCGCGAGGAGGCTGCTCAGGAGGCTGCGAGGCCGCTCAGGGCGCCGCGAGGCCGAGGAACGTGGCGCTCGCCACGACATTGGCACCCGCAGCGCGTACGTCGGCGACCACGGCCTGGTCGTCGGTGACGACCACCACCGGTCGATCGACCGGGATCACCCCGACCTCGGCGCGGATGACATCGTCGGCGATCACACCCGGCGGCGAGAACGTCACCCGGACGAGCCGTCGGCCGCGGGTGTGCGCCCCCACCACGTCGGCCCCGTCGAACACGACGTGGATCGCCGTGCCCCATCTCACGGCGATCCGCTCGGCAGCGGCGAGGCAGGCCTCACGCTGATCGGCGAGCGTCCGCTCGGGCCACCCGAGTTTGGCCACGTTGTAGCCGTCGACGACGACCGTGACGCCCCGGTGGCGGATGACGTGTTCGGCTGCGGCAGCCGAGTCGGCGAGCAGCCCGCCGGGCACCGGGAGGGGACGGCGCGTCGCCGGTCGACGCGCCCGCCCGGTGGGCTGACCGCCGAGCGCTGCGGTCACCTCGGCGAGGAGTCGACGGGCTCGTTCGAGATCGACCGCCGACCCGTCGCGGCCACGCAGGTCGACGAGCGACGCGAGCGCGTGATCGCGCGCCGCCTCGGCCTCGCGTAGCCGTCGGGTGAGGTCGGCAAGACCGGTCTCGCGCGTGTCGATCTCGATCGGTTGGGCGTCGGCCACTGCGTTCGCGGGAGCCGTCCGCGACGCGCGCTGCGCGGCGCGCAGTCGTTGGCGTACCTCGTCGAGTTGACCGCGCACCTTGACGAGTTCGGCGGACAGCGCCGCCTCGCGCGCGGCCGCCTCGACGAGTGCCCGGTCATGGAGTGCCTGAGCGTCGATGAGTTCACGTCGCACACGGGCGAGCGCGTCCTCTGCGCCGCGGCGGCGTCGTTCTTCGCGTCGCCCGGACATCTCCACGGTGCCCGAGTCGTCGAGGAACATGGCGATGTCGTCGTACCAGCCATCGGGTCGGGTGAGCCACAACAGACCGATCGGGTCGACGAGGTCACGCGTCGCACGCGCCGACACCTCGGCACGGAACTCCGGCTCCGATCCGAGGATCCGACGGATCTCGGCGAGAGACGCAGCCGTGAGCGAGCGCACCCGGGTGAACCGGCGGAGGGCCACCGGCACATCGAGGCTCGGACGCTGTCGCGCCCCGGCTGCAGCGACGGACACGGCGAACTCCAGCGCCGAGCGCAAGGCCTCGTCGGGAATGGACGTGTCGGACGGCCCCGTGGCGGACAGCCCTGGATCGGGCGGCGCGTCGTCGGGGATCTCCGGCATCGCCTCAGGGTACTCGCCGGCCCGCCGAACACCTGTTCTTGACACGAACGTCTGTTCGTGTTCGACTGCCCGCTGTGCATCTCGGCCAACGCACCCTCGACGACCTCGGCACGCCCCTCGCCGAGGTCACCTTCTGCGTCGTCGACCTCGAGACCACCGGTACCGACCGAGGGGCGGATGCGATCACCGAGATCGGCATGGTGAAGGTGCGTGGTGGCGAGCTCCTCGGGACCTTGGCCACACTCGTCGACCCCGGCTGTGTCGTCCCACCGCAGATCACCCTGCTCACGGGGATCACCGATGCGATGCTCGTCGGCGCGCCGCGCATCGACGAACTCGTTCCCACCGTCGTCGAGTTCGTCGGCGACGCCGTGATCGTCGGCCACAACGTCTCGTTCGATCTCGGCTTTCTCAACACCGCACTGCGGCGCTGCGGACACGAACCGTTCGGGAACCGAGTGGTCGACACATTGCCGCTCGCGCGGCGCCTCGTGCGCGACGAGGTGCCGAACTGCCGACTCGGCACGCTCGTCGAGCACCTCCGCCTCCCCCATCGGCCCACCCACCGGGCACTCGACGACGCAGTGGCAACCACCGACCTGTTGCACCTGCTCCTCGAGCGTGCCGGCACACTCGGCGTCCTCGGTCTCGACGACCTGATGCACCTCCCGACGATCGCCTCGCACCCGCAGGCCGGCAAGCTGGCGCTCACCGATCCGCTGCCGCGCAGTCCGGGGGTGTACCGGTTCGTCGATGCCACCGGGCAGCTCCTCTACGTCGGAAAGGCCACCAATCTGCGCCAGCGTGTGCGCAGCTACTTCGGCGGCGACGACCGACGCAAGGTCGGCGCGCTCTTGCGCCAGACGCAGCGCATCGACCACACACCCACACCCGATGCCGTCAGCGCCGAAGTACTCGAGAGCCGCTACCTGCACGCAGCGCGTCCGCGATTCAACCGCGCCGGAACGACCTGGGAGCGGTCGTGCTACATCCGGCTGCCGATCGACGACCCGTGGCCCCGACTGATGATCGTCGCCGAGCCGACCCCGTCGGGTATCCACCTCGGGCCATTGCCGTCGCGTGCAGCGGCACGGACTGTCGTCGAAGCGATCCAGACGGCCTTGCCAATCCGACGATGCACGGCCAGACCCGGGCGTCGCGCCGGCACCTCACCGTGTCATGCCGCAGTGCTCGGTGTCGCGCTGTGTCCATGTCGCAGCGGCGTCGACCACACCGAGCACACGGCCGTCGTTGACAGGGTCGTCGCCGCACTGACCGACGATCCCTCGATCGTGTTGACACCGCTGTGGCAGCGCATCGAACGACTCGCTGTCGAACAGCGCTTCGAGGAGGCTGCGCTCGCGCGCGATCGTGCCCATGCTTTCGCCCAGGCGGTCGTCCGACAGCAACAGGCTGATCGTCTGCGCGCCGCGGGCGACATCGGGGTACGCATCCACGACACGGTGCTGCACATCGTCGACGGCGTGCTCGTGGGCTCGCAGGCCGATGGCGGACCACGGGTCACCTTCGAGCTCCCTGCCCCGGCCGTGCCACCAATGCCGGCACCTCTCCCCCGCGACGCGGCCGACGAGGTGCGCATCCTGTGCCGGGCGATCGAGCGGGCGAGCGACCATGCCCGGGTGGTGTGGAGTTCGGGCGGCTATGCCCTGCCGCTGCGGCAGGTCACATCACCGACGAGACTCGATCTCGTCGCCTGATCCCGGTCAGCCCGGCTCGATCGTGGCGCCACCGTGGTCGATGCGTAGCACCTTCACATGCCCGTCGTCGGGGAGCGCGGCAGCGAGTCGTTCGGCATCGTCGACCGCGCACATCGCCGCGACCGTCGGGCCCGAACCGCTCAACCACGCCGCCCACGCGCCACTGTCGAGCGCCGTCTCGAGGGCCCTGCGGGACGGTTCGGCGCCGGCGAGACGGAGATCCTGGTGCAGACGGTCGCGGGTCGCCTCGCGCATCGAACCGGCATCCCCCGCCGCGAGCGCGGCGACGAGCATGGCCGTGTGGCCGAGGTTGAACACCACGTCGGCGAGCGGCACGGCACTCGGGAGTCGACCCCTCGACTCGTCGGTCGATGTGGTGAACGACGGCACCCACATCACCATCGCCGGATCGAAACCTAGTGGCACCCGTACGGCACGGCCGCCGGCCGCAGCAACCACACCGCCGTAGAGCGACGCGGCCGCATTGTCGGCATGTCCTTCGAGTTCGGTCGCGACCTCGAGCAGCTCGCCGAGCGCGGCATCGAGCCGCTCCGGATCACTGCCGTGGGCCTGCGCATGCGCGACGACGAGACCTGCCACGCGTACGGCGCCGCTGAACCCCAGACCCCGCCCCATCGGGATCGGGCAGCGGAGCCACAGGTCGCCGGTGCCACCGTGACGCTCGAACGCAATGGCCGCAGGGTGCGTCGCCCCGACGACCTGCGCGCCGTCGGGCGGTGCGCCGAGGCCTGCCTCGGCGTGCAGGGTCAGCGCCATGCCGAGGGTGTCGAAACCGGGGCCGAGATTGGCCGAGGACGCGGGAACGCGCACGTGCATCAGCGGCCGAGCTCCTCGGCGGCACGCTGCGACACGTCGACGAGTTGGGCGAGCGTCGCTGATGCGGCACCGCTGTCGATGGCCTGCGCCGCACGATCGATCCCGGTCGCGATGTCGGGTGCGGTACCGGCAACGACGAGCGCCGCACCCGCATTGAGGACGACGATGTTGCGGTGCGCCCCGTGCTCGCCGGACAACACAGCGCGCACCACCGCCGCATTCACGTCGGGTGGACCACCGACCAACTCGTCGACGATCGCCGGGGCGAGGCCGAGCTCGACGGGATCGACCGTGAAGTGGCGAACGACGTCGTCGTCGAGGGCCAGCACGGTGGATGTACCGGTGGTCGTCAACTCGTCGAGGCCATTGCCGTGCACCACCCAGGCGCGCCGTGAGCCGTGGAGGCGCAGCGATGCCAGCATCCGCTCGGCGACCGCAGGGTTCGCGACTCCGATGAGCTGACGACGGACGCGTCCGGGGTTCGCCATCGGACCGAGCAGGTTGAACACGGTGGGGATACCGATCTCGCGCCGACTCGGCGCAGCAAAGCGGAAGGCGGGATGGAATCGCGGTGCGTGACAGAAACCGATCCCTGCCTGCTCGACGCAGCGCACCACACCCTCTGGCGGCAGGTCCACCGCGACCCCGAGTGCCTCGAGCACATCGGCTGTGCCGCACTGCGAACTCGCAGCCCGCGCACCGTGCTTGCACACCGGGACGCCGGTGCTCGCAACCACGATCGCGGCCATCGTGCTGACGTTGATGCTGTGGCTGCGGTCCCCGCCGGTGCCAACGATGTCGATCGCCCGCTCACGCACGTCGTCGGCCAGCGGAACGAGCGTCGCCGCGTCGAGCACCGCATCGAGGAGACCCGAGATCTCCTCGGGTGTCTCACCCTTGGCGCGCAGAGCCACCACGAACGCGATCAACTGCGCAGGCGTCGCATCACCCGCAAGGATGGTGGCCATGGCAGCGCGAGCGTGCGCCGCCGGGAGGTCGCGCCGCTCGAGGAGATCGGTGAGCAGCGCCGGCCAGCCGCCCAGGTCGTCGATGCTCACGCCGACCGACGGCGCTGGCGGATCATCCGGCGCCGCTCGCGCTCGGTGGCCCCACCCCACACCCCGGCCTTCTCACGGCTCGACAGGGCGTACTCGAGACAGGCGACCCTGACACCGCACTCGGCACACACGGCCTTCGCCTCCGGGGCGTCATCATCGTCGTCGGGGTAGAACACGGTGGGGTCGAGCCCTCGGCAGGCCCCCAACTGACGCCACTGGATCTCGTTGACCGACACGACTGACTGGCCCCCATTGCTGCGACCGGCGGTCCGACCCGCCCGACACTGCGCAATCTAGGGTCGGGCGAACCGCCCGCGCCAGAGGCAAATCCGCCCGGAAATCCGGCCTCGGCCCCGTTTCGCCGATCGACCGAGCGGGCTTCGGCACCGATCCGTAGGATGCGTCAGATGGGCGGTGCCGGCATTCAAGGTCCACGTCCGAGCGCCGACGAGCACGGGTTCGACCGGCGCCGGGCACTCGAGCGGCTCGGCGAAGAATCTTTCGACGTCCTGGTCGTCGGTGGTGGGATCACCGGTGTCGGTGTTGCGCTCGACGCTGCTGCGCGGGGCCTGCGCACCGCGCTCGTCGAACGCGACGACTTCGCGTCGGGCACGTCCTCACGTAGCTCGAAGTTGGTGCACGGCGGACTCCGCTATCTGCAGCAGGGCGAGATCGGCCTCGTGTACCAGGCGCTGCACGAACGTCAGCGTCTGCGCCGCAACGCACCGCATCTGGTGCGCGTCCTGCCGTTCATGATCCCCGTGCTCACCAACGACGGCGTGGTGTCGCGCCGCATCGCTCGTGCACTCGGGTCGGCGATGTGGATGTACGACCTCACCGGGGGTTGGCGGATCGGTCGCTTCCATCGTCGCCTTCGTCGTGACGCTGCGTTCGCCCACCTCCCGACGATGCCGCGTGAGCGACTCGCGTCAGCCTACCTCTACTACGACGCCACCGTCGACGACGCGCGACTCGCGCTGACGGTCGCCCGCACGGCGGCGGACCACGGCGCTGTCGTCGCCAACCACTGCAAGGTGGTCGAACTGCACAAGGGCGACGACGGTCGCGTCTGCGGCGTCGACGTCGAGGCCGACGGTCGTCGCATCACCGTTCGCGCGTCGGTCGTCGTCAACGCCGCCGGCGTCTGGAGCGACGCAGTACGCGCCTTCGACGAGGGCCACGACCCCGACTCCATCCGTCCGGCCAAGGGTGTGCACATCACCGTGCCGTGGGACAAGGTGCGCAACGACATCGCCGTCGTGATCCCCGTACCTGGTGATCGACGCAGCCTCTTCGTCGTCCCGTGGGGACCGCGTCCTGATGGCACCTTCGAGGCGACCTACGTCGGGACGACCGACACCGACCACCGCGGACCGCTCGACGATCCGGAGTGCACCGCCGACGACATCGACTATGTCCTGCGCGCGCTCAACGCCAGCATCACCACCGGTGTCACGGTCGACGACATCACCGGCGTGTGGGCCGGATTGCGACCGCTCGTCAAGTCGGCGTCATCGGGCCGCACGGCTGATCTCTCGCGACGTCATCGGGTTGCGCCTAGTCCGTCGGGCGTCATCACGGTCACCGGTGGGAAGTTGACGACCTATCGCGAGATGGCCGAGGACACCGTCGACGTGGTGGCCCGCCTGCTCGGGCGACGCGCCCGGTGCACCACGCGCCGGCTGCGCCTCATCGGCGCCGACGGGTTCGTCGAGCCTGCAGCCGGGGCCCTCGACGCCCATCTGGGTCGCCGATACGGCAGTCTCGCGACCGAGATCCGCGCCCTCGTCGCAGCGGACCCTGCGCTGGGCGAGCCGCTCGTCACCGGCCTCCCCTTCCTGCGTGCCGAGGCGGTGTACGCGGTGCGACACGAGATGGCTCGCACGCTCGACGACGTCCTCACCCGGCGGATCCCTGCACGCCAGTACCGACGGGCCGACGCTCGGGCCGCAGCGGAGTCCACGGCGCATCTCGTCGCCGCCGATCTCGGATGGGACGACGCGGAGATCGCCCGTCAGGTCGCCGACTTCGTCGCCCGGTGCGACGCCGAGACGGCGGCGGCACGATTCGCAACTTCGCCCACCACCCCATGATCAAACCCACACCGCCCATCGAACTGATGGGGGCGGGCTCCCGCTTCGGTGAGCCCGAGCCGCTCACTCCGGCGGCGCTCGGGGCGCTACGCGAGATCTGCGCAGTCCGCACCGATCTCCACGAGGTCGCCGAGGCGAGTCGCGACTGGTGGCCGCTCGCGATGCACTGGGCACTTGCCGGCGAGGTCGCCCGCCGGGCTGCCGTCGTCGTCACTCCCCACACCACCGACGAGGTCGCCGCAGTGATGCGCGTGTGCCACCGCGCCGGTATCGCCGTCACTGCGGCCGGTGGGCGGAGCAACGTCGTGGGTGCCACCGTGCCCCTACGCGGTGGCGTCGTGCTCGACCTGACCGGGCTGAGCGGTGTCGTCGACGTGGATGAGACATCTGGTGTGGTCGCCGTGCGCGCCGGCACGTTCGGTCCCGACCTCGAGGATCACCTCCGCGACCGCCACGGACTCACCGTCGGTCATCGGCCGCAGAGCTTCGACATCTCGACGGTCGGTGGCTGGCTCGCGACACGTGGCGCCGGTCAGTACAGCACCCGCTACGGGAAGATCGAGCATCTCGTCCACGGTCTCGAGGTGGTCCTCGCCGACGGGACGATCGTGCGAACCGGCGGCCATCCTGCGGCGGCGGATGGGCCGGATCTGACGCAGATGTTCGTCGGCAGCGAAGGCACTCTCGGCATCATCACGACCGCGTGGTTACGCGCCCGACCCGTTCCGCAGTACGAACGACGCCACGCCTACCGGCTCGTCGGATCGAACGCCTTCGACGCAGGACTCGATACCTGCCGGCGGATCCTGCGGCGTGGCGCGACGCCGGCAGTGCTCCGCCTGTACGACGAGACCGAGACGGCACGGCTCGAGAGCAGCGACGATCCATCGTGTCTGTTGCTCGTGCTCGACGAGGGTGATCCGCTCCTCGTCGACGCCACTCTGACCATCGTCGAGGAGGAATGCGCGAGCGCAGTCGACCTCGGACCAGCACCCGTCGACCGGTGGGTCGAGCACCGCAACGACACCAGCGCGCTCCAGGCACTCACCCGCCGTGGATTCGTCGTCGACACACTCGAGGTGTCGGGGTCGTGGTCGACGCTCGGCAGGATCACCACCGCGACGACTGCGGCGCTGCGCAGTGTCGCCCACTGCCGGGTCGCCAGCTGCCACCTGTCGCACAGCTACCTCGACGGGGCCTGTCTGTACTTCACGTTTGTCGCCATGCCCCCGCAGGACGAGATCGAGTCCACCTACATCGCCCTGTGGGATGCCGGGCAGCGTGCAGCACTCGGTGCGGGTGCGGCGGTCTCTCATCACCACGGCCTCGGCCTGTCACGGGCCCGCTTCGCAGCCGAACACCATGGTGCCGCCCATGCGGTGCACGGCGCGATCAAGGTGGCACTCGATCCGACCGGGATGCTCAATCCGGGCAAGATGGGATTGCCGAACTTGTCGGCACCACCGAGCTCGGCCGAACGGCCGAGTGGAGAGGAGACCACGTGGCCGCCAATGTGATCGATCGTGCAGCGCTGCGACAGGGCGCGTCGGTGAGCCTGCTGTTCGCCGTGCCTCCGTCGCTGCTCGCTCGTCTCCTCGACGAGGACTCGGGCAGTGGATCGGCGCGGGGCCTCTTGTGGTTGGTCGCCCTCGGCGGGTTCACCCTCGGCGCGGGTGTTGCGGCATGGATCCAGCGAACCGGCTACCCGCTGCTGCACGGTCTGGTCTGTGCCGGCGCCACGTACCTCGTCGCCCAGGTGGTGTTCGTCGCGATCAAGCTGGTGCGGGGCGGCGACGTCAACTGGTTCGGCATCATGTTCACCCTGTCGGTCGTGATGGTCGCCGGACTCGTCGGCGGAGCACTCGGCAGCATGCTGCAGCGGCGTGGGATCATGCCGTCGTCGAGGCGTTCCCGATGAGCGTGCTCGTCGTCGATGTCGGCACATCGGGCCTCCGGGCCGCTGTCGTCCGCCCCGACGGCGCCATTGCTGCACTCGCCCACCGCGGCTTCCCCCCGTCGACACCATTCCCCGGCCTCGTCGAGTTCGATGCCACGGCGATGGCCGCAGCCGTCCTCGACGTGTGCCACGAGGTACTCGCCACCGCCGGTCCGGTCGATGCCGTCGGCATCACCGATCAGCGGGCGAGCACGATCGTGTGGGACGCGGCGACCGGCGCGCCGGTCGGACCTGGGCTCGGCTGGCAAGATCTGCGCACGGTCCTCGCATGTCTCACCGCGCAGGCCGAGCACGGTCTCCACCTCGCGCCGAATCAATCGGCGACCAAGATCGCCTGGTTGCTCGACCAGTTCGATCCGACGCGTTCGCGACATCTGCGTGCCGGAACCGTCGACACGTGGGTCGCCTCCGTCCTCAGCCGCGGCTCACTGCACGTCACCGACCGGTCGAACGCCGCCGTCACCGGCCTGCTACGCGCCGATGGCTCGACGTGGGATATCGACACCTGCACCGCGCTCGGCGTACCGATCGAGATCCTGCCCACACTCGTCGACACGACCGGCGTGGTCGGTCACGCCGACGCCCTACCTGGTGCACCGCCCATCGCAGCACTCGTCGGCGATCAACAGGCGAGTCTCGTGGGGCAGGGATGTGTGCGAGCAGGACGGGCGAAGATCACCTTCGGCACCGGAGGAATGCTCGATGTGTGCACCGACCGCCGCCCACCCTTCAGTGGACGGGGACCGGCGGGCACGTTCCCGATCGTCGCGTGGACTCGCGACGGCCACGTCACGTGGGGCGTCGAGGCAGTGATGCTCTCAGCCGGCACCAACGTCGAGTGGCTCGTCGACGACATCGGCATCCTCTCCGATCCCGCCGAGAGCCACACCGTTGCGGCATCGTGTGACGACACGGGCGGTGTCGTCTACGTGCCTGCCCTGCTCGGACTTGGCACGCCGTGGTGGGACTACGGCGCACGCGGAACCCTCCTCGGCATCACTCGGGGCACCGGGCGACCCGAGATCGTCCGCGCCGTGCTCGAGGGCGTCGCCCACCGTGGCGCCGACCTGGTCGATGCGGCGACGGCCGACACCGGACTCGATATCCCGACGCTCCGGGTCGACGGCGGGATGAGTGCGAACCCCACCTTCGTCCAGGCACTGGCGAATGCGGCCGGCCGCCCCGTCGAGGTCTCACGCCACACGGAGGCGACGACGATCGGCGCCGCATATCTGGCGGGCCTGGCGGTCGGCACGTGGGCCTCGTTCGACGACATCGAGGCCCTGAGCCGGCCTGGATCGACGGTGGACCCAGCCGGTTCCGCCGATCGCGCCCGATGGGCCGTCGCCGTCGAACGGGCGCGTGGCTGGATTCCCGATCTATCGGCCCTGAACTTCTAGAGTTGCCCCGTTCGCCCGTCGGCAGGAATGCTGGGGCGATCGTGCCGAAAGGGTGATGCAGAGTGGACATGCAGGTCGAACACGTCGGAGCCGCGATGCTCCCGCGTCGTCAACTCCTCGGCCTCGGGGTCGGGGCAGGGGTCGGGGTGCTCGTCGGGGCGAGCCCCGCAGCCGCTGCCGATTCGCGCCAACCGACCGAGGCGGATGTGACCCTCCTCGCGAAGGCCCAGCAACTCGAACTCGCCATGCGGGCCGTCTACGACGACGTGATCGCCGACGTCCCCGGCTGGTCCGACGACGAGGCGGCACTGATGGTCGCCCTCCGCGAGGCACACGAGGAGTTCGCCAACGCGCTGTCTGCGACGCTCGGCCGCAGCGCGCCCGGAACGGTCGACGACCGGCTCGTGCGTCGGCTGCGCAACGGCGTCGGCGCCCGTCCGGCCGACGCGCTCGTTGGCATGTGGTCGCTCGAGTCTGCGGCAGTGGCCACCCACGCCGCAGTCCTCGGGAATCTCGAGAGTTCGGCGGCCGCCGAGTTGACCGTTGCAATCCAGCTCGGCGAGGCCCGCCATTGCACGGCGCTCGCCCACCTGGCGGGCATCACCGACACCGCACTGCTCCTCGTCGACGACGAGGCCGCTCCCATCGAGGTCGACGGATGAACGCCGCCCCCCACGACTCCGCAACACAGCCCTCCATCGCCGACCGGATGCTCGACCGACGCGGCCTGCTGCGCACGGGCGGGCTGGCGACCGCCGTTGCACTCCTTGCCGCGGCGTGCAGCCGGTCGGACGCGGGCGAGCTCGGTCGCGTCGGTGTCGGCGCCGACACACCCGAACCCAGCGATGCCACCGTCAACGAAACGGTGGTGGTGCGCACCTCGGCGTCGTTCGAGTACAGCATCGCTGCGGCCTACACACGGATGCTCGACGAAGGTGTGCTCGCCGGGTCGAGCCCGAGTCTGCCCGGACTCGGCGATCAGACGCAGCTCGTCACGCTGCTTCGCACCCATCACGAGCGCGCAGCGGCGGCATTCGACCAACTCGCGGTGGACTCCTCAGGTGCCGCATGGGGATGTGGGAACCCACGCCTCGACTCGGTGTTCATCGACGCGATCTTCGAGCGCGTGCTCGAGGGTGCTGCCGCCACCGATGCAGCACCTGCCATCGATGCGAGTGACGACCCGGTGCGCGACATGATGATGCTCGTCCACGCACTCGAGTCGGTCAGTGCCTCCACATGCCAAGCAATGGTCGCTCTCGTCTACGACACGTCACACCGCTCCACGCTGGCGACGTACGGCGTCCGTTCCGCCCGGCAGGCGGCACTCGTTGCCCTGACGGTGAACCCGGCGGGCATCCTGCCCGGCAGCGGCATCGGCGAACTCACGACGCCGGTCGAGGGCGACAACCCACCCCAGACACCGATCCCCGTGCCGGTCGCCCTGCCGAGTCAGTTCGGCGGACTCGGTGCGACGACGTTCATCGGCGGGCTGGGCGACGAGAACGGCGTCCGGCTGCGCGTGAACTTCGAGACACCGAGTCTCAACTCACTCGTCTACGCCGATCTGTCCTGCACCGACGCCTGACCCCGGCCGATAACCTTCGACGCTGGTGAGTCGGCCGGGTGGCCGCGGCACGACATCGATCGTGTCGAGGAAAGTCGGGACTCCAAAGGGCAGGGTGCTGGCGAGAGCCAGG
>JBJSXI010000060.1:0-8568 GCA_046086305.1 Ilumatobacteraceae bacterium
AAGGCTGTCCCTAGTACGAGAGGACCGGGACGGACGGAGCTCTGGTGTGTCTGTTGTCCTGCCAAGGGCATGGCAGATTAGCCACCTCCGGAAGGGATAACTGCTGAAAGCATCTAAGTAGGAAACCCGTTCCAAGATGAGTACACCCATGCGGTCAACGCAGTAAGGCCCGTGACGAGACCATCACGTTGATAGGCCGGAGGTGTAAGCGCGGTAACGCGTGTAGCCGACCGGTACTAATCGGCCGAGGGCTTGGATTGAACATCGCTCGTGCTTGCTCTGGAGTGCTCGGAGGGCGGCGTCCCGTGAGGGACTGCGCCATCCTTGACAACAGATTTCGGTGGCTATAGCGGCAGGGTCACACCCGTTCCCATCCCGAACACGGAAGTTAAGACTGCCAGCGCCGATGGTACTTGGGGGTAGACCCCCTGGGAGAGTAGGACGCCGCCGGATTTCGCTCGAGGGCGCCCCCGTTGGGGGCGCCCTCGTCATTTTTCCCCCTAGGCTCGCCACTCCATGTCGTCCTCGTCAGCTCCTTCGTCGCGTCCCGGTTCTGGCCGCAGTGGGGCCCGTAGGCCCTCTGGCGGCGGCGCCGGGCCGCGTGGTGGTGCGGGTCAGGGCCGTTCTGGTCGGGGCCGTTCGGGTGAGGGTCGATCGGGCCAGGGCCGTTCGGGTGAGGGTCGATCGGGTCAGGGCCGTTCTGGTCAGGGCGGAACGTCCCGAGGTGGCTCCTCGTCAGGCGCGCCGCGCAGCGGCGCATCGGGTCGATCGGCACGTGGCGGGTCGTCTGCGGGAGCGGGGCGTGGCTCGGCGTCGGGTCGGCCGTCTCGAGCCGGCGCAGAGGGTCGAAGCGGGCCGGCTCGTGCTGCGCAAGGTTCGC
Organism: Ilumatobacteraceae bacterium; assembly: GCA_046086305.1. Lineage (GTDB taxonomy): Bacteria > Actinomycetota > Acidimicrobiia > Acidimicrobiales > Ilumatobacteraceae > UBA668. The sequence goes on from JBJSXI010000060.1 coordinate 881, forward strand.
GTGGGGCCTCATCGCGGGGTACGCGACGGTCCGATGACGAGTCGCCGTCCGAGCGCTCAGGGCGACGCCCAGGCGGCGCGGCGGGTGCACCTCGAGGCCGGCGCACCGGCACTGGCGAGGATCGACCCGCTGGTGGGCGTTCGCGGAGCGACGGACGAACCGGCGGCCGCCCCGGGTCTCGTGCCGGCGGAGGCGTTGGTGGTCGCGATGGCGGCCGCGAGGGTGGACGTCCCGGTGGACGCGCGGGTGGACGCACGGGTGCGTCACGAGCCGACGCCGGCGCGCCCCGCAGACCCGCCACTGCGGCCGAGCAGCGTGCCGCCGAAGTGCGTGCACGTCGGGCGCCTCGCACCAAGACCGCTCCTACGCCGCCACCGCCCTTCGAACGTGAGGTGTGGGTCGCCGACGAGGAGCTGCGTGACGAGGCAGTCTCGGCGACGCGACGGGCCGCAGGAGCAGCCGATGATGTGCCGCCGCGGGCTCGCCGTCGTCGCGACACGGTTGCGCCCGAGGTCGATGCCGAGCTCGTCGCTGCGGCGCCGCCTGCGACACTCGAGAAGTATCGCCAGCGACTCGCATCGGCGGCCGACGCCCTCGATCGCGGTCGCTTCGGCGACGCCCGTCGAATGGTGCAGCCGGTGCTGCGGGAGCTCCCGGAGATCGCCTTTGCGCACGAGATCGCGGGTCTTGCGCTCTATCGACTCGGGAAGTGGAAGGCCGCCGCCGACGAACTCGAGGCAGCGCGCCGGCTCGACGGCACGGTGCGTCATCATCCGGTGCTCGCCGACTGCTACCGCGCGCTGCGTCGGTACGCGAAGGTGGACGAGTTGTGGCTCGAACTCCGCCATGCCTCACCCGAACCGTCGGTGATGGCCGAGGGTCGGATCGTCGCCGCGGGGGCCCTTGCGGATCGAGGTGATCTCACCGGAGCACTCGCGGTGATGCGCCCTGCGATGGACTCGACGGGTCGTCGGCGGGCCGCACGGGAGCACCACCTACGCCAGTGGTACGTGATCGCCGACCTGCTCGACCGATCCGGTGACGTGGTGTCGGCTCGACGCTGGTTCCGTGTCGTGGTCGACCACGATCCCGAGTTCGCCGACGCCGCAGAGCGGCTCCGCGCGCTCGGGCGCTGACCACCATGTGACACCCCCTGTCTACGGTCGGGGGTGGCTCCCCGCATCGTGCCGTTCCCGGCACCGCTCCCGCTTTGCCGTGGCTGCGTGCTCGCAGCCGTTCGGCGGAACGTCGGTCAGTCCACAGGAGGAATCGCCATGAACATCGTCGTCTTGCGCGGGCATCTCAGCAGCGCGCCCGTTCACCGCTCACTCGAATCAGGATCGATGCTCGTCACGCTGGAGGTCAGCACGTCGACGCCAGCGGGCACGGCGTCGGTTCCGGTGGCATGGTTCGATCCCCCTCGGCTGCCCGACTGGGAGGCCGGCGAAGAGGTGGTCGTCACCGGTCAGGTGCGACGGCGGTTCTTCCGTGCCGCGAGTGGAACGCAGAGTCGAACCGAGGTGGTCGCCGTCACGGTGATGCCGGCCCGCCACGCGGCGCGCGTCGGCCGTGCGATCGGTGCGGCACTTGCCGAAGCTGGCGTGGATCCCACCGGGCCCAGATCGGCGGCAGGGCTACGCTCGGTCTGACCGACAAGGAGGGTCCAGTGGTGAACGGCGAGCAACTCGAACGGATGCGCACGGGGGAGGGCTTCATCGCCGCGCTCGACCAGAGTGGCGGCAGTACGCCCAAGGCGCTGCAGCTCTATGGCGTGCAACCCGACGCCTATTCCGGTGATGCGGCGATGTTCGACTTGATCCACGAGATGCGCACGCGCATGATGACGAGCACGGCATTCGACGGCCGACGGGTACTCGGCGCGATCCTCTTCGAGGGCACCATGGATCGCACTGTCGACGGTGTCGGGAGTGCCGAGTACCTGTGGGGCGTCAAGAAGGTCGTCCCGTTCCTGAAGGTCGACAAGGGACTCGCCGACGTCACCGACGGCGTCCAGGTGATGAAACCGATCACTGGCCTCGACGAACTCCTCGACCGCGCCCGCAGCCACGGAGTGTTCGGGACCAAGATGCGTTCGGTGATCGCCCATGCAGACGAGCGGGGCGTCGAGGCGGTCGTCGAGCAGCAGTTCACCGTTGGTCGGCAGATCCTCGCGGCGGGCCTCGTGCCGATCATCGAACCTGAGGTCGACATCAAGAGTCCCACCAAGCGCAAGGCCGAGGTGCTCCTGCGCGCCTCGTTACTTCGGCACCTCGCTGATCAGCCGACCGATCGACCTGTCATGTTGAAGCTGAGCCTGCCGTCGGAGGACGACTTCTATCTCGATCTGGTCGGACATCCCTCGGTGTTGCGTGTGGTTGCCCTCTCAGGGGGCTACTCGCGAGAGGAGGCCAATGCCCGGCTGCGGCGGAACCACGGGATGATCGCCAGCTTCTCGCGGGCGCTCACTGAGGGGCTGTCCGCACAGCAGTCCGACCAAGAGTTCGACGCCGCCCTCGACAGCGCGATCGAGTCGATCTTCCAGGCCTCGCGCGTCTAGGGGCGCTCAGCGGGTCCTTCGCCGAGTCGGCGGACGACCAGTCCTGTGCGCAGCTTGGGTGTGAAGAACGTGGACTTCGGCGGCATCAGGAGCCCCTCATCCGCGGTGCGGCGGATCTCGGTGATGTCCGTCGGACGGATCAGCACCGCTGCATCCGCGGCGCCCGTGCGCAGCGCGCTCAGGACGTGGTCCACTCCATGCTGGTACGACACCTCGGCCGGCGTTCCGGCGAGCGCGTGCTCGAGGAGGGCACCGTCAAGGTTTCGTACGCCGGCAAATGCCTCAGGGCGCGGGGAGAGCCAGGTGCCGCTGCCGTCGGGGTGGACGAAGCACAGTGACCCACGACCCACCAACTCGGCGAGGTGTCCTTGGCCGACTGTCCCCGCCGGCGATGTGTCGAAGCTCCGCGACAGCACATCGAGGAGATCGTCGGCGGCGATGCCGTTGTAGAGGCGATGGATCGCTGCAATCGACAACTGCTCCTCGACCAGCTCGGCGACATACGCGAGCGTGAGCTCTGCGGCCCCATCGGTGCGGCCTGCAGCACGGCACTCGTCGCGGTACGTCCGGCCGACGGCGTATCGGTGGTGACCATCGGCGATGAGAACTGGGTGCGCACCGACAGCCGCGGCGATCTCGGCGATCCGATCGGGGTCGGTGACGCGTTCGACGATATGGCGAACGCCGTCGTCGTCGACCAGTTCACCCATCGCCTCGGCGGGTGCTGCGAGCAAGCCCGAGAGTCCGGCGGTGAGTGAGAGACCCCACACGGGCGAGAGATTGGCGTCGGTGGCCCTCGTGAGGTCGAGGCGGTCGGTCGACGCCTTCGGTGTTGTTCGTTCATGAGGCAGGACGCCACCGGCACCCTCGTCGACGACCTCGAGTGCTCCGATCACGCCGACGGTGCGCCGCGGCGTCCCGGTGGCATCGACGAACTCCATTCGATACAGGGTGAAGCTCCCGGTCGGGTCTGTGAGCAGCGTGCCGTCGTCGATCCACGACCGCATGGTCCGAGCAGCGTTCGCGTAGCGGGCCACGCCCTCGGTCGACGGTGGGACGTCGATCGTGACGATGTTGCGCGGGTGGCGCCGCCGCAGGCGTGCGAGGTCGTCGTCGTCGAGTACGTCGTAGGGAGGTGCAGCGACGAGACCGAGGTCGAGCGAGGGTGAGTAGCGCAGGGCACGGAATGGTTCGAAACGCGGCACCCACACAGGTTGGCATCCTGCAGGGCTACCCTGCGAACGGTGATGCCGGTCCTGTGTGATCTCGACGGGGTGGTGTGGCTGGCCCACCATCCGATCGCCGGATCCGTGGCAGCGATCGCCCGACTGCGGGCAGCTGGACATCGGGTGCTCTTCGTCACCAACAACTCCGCAGCGCGCATCTCGGACCACGAGTCGGCCCTCGAGGCGATCGGCGTGACGGCACGCGGTGACGTGCTCTCGTCGGCGATGGCCGTGGCCCGCCTCGTCGCGCCGGGGAGCAGGGTCCTCTCCTGTGCGGGTGCCGGGGTGGTCGAGGCCCTCGAGCGGCGCGGTGCGGTGGTGGTAGCCGAAGGTGACGTCGATGCGGTGGTCGTCGGCTGGCATCGGACCTTCGACTACGAGGGTCTCCGACGAGCGGCGCGTGCAGTCGACAACGGGGCACTGCTGCTCGCCGCGAATGATGATCCGACCTATCCGACCCCCGAGGGCTCGATTCCCGGAGGTGGCGCGATCCTCGCGGCGGTGGAGACAGCGACAGGTCGTCGGGCGATCATCGCCGGCAAGCCGCACGCGCCGATGGCCGAACTGGTGACCGAAGCGATCGGTGATCCTCGTCATGCGTTGATGGTGGGGGATCGACCCTCGACCGACGGGGCGTTCGCCGGTCTGCTCGGATGTCGCTTCGCGCTCGTGCTCAGCGGCGTCACGCGGTCATCCGACGGTGTCGAACCTGCGGCCGATCTCGTGTGCCGCGACCTCGCAGCACTCGCAGACCTCGTTGTTACCGACGAGTAACAACGAGTAGGCTCATGGCATGGCGACCCATCCGGTGTTGAAGCGGCTGATCGAGGCAGGTGTCTCGTTCAGCGAGATGTCCCAGGAGCAGGCCGAGAAACTGGTCAAGGAGTTCGTCAAGGTCGGCCAGGCTCGCCGCAAGGAGAGCGCGGAGCTCGTCGAGCAACTCGTTGCGCGCGGACGATCGGCCAGCGAGCAGGTCGTCTCGACCGTGCAGGCCGAGATCGGGCGTCAGCTCTCTCGGGTGAACGTTCGTCTCGACGATGTCGAGCGGCGTGTCGAGCAGATCGCCTCGCGGCTCGGACTTCCCGTCAAGCCGGCGGGTCCGGGTGCAGCGACATCGACGGCGGCAGCGGCGAAGAAGGCTGCGAAGCCGGCTACCGCGAAGAAGACCGCAGCGAAGAAGACCGCAGCGAAGAAGACTGCAGCGAAGAAGACCGCAGCGAAGAAGGCCGCCACGCCCTGATGGCGGGACGCCGGCAGCGCCTCGATCTCGAGCTCGTCCGCCGGGAGGTCTGTCCGTCGAGGGCAGCGGCCGCGGAAGACATTGCAGCCGGACGGATCCTGGTGAACGGTGCGGCCGCGACCAAAGCCTCTCATCAGGTGCTCCCTGGAGACGCGCTGCGCAGGGTCGGCGACGCACCACGATTCGTGAGTCGCGGGGGAGACAAGCTCGACGCGGCACTCGACGCCTTCGGGATCGACGTGACCGGCCTACGGGTGCTCGACGCGGGTGCCTCGACAGGCGGGTTCACGGACTGTCTCCTGCAGCGCCAGGCACGCCAGGTCGTGGCCGTCGATGTCGGGCATGGGCAGTTGCACTCACGACTCCGCAACGACCCACGGGTCCACGTCTTCGAGCGGCTTCATGTGCGGGACCTGACAACCGAGCAGATCGGAGGCCCCGTCGACATGGTCGTGGCCGATCTCTCGTTCATCTCGCTGCGCAGCGTGCTCGGTGCGCTCCTCGCAGTTGCAGTGGCCGGCGCGCCGATCGTGCTCCTGGTGAAACCCCAGTTCGAGGCGGGTCGACGGGTCGTGTCGCGTGGTCGAGGCATCGTGACCGACCCGGCAGTCCATGCCGAGGTCGTCGATCGGATCATCGCCACACTCGGTGAGCTCGGTGCCGAGGTGCGTGGGCAGATGGAGTCGCCGCTGCGGGGGGCAGAGGGGAACACGGAATTCCTTGTGTATGCGGTGGTCGGCAGGTCAGGATTGCCTCAGTGAGCACCGTGCTTGTGGTCGCCCATCACCGGCGTGGCGACGCGGTGCGGCTGTGTGAGGAGGCCTCCGCATGGCTCCTCGCGAACGGCCACGCACCGGTCATGGTCGACGAGGACCGACTGGCGCTCGATCTCGGCGACGATGTCGTCGCTCGCTGCGCTGATCCGCGTGCTGTCGACCTGGCCGTGAGTCTCGGGGGCGACGGGACGATGCTCCGGGCGGTCGCACTGCTCGACGGCGCGCCGGCGCCCATCATCGGTGTGAACCTCGGCGTGTTGGGCTATCTCACCGAGGTCGATGCGAGCGAGTTGCTCGACGTGCTCGGCAGGTGGTTCGCAGGCGAGGCCGGGGCCTGGAGGATCGACGAGCGGATGATGCTCGAGGTGTCGGTGAGCAAGGTCGGAACTGCCGAGCGCGTCGTGCATACTGCGCTCAACGAGGCCGTGATCGAGAAACGCGAGACGGGTCACACCGTGCGCATGGCTGTATGGATCGACGGGAGCCTGTTCACGACATATGCCGCAGATGGGCTGATCCTTGCGACACCGACGGGATCGACGGCCTATTCGATGTCGGCCCGGGGTCCGGTGGTGTCACCTCGACTTCGAGCGATGCTGCTGACGCCCGTCTCGCCCCACATGCTCTTCGACCGCACACTCGTGCTCGACCCTGGTGAACGGGTCGAGGTCGAGATCGTTGGCCATCGCAGCGCGGCGTTGTCCGTCGACGGCGAGGCGACGGTGACCCTCGACGAGGGCGACCGTGTCGCGGTTGCGCCGTCGCCGCGCGTCGCCCGCTTCGTCAGGTTCGGCGATCGACGGTTCCACCAGGTGCTCACGGCCAAGTTCGGCCTGACGGGCCGCTGATGTTGACTGAATTGCACATCGAGCACCTCGGGGTGATCGACCACCTCGACCTCGTGCTCGGTGCCGGTCTGACTGCACTGACGGGGGAGACCGGTGCCGGTAAGACGATGCTCATCGAGGCGATCTCGCTCCTCGTCGGTGGCCGGGCCGATGCCGCGATGGTTCGTGCCGGGTGCACCGAGGCGCGTGTCGAGGGCCGCTTCGTCGTCGGTGACGAGGAGTGGGTCCTCGCCCGGGTCATCCCTGTCGATGGGCGTTCGCGGGCGTATGTCAACGGCCGGTTGGCGACCGTCGCAACCCTCGCCGAGTTGGGTGCACGTAGCGTCGACCTCCACGGTCAGCATTCGCACCAACGGCTCCTCAGCGCCGCCGAGCAGCGAGATGCGCTCGACCACTGGTGCCGAACCGATCTCGCACCGCTCCGTGATGCTCGGGCCCGACTGACCGAGATCGATGCAGCATTGGCTGCGCTCGGCGGCGACAGTCGCGCCCGGGCCCGTGAGGTCGACCTCCTGCGCTTCCAGGTCGCCGAACTCGATGCGGCGGGGGTGAAGGATCCGGATGAGGAAGATGAGCTCCGGCGGGAATTCGATCTGCTCACCGGAGCGGTCGAGCATCGCGAGGCTGGTCTGCGGGCGGCTACTGCCCTTGCAGAGGACGCCGGCTCGGTCGACACCGTGGCGGCGGCACTCCGCGCCATCGCCGGTCGCGGACCGTTCAGCGGCCTCGAGGACCGACTGCGGATCGTCATGGCCGAACTGGCCGACCTGGCCGCCGAGTTGCGCAGCCTCGCCGAGTCGATCGACGAGGATCCCGGTCGGCTCGATGACGTGCGGCAACGTCTGCAGTTGCTTCGCGATCTTCGTCGCAAGTACGGCGACTCGCTCACCGAGGTGATCGCCTTCGCTGCTGACACGAGGGCACGTCTCGGCGAGCTGGAGGGCTACGAAGAGCGGGTGGCTGGGCTCGAGGCCGAGCGCTCGGAGGCGCTCGACGCCGAGCGTTCGGCGGCCGCCGATGTCGCCAGGGTGCGCCGCGCCG
>JBJSXI010000061.1:0-5895 GCA_046086305.1 Ilumatobacteraceae bacterium
CGGGAAGCGGGCGTCGAACTCCGCCTGCAGGCGCGCCTGGATCTCCGCCGAGCCGACAGCCATCCACGCGTCGAGTGACTCCCACACGAAGATCACCGTCACCCTGCCAGGCCGCGAATCGTCGAGCCACACCTCTTTGGAGAGGAAGGGAATCCGCGCGAACCCGGGCAGCGCCGCCTCACCCAGGGTCCACACCTCGTGGTCGACGGCGAGGAACTGCTCGACCACCGATGGATCCATCTCGAACACCAGCACCTCGATCGGCAGGTGCTCGCCGTGCACATAGGTGAAGCCCGACATCGCCCGCACGCTAGTCAGACCACCGCAGACCACCGACCGAACCGCCGACTACGCTCGAGCCATGGGTCTGCCGCGTGGGTTCAGCTTTTCGTGGAAGCGTGCACTCGGAATCACCGCTGCCAAGCGCAAGGTGTCGCGGGCGACAGGTATCCCGCTCACCCGTCAGGGACGTGAGGCCAAGATCGGCCGCATGCTGATGCGCGCCCTGTTCGGCAAGCGCTGACCCGCGCACCGCCCGACGCCGCAGATCTGCCCGGTTCGGCCGCGAATCCGGCACACTGGCTCGAGCAGTGCGCACCGTGCGCCGCTGCGAGGTCTCGAATGCAGCGCCGTGATCCGACGGCGCCCGGTCCCTTCACGGGCGGCCCGAGCATGTGTGGCCACCGAAACCCCGAAGGAACCAAGTGCACTCCACCCTGTCCAACCCCCGCGTCGATGGCGCCCCCACCGCGGACTTCGCCGGCTTCGGCCTGCCGCGACCGCTGGTCGACGCCCTCACCTCCGCCGGTCTCACCACCCCCCGGCCCATCCAGACGGCCACCCTGCCCGACTCGCTCGCTGGCCGCGATGTCATCGGCCGCGGCCGCACCGGCAGCGGCAAGACGCTCGCCTTCGCGCTGCCCGTCGTCGCCGCCGTAGCAGCCACCCGCGACCGACGCAAGGCCCGCCACCCCCGCGGCCTCGTCCTCGTGCCGACGCGCGAACTGGCCGCCCAGGTGATGGCCACGATCGCACCCCTCGGCCGCGCCCTCGGCGTCGAGGTGGCCACCGTGTTCGGTGGCGTCGGTGCCGGACCGCAGATCTCGGCGCTCACGCGCGGCGTCGACATCGTCGTCGCCTGCCCCGGTCGCCTCGAGGACCTCATCGGTCAGGGTCACTGCCGGCTCGACAATGTCGTGATCACCGTGCTCGACGAGGCCGACCACATGGCCGACCTCGGCTTCCTGCCCGGTGTGAAGCGCATCCTCGACGCCACACCGCGCCGTAGCCAGCGACTGCTGTTCTCGGCCACCCTCGACAACGGAGTCGATGTACTGGTGCAGCGCTATCTGCACCAGCCCACCACCCACTCGGTGGATCCCGTCGAGTCACCCGTACCCGACATGACCCATCACGTCTTCCACGTCACCTCGGGCGACAAGCCGGCGATCGTGCGCGAACTCGGCGCCGGCCGCGAGCGCGTGCTGATGTTCACCCGCACCAAGCACGGCGCCAAGCGACTCGCCCAGCAGATGACCCGCACCGGCATCCACACCGTCGAACTGCACGGCAACCTGTCGCAGTCGGCACGCACCCACAACCTGCACCTGTTCTCCACAGGTGAAGCACGTGTGCTGATCGCCACCGACATCGCCGCACGTGGCATCCACGTCGACGACATCGCCCTCGTGGTGCACGTCGATCCGCCGGCAGAGCACAAGGCGTTCCTGCACCGCTCGGGCCGCACCGCGCGTTCGGGTGCCGCCGGCACGGTGATCACCCTGTCGACACCCGAACAGCGCCGTGACGTCGCCGGACTCGCGCGCGCCGCACGCATCGCACCGATCACCACCGAGGTGCGTCCCGGCCATCCGCTCATCGGCGAGCTCACCGGTCCGCCCGCGCCGCCCTCACGGCGTCCGGCCACACCGGCACCCGTTGCCGCTGCCGCGAAGTCCGGGCCGCGGCCCGGTGGCGCACACCCACGACCGGCCGGTGCCGGTCGTCCGCGTCGCCGTCGCACCACCCGCTGACACCAGCCTCCGACACAGAGCGCACTTGCTAGGTTGCCGCCGTGGCAACCGTGCTGTCACTCGTGCACTCGCGGTCGTGGACCGCATCGCGTGTCGACGATCTCCTCGTCGAGGCCGGTCACACGGTGCGCACCATCTATCCCGCCGACGGTGAAACGGTTCCCACCGATCTCGACGGCATCGACGCCGTCGTCATCGGCGGCCACCACATCTCTCCGTATCTCGCAGCCGATCACCCGCACATCGCCGCCGAACTCGACCTGATCGAGCGGGTGCTGTCGGCCGAACTGCCGTACCTGGGCCTCTGCTACGGCGCACACGCGCTAGCCACCGTCGTCGGCGGGTCGACCGGTCCGCGACCCGACGGCGCGGCAGAGTACGGCTTCTACCCACTCGAGCCGACCTCGGGCGGCGCCGAGGTGCTCGATGGACTCACCCATGCATTCCAGTCGCACTACGAGGCCTGCCTCGACGTGCCACCCGGTGCCGAACTGCTCGCCCGCAGTGAGCTGTTCGACGTGCAGGCCTTCCGCATCGGCACGTCGGCCTTCGGCTTCCAATTCCATCCCGACACCAAGGTCGACATGATCTCCGGATGGTGGGCGGGGAACGCCCATCTCCACCATCGACTCGGCACCCATCCTCTCGAGCAGCAACTCGTCGATGCCGAGGCATTCGACGTATCGATCCACGCGTGGACCCGCCGATTCCTGCACGACTGGATCGGCGCACCCGCATGACCAACCTCACCCGCCGACACTCGGACATCCTCGACACCGTCACCCGCTGGGCACTCGACACGACGAGCGACGATCTGCCCGACCATGCCCTCGAGGGTGCCACTCGCTACCTCCGCGACCTCGTCGCAACAGCCGCATCGGGAAGTTGCACCGACATGGCGGCGATCAGTCGCGCCGTCGCCGCACACTCGGGGCCGCGACCCGACGGCGCACGTGTGCTGTTCGGCGGCCACGACGGTGTCGACCCTGCCCTCGCCGCATTCGCCGGTGCCGCAACGATCGACTCGTTCGATGCGCACGACGGCCATGTCCTCACCAAGGGACACACGGGCGTCGCAGTCCTGCCCGCCGCTCTCGCAGCGATCGATCGGCAGCGACGCCCCGTGGCGGGTCGCGCCCTGCTCGCCACACTCGTCGTCGGCTACGAGATCGGCATCCGCGCCGGCATCGCCAGTCATCGCACGGCAGCCGACTACTTCACCTCCGGTTCGTGGAACTGTCTCGCCGCCGCAGCAGCGGCCGCGCGTCACAGCGACACCGACCACGACCAACTCGGACACGCCTTCGGGATCGCCGAGTTCAGCTCGCCACGCGGCCTGATGATGCGCTGCATCGACGAACCGACCATGGTGAAGGACGGATCGTGCTGGGGTGCCCAGATCGGGGTGCAGAGCATCGACCTCGCCCGGTTGGGCTTCACCGCCACCCTTCCCGAGACGATCGTCGACGACACCGTCACCGACCTGTGGACCGACCTCGGCGCCACCTGGCGGATCCACGAGCAGTACATCAAGGCGTACCCGGTGTGCCGCTGGGCCCAACCATCGATCGAGGCTGCCCGGTGGTGCGCGCGCCAGCCCGAGTTCTCCCTCGACCAGATCGAACGGATCGCCGTGGCGACCTTCGCGGCGGGCTGTCGGCTCGATCACGCCCACCCCGCATCGACCGAGGAGGCCCAGTACAGCCTCCCGTTCCCCGTTGCGGCCATGCTCGTGCACGGCGACCTCGGACCCGCGCGGATCGGTCCCGCCGGACTCGCCGACCCACGGGTGCTCGCCGTCGCAGCGAAGATCGACCTCGTCGAGGATCCGACCGCCAATGCCCGCTTCCCGCAGGAACGGTGGGCATCGGTGCGGATCGAACTCTCCGACGGCCGCTCGATCAGTTCACCTTCGATGCGCGCCCGTGGCGACGCCGACGAACCGCTGTCGTCCGCCGAACTCGACGTCAAGTGGGGCGAGTTGGTGCCGCCCGTGCTGGGCGACGACGACGCCGCTCGGCTGCGCACCACGATCGACCACATCGCCGACCTCGACGACATCAGCCCACTGCTCGACCTGCTGTACCGCGCACCGCTCACACGCTGACGCCGCACCGATACGGTGACGCCGTGAACCTCAGACACGCGGACCTCACCGCAGCACTCGACCGTGCCCGCCAGGACTTCACCGACCGCAATCCGGCCAGTCGGGCCGCATTCGACCGAGCTCGTGCCGTGCTGCCCGGTGGGCACACCCGCACCGTGCTCACCCACGCGCCATATCCGCTCACATTCGTGGCCGGTGAGGGCGCCACACTCACCGACGCCGACGGCCACACCTACATCGACCTACTCGGCGACTACACCGCCGGACTGCTCGGCCACAGCGAACGACGTGTTCTCGACGCCGTGGCCGACGCGCTGCGCACCAACGCGAGCGTCGGGGGTATCCACCCTGCCGAGGAACGCCTCGCCACACTGATGTGCGAACGGTTCGCCCTCGACCGGGTGCGGTTCACCAACTCGGGCACCGAGGCGAACCTGATGGCCATCACCACCGCGCTGCGCGCCACCGGGCGGCGCAAGGTGCTCGTGTTCGAGGGCGGCTACCACGGCGGCGTGCTGTACTTCGCGAGCGGCCCGGCACCGTGGAACGCGCCATACGACTTCGTCATCGGCACCTACGACGACATCGACCACACCCGTGCACTCATCGACCAGCACGCCGACGATCTCGCCGCAGTTCTCGTCGAGCCGATGCTCGGCTCGGGTGGCTGCATCCCGACCCGACCCGAGTTCCTCGCCGCCACGTTCGCCGCTGCCAGACAGGTCGGTGCGGTCTGCATCGCCGACGAGGTGATGACCTCGCGCCACGGACCACGCGGCATGACCCACCTGCACGCGAGCCCCGCCGACATCGTCACCTTCGGCAAGTACATCGGTGGTGGATTCTCCTTCGGCGCATTCGGTGGTCGCGCCGAGCTCCTCGATCAGTACGACACCAGTCAGGGCGCGACGAAGCCGGCCACGATCAGCCATGCGGGCACGTTCAACAACAACCTCGCCACGATGAATGCCGGCACGGTGGTCCTCGGCACCGTGTACACCTCGGAGGTCGCCGTGGCCCACACCGCACGCGGCGACGACTTCCGGGCCAACGTCGCCGCTGTGCTCGCCCGGCACCCGATGTCGGTGACCGGCTTCGGTTCGATGATGTCGCTGCACGCCACACCTACTGCACCCCACACCGTCGCCGAGGTGGTCCGACGCAACCACGACCTACAGGAACTCGTGTTCCTCGGCCTGCTCGCCCGCGGCATCTACACCGCACCGCGCGGGATGATGAACCTCGGGCTCGCCCACACCGACGACCAGCTGGCCACTGCGCTCGACGCCCTCGACGACACCCTCACTTCGCTCGCACCGCTCGTCGGCGCGAGTTGAGCCGACCCCGGCGTACACCGGCCGGCGATACGGTGACGCCGTGGAGCACGACGTCGCCGCCGAGTGGGCCAGCGCCCACGGCCGCTGGGGGATCCCCGAGCAGATCCTCGCCGCCGCACCACAGTCGCCGTGGATCCACCCCACCGAGAGTTTTCGGCCGAGCGGCGACCTGTTCGTCGACACACCGTCTCGGCACCGTGCACTCGAGGCACTCGGCCGTGCCGGGCGCGCACCGACCGTGCTCGATGTCGGCTGCGGTGGCGGGCGAGCCACCTTCGGTCTCACGCCACCGGCCGTCGCCGTCGTGGGGGTCGACCACCAGGCCGACATGCTCGACGTGTTCACCGACGAGGCGCACGGCCGCGGTCTCGAGGTGCGCACCGTGCTCGGAGCCTGGCCCGCCGTCGCCGCGCAGGTG
>JBJSXI010000062.1:0-9353 GCA_046086305.1 Ilumatobacteraceae bacterium
GCGCTCGACCTCACCGGCCTCAAGACTGCAGTGGATGAGTGCACAGACACCGAGGTCACGGTGTTCGCTCCCACCAACGCCGCATTCGCCGCGCTGTTTGCTCTGCTCGAGATCGATCCCAGCACGCCCGAAGGCGTGGCAGCGCTGACGGCTCTCGTCGAGGACGGCACCATCGAGGACATCCTCCTCTACCACGTGCTCGAGGGCGAGGTCACCTCCACCGATGTGCTCGCACTTGACAGCCCGGCCGAGGTCGAGATGCTGAACGGTGACATGGCGACCGTCACCCATCCGCCGGTGAAGATCAACGACGCAACTGTCACAACGCCCGACGTTCAGGCCTGCAACGGTGTCGTGCACGTGATCGACAAGGTCCTCATGCCGCCGGCCGATGACGACATGGGTGGCGACGCCGGTTCGGGCACCACGATGGCCATGCTCGCCGCTGCGCTGCTCGGCGCCGGTCTGGTGGTCACCACGATCAGCCGCCGTCGAGTCACGGCCTGATCCCCAACATCGACGGGTGTTCGCACCCGTGAAGCTGTGAGAAGGAGGGTGCCCTTCGGGGCACCCTCCTTCGCGTCTCGGCGCAGGAACGCCGAGTGTTGTCATCACACGTGTCGCAATCGACCACGGCGCGAGTTCGTGCGAACCCTCACTGCGCACACACCTATACTCCTCGCCGTCGGGACATCACCCGGCCACCGTCCAGGGGGCTCCATGAAGAAGATGCTTGCGGCCGTTGCGGCCGTTGTGGCCGTCGGCTCGCTCGCCACCGGCTCCGCCAGCGCCTCGACGACCTCGTCGCTCTGGGGCAAGATCACGAGCAACCGGCTCACGTACCTCACGTCGGCCCTCACGGCAACCGGACTCGACGACGTCATGAAGGATTGCGAAGCCGGCCCGATCACGGTCTTCGGCCCGACGAACGCCGCGTTCGAGGCGCTGTTCGCCGCACTCGGAATCGACCCGAACACCCCCGAGGGAGAGGCTGCGATCGCCGCACTCGTCGAGGACGGCACTCTCGAGGCGATCCTCCTCTACCACGCGGTTCCCGGTGCGGTGATGTCGACCGACCTCACGGAGAGCACTGTCTCCACGCTGCTCACCGGCAAGAAGGTCCAGTTCACCGAGAGCGGTGGTGCCTGGTACGTCAACAACGCCAAGATCACCAAGGTCGACATCGAGGCCTGCAACGGCGTCCTGCACATCATCGATGCAGTGCTGCTGCCCTCCGACGGTGACCTCGGTGGCGACACCGGTTCGGGCACCACAATGGCCATGCTGGCCGCTGCACTGCTCGGTGCCGGTCTGCTGGTCACCGCGATCAGTCGGCGCCGCGTCACCGCCTGAGCCAACACCGACGGGCGTTCGCACCCGTGACTCTGTGGAAGAGGGTGCCCTTCGGGGCACCCTCTTTCGCGTCATGTCAGTGACGCATGTGCGGTGAATCTGGCGTCAGCGCCCAGCGCAATGCACGGGTGAGCACCTCACCTGCCGGACGCACGACCGCTCGCTCGCTCACCGGCAGCCACGGCAGTCGCAGTGGCCAGCGCGCCCAGCGCGGCAACAGGCTCACCGCCGCAGCGGCGAGTACGCCGTAGGCGGGGCGGGCCACGGCCGGCATCGGTGGGGTGAGCAGGAGGAACCGCGCGGCCTCGCGCGCCTCGGGGGTGCTCTGCAGTTCCGACCGGTACGAGCGCAGCTGCGCATCGAGTTCACGCGCCGATCGCGGCGGCTCCTTCACACCCAACGCCGTGGCGATACGCGCCATGTCGTCGACATAGGCATCGCGCTCTGCCTCGCTCAGCCGACGCGCACCATGGCGATCGAACGCAACCAGGAACGAGTCGAGCTCGGCGAGGTGCACCCACTTCAACAGGTGCGGATCGTTCGCGCTGTACGCACGACCGTCACGTGCGGTGCCGACCACCCGGGTGTGCACGCGGCGCACCGTGTCGATCGCCCGCTGGGCCTCCTCGGCAGGTCCGTAGGTGGTGGCAGCGAGGAAGTCGGCCGTGCGCTGCAGTCGACCCCACGGGTCGGCTCGGTAGTCGCTGTGCTGGGCGACCCCGGCCATTGCCAGAGGATGCAGCGACTGCAACAGCAGCGCCCGCAGACCGCCGACGAACATGCTCGCATCGGCATGGACGATGCGGATGACCGCATCGTCGGCGAACCACCGCTCGCCGGGAGCCGTGAACAGTTCATCGGCACGCTGATCGGCATCGGGGCCGACCACCCGCGCCCGCACGGCACCGGCGAGCGCGCGCCGAGCGGGCTCGGTGATCGACTCGAACCCGGAACTCATCGGGCCATGGTGCCATCTCGATCCGACCACCGCACATCGCGGCGCCGCACCGTGTGGCGTCGGTCGATCACGACGGTGGCGCCGTGTCGGGTGGTAACGCCCGCAGCGTCTCGAGCCGCAGTCGGTAGTCGTCGGGATCGATCTCGCCGCGTGCGAGACGCTCGGCGAGGATCTGTTCGGGTGTCGGGCGGGCCGGAGACGCCGGGGCCGCGGGACCCGACTCGACGGGCGCTCCCCCACCGGGGCGGCGCACCGCACCGACGATGAGCCACACCACCACTGCCCACAGCGCGATCACGGCGAGCAGTCCGACGAACCACCAGACGCGATCACCGTGGTCCCACATCCATGTCCTACGACCGTTCAACATGACTCCTCCTCTCGGGTCGGTTGTCCTGTGCATCGACATCGTGCCCCCCGAAGGTGAGAGCACGGTGAAGATGGTGTGCGACGTGCGACACATCTCACCGAGGTCTTTCGTCCACTGTCACACGGTTGCCGCGTGGGCGATGATGTGGGTGTGAAACGCCATGCCGTCGCTGCGCTGATCGCTGCCGCCGCTCTCGCCGCGGCCTGTTCGGACACCTCGTCGAGTCCGTCCACCAGTGGTGCCCCCACCACCTCGGCCGTCACGACGACCACCCAGCCGGCGACCACCACCACCGACACGTCGACCACCTCGACATCGACGAGCACGACGACCACCTCCACCACCACCAGCACCACCGTCGCACCCACCGTGCCGCCGACCGTCGTGCCGCCGACCACCCGCCCGCCGGTGACGACCTCACCGACCACCGCACCGCCGAGCGGCAGTCGCTCGGTTGCCGTCCACCGCTTGCCGACCTCGTCGAAGGTGGTCGCCCTCACCCTCGATGCAGGCAGCGACGTGGGGTACACCGATCTCATCCTCGACACACTCGCGGCCAAGGGTGTTGCAGCGTCCTTCGGGGTGACGGGTGAGTTCGCTGCCGCTCATCCCGATCAGGTGCGCCGGATGGCCCGCGAGGGTCACACCGTGATGAACCACACCTACCGGCACTACTCGTACACCGGTGTGTCGTCGACGAAGGTGCTGCTCTCGGCTGCAGATCGGCAGGCCGACCTCGACCGGGCAGATGCCGTGCTCGCACCGCTCATCGGGCGCACGACCAAGCCGTTCTGGCGACCGCCGTACGGCGACTACAACACGAGTGTGCTCGATGATGTGGGCGCGATCGGCTACCGCTACACGGTGATGTGGACCTTCGACAGCCTGGGCTGGAAGGGACTCACCGTCGATCAGATCGTCGCCCGGGTGTTCGAGCGGATCGAGCCGGGCGCGATCGTCGTGATGCATGTCGGATCGCAGTCGCAGGATGGCCCGGCACTCGCCCGGATCATCGACGGGCTGCGTGACCGCGGCTACTCGTTCACGACGATCTCCAACGCCTTCGGCTGAGATCGGCGTCGACGCCGCACCTCACCGCCACCGCGGTCAGAACGCCGCACGTACCGCCCACAGATCGGGGAAGACCGGCCGATCGAGTGTGGTGCGCAGGTACCCGACCCCGGAAGAACCGCCGGTGCCGGTCTTGGTGCCGATCGTGCGCTGCACCATCTTCACGTGGCGATACCGCCACTCCTGCAGTCCCTCGTCGAGGTCGACGAGCCGCTCGAGCAGACCGACCACCCCGGGGTCGCGCCGATAGGCGTCGATCAGCACCTCCTGGAGCGCTGCATCGGGTTCGACCGGTCGGCGCACATCGCGGTCGAGCACATGCGCCGGAATGGCCAAGCCGTGACGTGCCAGATGCGCGCACACCTCATCCCACAGACTCGGTGCCGCGAGGCGACGCTCGAGCCGCCGACGAGCGTCGCTGGAGGGATCGGCTCGGTCGACTGCGTCCGGATCCTTCTGCCCGAGCAGGAACTCGAGCTCGCGGAACTGCGCCGACTGGAACCCGCTCGACGCAGCGAGACGCGACCGGAAGCTCATGAACTCGAGCGGTGTCATCGTCTCGAGCACATCCATCTGGCTCACGAGCACCTTCAGGACCGCGAGTACCCGGCGCAGGGTGTGCCCGCTACGCACCTGATCGTCGGCCTGCAGCAGCACGGCGACGTGATCGAGTTCCCACAACACCTGCTTGAACCACAACTCGTACACCTGGTGGATGACGATGAAGAGCATCTCGTCGTGCTCGGGCCCGTCGGACAGCGGCTGCTGCAGCGCAAGCAGGTCGTCGATACGCAGGTAACTCGAGTAGGTGACCGCAGAATCGCTCATCCCCACAGTGTGGCCCGCCCGCAGCACAGGGCTGGTTCTTCCCGATCGAACTGCGAGGCTCAGTCGGCCAGGTCGTAGCGGTAGACGTCCGTCTACATCTCGTCGTCAGAAACGACCTTCGTCCGTCGGGGGAAGGTCGGCAGCGTCAGCCTGGTCGCGAAGCCGTCCCGTTGCGAGTTTGTTCGTGCGGAGATCGTCGACCGAGATGAACGGAACCGGCAGCCCGCCCACATCGACCGAGACTCGATGCTCGTAGGCCTCGTCGAAGACCAGCCCGGTGGCGATGGTGAGGATGTCGATCCGCTGCGGTTCGCGCCCGAGTTGCACCACCACACCCGGCTCCTCGAAGTCGGCCGCAGCGAGACCGAGCCCACCGAAACTCTTCCAACGCCGCGACGACGCGTGACGAGTTCGAGGGATCGGTCCACACCCAGACGTCCAGGTCCTTCGTGTACCGGGGATGCCCATGCGCAGCGAGCGCGTACCCGCCGACGATCAGGAAGCGAACGTCATGGGCGACGAACGATCGTAAGAACTCTTGGAAGTCGGGGTTCAGTTCCATGGGCCCACCCGTGACGTTCTCGCCGGAGTTTCTCGACCGCCTCAAGGCGCTCAGCGATCGGCCGCGTCACCCAGTAGCGCCACGCTTCGTCGGGATCTTCGAGTCGCCGCTTCGTCACCACGCGCTCGATCGACGTCATGCATTGATTCTACCGACGAGGCAAACAGCATCAAGTGGATCGACCAGCGGCGCACATTCGAGATGCCATGCCGCACGGCGTGCGCTCAGAGGTCGTATCGATACACGTTCGTGTCACCTTGCTGATTGGAAACCGCTGGCACCATCGGGGCGGAGGTGACGGACCAACTCGGGCACAGAGATGGTGGCAATCTGCCACACCTGGTCGATGTCAATGCGGTGGTAGTGGTGGGCGAGGAGGATCCGCAAGGCACCGACATCTCGCCACGGAACGCCAGGACGAGCAGCCGTGAACGCTTCACTGAGCGCGGTGCTCGCTTCACCGATGATCTCGAGCAAGCGCTCTGCGGCGCGCCGATGCAGCACGCTCTCGCCGAAGGTCTGACGACCGACGGTGACGACCAGCGCAAGCTCGTCGGCCGCATCGAGGATGTCGGCGACGCGCTCGTCGTCGCTGCGACTCACAGCGGGACGGCCTCGCGTCGGATGTGATCGTCGCGATCCTTCAATCCGCCAGCAGAGACCACGTCGACGGGAACACCCAGCAACACCTCGAGCTCCTCGCTCAGATGCAGCAGATCGAACAATGAACTGCCCGCCTCGAACTCCACCAGGAAGTCGATGTCACTCGTCGCCGACTCCTCATCCCGAGCCACCGACCCGAACACCGCAACCGAACGGCCGCGATGCCGACGAACGACCGCGCAAATCTCGGCCCGCTTCGCCTCGACGAGCTCCCGACGCGCACCCATACCCCTGAGGCTACCGCTGCCCTGCAAGGGGCCGGAGCCGGGTCTATCCGGGCCCGAGTGAAGGTCGCCCACCGACCAGGGTCGCTCACCCACTCGTCTTCGTCGCCGTGAGAGTTCGCCGTCTGCTACGACGATGCGGTGGGTACCCGCTCGTGTCTCCCGGCCTGGCTCCAATGGCCGATCGCTTTCATCATCGGGTTTGCGCTGGCGGCCCTTTCCGTCCTCGCCGGCCCGAAGCACATGGTGGTGTGCACGGAGACCCGCTGGCCCAACTCGGCATTCGGTGACATGTTCGGCCACACCGATGCCGACACCTTCACTGGATGCGACGTTCCGACGCTCGGGACATGGGCGGTCGCGATCACTCTCCTCGTCGGACTGCCGATGGTGCAGGCCCTCCGCTGGCGAGCTCGTCGCTGACCAACGATCTCGAGGGTCGGGGCAGATCAGGCTTCTAACTCGTACCTGTAGACGTTCGTGTCGCGGGCGACGAAGCCGAGGCGCCGGTACAGACGGTTCGCCGCCTCGCGAGACGGACGCGAGGTGAGATCGACCGTCTTCGCGCCACGTGCACGGGCTCGCTCGAGTGCTGCTCGATTGAGTGCTTCACCGACGCCGTGGCCTCGTGCCGCCTCGTCGACGACCACATCCTCGATCCATGCACGTACACCTGTGGGGATCTCGAAGACCACCAGGGTGAGCGAGCCGACGATCCGACCCTCGACGCGCGCGACGAACACGTCGCATGCCTCCGCGTCGATCATGCGGGCCAGTGCCTCGCGATCCGGAGGGGGCGAGCTCCGCGACAACTGCGGCACGAGACGGGCGAATGCCTCGACCACCTCGTCGCTCGCCGCTGCTGCGAGCTCGATCTCCACTGCCATGCCGATCACGCTACGACACCTGCCCGGCGCGCAGCAGCCGGGCCCGAAGGCCCGGCCGCGCAGGGAGTCCTTCGATGCTGGGATCAGCCGGCGGCGTCGGCGGGTGTCGTGCCTGCGTCCTGCAGGATGATGCCGTCTTCATCCTCTTCTTCGTAATAGTCGCCGCCCGTGTTGCCGAACTCTTCCTTCCAGACCTCTTCGGCGCCGCTGTGGCCCGCGGTGGCCGTCGCGTATGTGGCGCCGGCTGCCGACAGTGCCAGCAACACGCTCATCGCCACTGCGCCACCCTTCGAGGCGACGAACTTCGACACACCGCTGCCCTCGGCCCTCTTCTTGGCCATCGAGCGCACGAGTACTACTGCGAGCACGATGAGGAAGAAGACGATGGCGACGGTGCGCGCGGTCTCACCCATCTCGGCGTGCTTCTTCAGACTCTTGGAGATCACCTCGCCCTTGTCCTCGAGCATCTCTTCGAGTGCTTCACCCGATCCGGCCGCCAGGATCGCGCCGAGCATGCCGACACCCGACAGGCCGACCAGACCCCAGCCGAACCGGTCGAGCCAGGCCGGCCTCACGGCGAAAATGATGGCGAGGATGCCGGCGAGCGGGATGAGCACGACAGGGACGTGGACGAACAGCGGGTGGGCCGGGAGACCGGCGATCTTCTCGAGTTCCATGTCCTCGACCGTATTGCGGCCCCACCACCCGTGTCAGTGATCACCCGTCCGAGGTTCATCCAAGTTCATCCAAGATTCGTGCAAGGCGACACTGCCTCGTCGCCGACGAGACACTTGTGCGGCGGCGATAGCCTCCGCCCAGATGGATCACGTGCGCTGGCTCGCCCGGCCCTCGCTTCGACGCCCGACCGTCGTGGCGGCGTTCACCGGCTGGAACGACGCGGCCGATGCAGCCAGTAACAGTGTCCGTCATCTCGTCGAGGCGTGGGGCGCGTCGGCGCTCGCCGAGATCGACCCCGAAGAGTTCACCGACTTCGCCACCGTGCGACCCCATGTCCGGCTCACACCGGAGCGAGCCCGCACGATCGTGTGGCCCACCGTCGGACTCTGGAGCACCAGCACCCCCGGTGGCGACGTCGTCTTGGTGCTCGGTCCCGAACCCGCCCTCCGGTGGCGGCTGTTCACCGATCAACTCATCGCCGTGGCCCGTGAGATCGATGCGTCGATGGTGCTCACCCTCGGCGCACTCTTGGCCGATGTCGCCCACACGCGCCCGGTGCAGCTGATCGGGACCGCCACCGATCAGGACATCATCGAGCGCTTCGACCTGCAACGAAGCCGCTACGAGGGGCCCACCGGCATCGTCGGCGTGCTGCAGGATGCCTGCGCGCGACACGACCTTCCGTCTGCCTCGTTGTGGGCCGCCGTGCCGGCCTACGCATCGCAGGTCCCGTCGCCGAAGGCATCACTGGCGCTCGTCGAGCGCGCGTGCGAGATCATCGGGACGCCGGCCCCGGTCGCCCGACTGCGCGCCGAGGCCGACGAGTACGACATGCGGGTCAACGCAGTCGTCGCCGACGACAGCGACCTCATGGGCTACGTCGCACGCCTCGAATCGATGGGTGACGACGAGTACGACGACCTCGACTACGACGACACCGACGATGCCGACGACGACGATGTCGAGGTGATCGACCCCGGACACCTCGACAGCGACGAGTTGATGGCAGAGGTCGAGCAATTCCTGCGTGATCAACGCGGCGACGACCGCTGACCGCGCTGGCTCACGGATGACCCGGAAGGTCGGCGTCGAGTTCGCGTAACTGCTGCTCGATCTCGGCACACACGGCACACCCCGAGAGATGCGCAACGACACGAGTGCGATCGTGGTCGGAGGAACGACCTCGTACGTGCGCCCCGAGGTGGGCCACACACCACCGGCAGGATGGATCGTCGGGAGCTTCGACGTGGGCGACGAGATATGCCTGACGGAGCCCTTCACGCGCCCGATAGGTGAGTGCTGCCGCTGCGTTCGGCGCGATGTGCATCACCTCGGCCACCGCACGCGCCGACCCGTCGTGCTCGAGGCCCACCCTGAGCGCAGTGCGCCATCGCTCCGGGAGCGCCGCCACGGCCCGGCGCACCATGGCACATTCGTCCGCCGTGAGGTGCATCGACGATTCATCGGCGCTCGGTGCCGACGACACGCACATCTCGTCGATCCGTCCGCTTGGGACCATGTGCCGACGACGCGACCGGTCGACGCACACATGGCGCACCGAGGTCATCAGGTAGGCGCGCACCGACGCCGTCGGTCCGCCGCCGGCGGTCATCACCCGCCACAGCCGGAGGAACACCTCCGACGTCACATCCTCGGCGTCGGCGGTCGACCCGGTGATCGATCGAGCCGCAGCCCGCGCCGCAGGGGCATGACGTCGGTAGAGCTCCGCGAACGCCTCCCGATCTCCGCCACGGCACTC
>JBJSXI010000063.1:0-27269 GCA_046086305.1 Ilumatobacteraceae bacterium
CGCGTGCAGAAGCGCCGCGAGAAGTTCGCCGAGAAGCGCGAAGGCGGATCCGACGCCACCGAATCGCCCGAGACCAACGAGACGACCGAAGCGTCCGAGGAGAACAACTGATGGGTCAGAAGATCAATCCCTACGGCTTCCGCCTCGGCGTGACCACCGACTGGAAGAGCCGCTGGTTCAGCGAGCGCCAGTACAAGGACTACCTCACCGAAGACTGGAAGATCCGCGACTTCATCATCAACAATCTCGGTGACGCGGCCATCAGCCGCATCGAAGTCGAGCGCAAGCGCGGTGAGACCCTGAAGGTCGACATCCACACCGCTCGCCCGGGCATCGTGATCGGTCGCAAGGGAGCCAAGGCCGACGAGATCCGCGCCGGACTCACCAAGCTCACCGGAAACAACAAGGTGCAGCTGAACATCGTCGAGATCAAGTCGCCCGAACTCGACGCGGCCCTCATCGCCCAGGGCGTGGCCGACCAACTCGTCGGTCGTATCGCCTTCCGCCGGGCCATGAAGCGCGCCGTGCAGAACGCGCAGAAGGCCGGTGCCCTCGGCATCCGCGTGCAGTGCTCGGGTCGTCTCGGCGGCGCCGAAATGAGCCGTACCGAGTGGTACCGCGAAGGTCGCGTGCCGTTGCACACGCTCCGCGCCGACATCGACTACGGATTCCGCGAGGCTCGCACCTCGAGCGGCCGTGTCGGTGTGAAGGTCTGGATCTACCGCGGCGACATCCTTCCGTACAAGCCGCTCCTCGACGACAAGATCTCGCGCGAGGCCGCCATGGCCGTCGGCGAGACGTCGGGTGCCGGCGCCAAGCGAGTCGTGTCGTCGAGTGGACGTCGCAAGGCCGAAGAGGCCGCCGACGCCGCGGCGACTCCGCTCCTGAAAGAAGCCGATCCCGAACTCGAGAAGTTGCTCGACGAGGAAGAGGAGATCGCCCGCCGCACCCTCGGTGCCGGGCACGAGACCCCGCACTTCCGTGGGGAGGACTGATCCACCATGTTGATGCCCCGCAAAGTCGCACACCGCAAGCACCACCGTGGCCGCACCGCCGGTCTCTCGAAGGGTGGGAACGAACTGGCCTTCGGCGAGTACGGCATCCAGGCCCTCGAGCCCGGCTGGCTCACCGCCCGCCAGATCGAGGCCGCACGTATCGCCATGACCCGCGCCATCAAGCGCGGCGGCAAGGTGTGGATCAACGTGTTCCCCGACAAGCCGGTCACCAAGAAGCCGGCCGAGACCCGCATGGGATCGGGGAAGGGCAACCCCGAGTTCTGGGTCGCCGTGGTGAAGCCCGGTCGCGTGCTGTTCGAACTGTCGTTCCCGAACGAGGAGATCGCCAGGGGAGCGATGGCCAAGGCCATCCAGAAGCTCCCCATCAAGGCGCGCATCGTCACCCGCGAGGAGACCTTCTGACATGGCCAAGTCGAACGAAGAACTGAGCGAGCTCGACCTCGCCGACCTGATCGAGGAACTCCGTGCCGCCAAGCAGGAGGCGCTGAACCTCCGCTTCCGCAATGCAACCGGTCAGCTCGAGAACAACGCAGCGATCCGTCAGGTGCGCCGGCAGATCGCACGCATCAACACCCACATCCGCGCTCGCGAGATCGCGCTGGCAGAGGCAGGCAAGTGATGGCCGAGAACACCGAACGTGTGTCACGCAAGGTCCGCGAGGGTCTCGTGGTGTCGAACAAGATGGACAAGACCGCAGTCGTCGCCGTGGTCGAGCGCGTCCGTCACCCCAAGTACGCCAAGTTCGTCATGCGTACCAAGAAGCTCTACGCCCACGACGAGGCGAACGACGTCAACATCGGTGACAAGGTCCGTGTGATGGAGACCCGTCCGCTCAGCAAGAACAAGCGGTGGAGGGTCGTCGAGATCCTGGAGCGTGCCAAGTGATCCAGCAGGAATCCCGTCTGCGCGTCGCCGACAACAGCGGCGCCAAGGAAGTGCTCGTCATCAAGGTGCTCGGCGGCACGCGCCGTCGGTACGCCTCGATCGGCGACATCTTCGTCGCCACGGTGAAGGACGCCATCCCCGGCGCCGCCGTGAAGAAGGGCGACGTCGTGAAGTGCGTCGTCGTGCGCACCAAGAAGGAGAAGCGTCGCCCCGACGGCAGCTACATCCGTTTCGACGAGAACGCAGCCGTCATCATCAAGGACGACCTCACTCCGCGCGGCACGCGCATCTTCGGCCCAGTGGGTCGTGAACTGCGCGACAAGAAGTTCATGCGCATCGTGTCGCTGGCCCCGGAGGTGCTGTGACCATGAAGCTGAAGAAGGGCGACCTGGTGCGCGTGATCACCGGCAAGGACAAGGGCAAGGAAGGCGAGATCGCCGAGGTCTTCCCGACCGCCAACAAGGTGATCGTCAACGGCGTCAACACGGTGCGCAAGCACCAGAAGGCCCGTTCGGCCACCCAGCAGGGCGGCATCATCGACAAGGACCTGCCCATCGATGCGAGCAACGTGATGCTCGTGCACAAGGGCAAGACCACCCGCGTCGGCTACCGGATCGGCGCCGACGGCACCAAGGAGCGCATCGCGCGCACGACCGGGGACGTGATCTGATGGCCAGCGCAACGACCACCACACCGCGCCTCAAGCAGCGGTACCAGGCCGAGATCCACGCGGCACTCGCCGAGCAGCTCGGCCTGACCAACCCGATGCAGGTGCCGCGGCTCGAGAAGATCGTCATCAACATGGGCGTCGGTCGGGCCACCCAGCAGCCGTCGCTGCTCGAGGGCGCCGTCGCCGATCTCACCAAGATCAGCGGTCAGAAGCCGATCATCAACAAGGCCAAGGACAGCATCGCCGGCTTCAAGCTGCGCGAAGGTCAGTCGATCGGCTGCAAGGTCACCCTGCGCGGTGACCGGATGTGGGAGTTCCTCGACCGCCTCATCTCGGTGGCAATCCCGCGTATCCGCGACTTCCGCGGACTGCCGGCCCACAGCTGGGACGGACGGGGCAACTACACGTTCGGCCTCGCCGACCAGACGGTCTTCCCGGAGATCGACTACGACAAGATCGACGCCCCTCGCGGGATGGACATCACGATCGTCACCACGGCGGTCACCAATGAGCACGGCAGAGCGCTGCTCGATGCGTTCGGTTTCCCGTTCAAGCAGGGCGCCGACGCACAGGCAGCGGCGAGCAAGAAGCGCGGACGTTCGATGCGTGGCCCGAAGGGCGCGCCCGCCAAGTCCGCGGCGAAGAAGAAGTGACGGAGGGTTCCTGACATGGCCAAGAAGTCCCTGATCAACAAGTCGAACGCCACACCGAAGTTCAAGGTGCGCGGCTACACGCGCTGCCGTCGCTGCGGTCGTGCCCGCTCGGTGTTCCGCAAGTTCGGCCTGTGCCGCGTGTGCCTGCGCGAAATGGCCCACGCGGGTGAGATCCCCGGCGTCACCAAGGCGAGCTGGTGAGGAGACGACATGCTGACTGATCCCATCGCCGACATGCTCACCCGCATCCGCAACGCCAATACGGCGATGCACGATGAGGTGCGCATGCCCGCATCCAAGCAGAAGATCGCCCTGGCGAAGATCCTCGAGAAGGAGGGCTACATCACCGGGTTCTCGGTCGCACCGTCGACCACCGGCCCCGGCGATGTCCTGACGATCTCGATGAAGTACTCGTCCGACCGCAAGCGCACCATCAGCGGCCTGCGCCGAATCTCGACCCCCGGTCTGCGGATCTACCGCAAGAGCACCGAGGTGCCGCGCGTGCTCGGCGGCCTCGGGGTCGCTGTCCTGTCCACCAGCAACGGGCTGATGACCGACCGCGAAGCGCGCAAGCGCAAGGTCGGCGGCGAAGTCCTCTGCTACGTGTGGTGAGAGAGAAGGTCTGACATGTCTCGTATCGGTAACGCACCCATCGCCGTCCCCGGCGGTGTCGACGTCACGATCGCCGAGGGCGCCGTCACGGTGAAGGGGCCCAAGGGCACCCTGTCGCGTGTGATCCCCGGCGCGATCGTCGTGCGCCACGACGAGGGTCGACTCCTCGTCGAGCGTCCCGACGACGAGCGCCAGAACCGGGCCCTCCACGGCCTCACGCGCACCCTGGTGAACAACATGGTCGTCGGCGTCACCGACGGCTTCAGCAAGGAACTCGAGATCATCGGCGTCGGTTACCGCGCCGAGGCGGTCAGCCCCACCCAGCTGCGTCTCAACCTCGGGTTCAGCCATCCCGTGGTGATGGACGCTCCCTCGGGGATCACCTTCGAGGTGCCGACCCAGACCCGCGTCGTCGTCAAGGGCATCGACAAGGAACTCGTCGGTCAGGTGGCCGCCAACGTCCGCGCCGTGCGCAAGCCCGAGCCCTACAAGGGTAAGGGTGTGCGGTACCTCGGCGAGCGGGTGCTGCGCAAGGCCGGCAAGACCGGCAAGAAGTGAGCCGAGGAACCACGACATGAGCAACACCGCACAGCAGCGCCGCACCGGTCGACTGATCCGTCACCGCCGGGTGCGCAAGAAGATCCATGGCACCGCGGTACGTCCGCGTCTCGCCGTGCACCGCACCAACAAGCACATCTCGGTGCAGGTGATCGACGACGACAGTGGGCGCACCCTCGTCGCGGCGAGCACCACCGAGAGTGGATTGCGCAGCGGCAAGGGCTCGTCGGTCGGAGCGGCCGAGCGTGTCGGTTCGCTGATCGCCGAGCGCGCCAAGGCCGCCGGCATCGACAAGGTCGTGTTCGACCGTGGTGGATACCTCTACCACGGCCGTGTCGCCGCAGTTGCCACTGCGGCCCGGGCAGCAGGTTTGGAGTTCTGATGGCCACGTACACCAACGCAGGACCGCGCGGCGACGAGCGGGCACCCGATCCGAGCGGACTGCGCGAGTCGCGTGTCATCGCGATCAACCGTGTCGCGAAGGTCGTCAAGGGTGGTCGTCGCTTCTCGTTCACGGCCCTCGTCGTCGTCGGCGACGGCAACGGGCGCGTCGGTCTGGGCTACGGCAAGGCCAAGGAGGTGCCGCTGGCGATCCAGAAGGGCACCGAAGAGGCCAAGAAGAACCTGTTCGACGTGCCGCTCGCCGGCAGCACCATCACCCATCCGATCCTCGGCATCAACTCGGCAGGCCGCGTGCTCATGAAGCCCGCCGCCCCCGGTACCGGCGTCATCGCCGGCGGTGCGGCCCGGGTGATCCTCGAGGAGGCCGGCATCCACGACGTGCTGTGCAAGTCGCTCGGATCCGCCAACGCGATCAACGTCGCCCGGGCGACGATCAACGGTCTCAAGGCACTGCGTCGTCCCGACGAGGTTGCCGCCCGCCGTGGTCTGCCCGCCGATGAGTTCGTGCCGCGCGGTGTGCTGCGCGCGTACAACGACCGCAAGAAGCAGAACGCCACCGGGGAGGCCCACTGATGGCTGCCAAGAAGGCCGCCGCCGCCGAGCGGATGCTCATCGTCACCCAGGTGCGTTCGGCGATCGGCAACAAGCCCAAGAACCGGGGGACATTGCGCGCCCTCGGACTGCGCCGCATCGGCGACACCAACACCCTGCCTGATCGGCCCGAGATCCGCGGGATGATCGCCCGCATCCCGCACCTCATCGAGGTGTCGGAGAGCACGGAGGACTGACGACATGCGCGTCGACGAACTCAGCCCGGCACCGGGCTCCACGAAGTCCAAGAAGCGGGTCGGCCGCGGTATCGGCGGTAAGGGCGGCAAGACCGCCGGCGCCGGCACCAAGGGTCAGAAGGCCCGCGGCCGCGGCAAGGTGGGTCGCGGCTTCGAAGGTGGTCAGACCGGCCTCAAGCAGCGTGTCCCGAAGTTGAAGGGGTTCAACAACCCGTTCCGCGTCGAGTACAGCCCGGTCAACCTCGATCAGTTGTCGGCCCTCGGCGTTGCCGCCGTGGATCCGGCGGTCTTGGTCGCCAAGGGACTCGTCCGCAAGGACACCTTCGTCAAGATCCTCGCCCGCGGTGAGGTGACGACGAAGGTCGACGTCACCGTGCACGCCTGCTCGAAGGCGGCCGAGTCGGCCATCGTTGCGGCCGGCGGCACGGTCACGATCATCCCTCTGCCTTTCAAGCAGGGTCGTCCGCCCGTCAAGGGCAACCAGTTCGCCAACCGCTGAGTCGGCGCGCCACTCGAACAGGAGTCACCACATGTTCTCCAGCGTGAAGAACGTCTTCAAGGTGCCCGATCTGCGGAACAAGGTGCTGTTCCTGTTGGCGATGGTCGCCCTCTACCGTGTCGGCGCAGCCATCCGCGTCCCCGGCATCGACCCCGAGGCCGTGAAGCAGTTCAAGGCCGCAGCGAACACCCAGGGTGCCCTCGGGTTCCTCAACCTGTTCAGCGGCGGCGCCTTCGCCAGCTTCAGTGTCTTCGCCCTCGGGATCATGCCGTACATCACGGCGAGCATCATCATGCAGGTCCTCGGCGTGGTGATCCCCAAGCTCGAGAAGCTGCAGCAGGAAGGTGCGGTCGGCCAGCGCAAGATCACCCAGTACACGCGGTATGTGGCCATCGGCATCTCGCTGCTCCAGGCAACGGCGCTCACCTTCATCTTCGGCAACGGCAATGGCAATGCGTTCTTCGGTGCGGCCCAGACGTACCCGCAGAACTTGCGCCTGCTCACCGACGGCATGTGGCCCCGCGGCTATCTGGTGATCATCACCCTCGTCGGTGGCACCGCCACCCTCATGTGGATCGGCGAGTTGATCAGTCAGCGCGGCATCGGCAATGGCATGAGCATGGTGATCTTCGCCAGCGTCGTCAGCGATCTGCCACTCAGCTTCTACCGGGTGTCGCAGGAGAAGAACTGGTTCGTGTTCACCCTGCTGCTCGCGCTGTGCATCGGCATCGTGCTTGCCGTGGTGCGCGTCGATCTCGCCCAGCGACGTATTCCGGTGCAGTTCGCCAAGCGTGTCGTCGGTCGGCGGATGTACGGCGGGCAGAGCACGTACATCCCGCTCAAGGTGAACCAGAGCGGTGTCGTGCCGACCATCTTCGCGAGCAGCATCCTGCTGCTGCCGGTGTTGATCGCCAATCTGCTCGGCGGCGCCCGTGGCGGCTGGCGCGCATGGGTGCAGGAGAAGGTCGACCTGTACCTCGTGAACAGCCAGAACTGGGTGTACATCACCTTGTTCTCGGTGATGATCATCGCCTTCGCCTATTTCTACAACTCGATCGCCTTCGACCCGATCCGTCAGGCCGACCAGATCCGCCGGCAGGGTGGCTTCATCCCCGGTGTGCGCCCCGGTCCGCAGACCGAGCGGTACCTCGGGAAGGCGGTCAACCGGATCACCCTGCCTGGCGCCGTGTTCGTCGCGGTCATCGCGATCATGCCATACCTGCTGCTGTGGGCATTCGGCGTCCGCAACTTCCCGTTCGCCGGGACCACCGTGCTGATCGCCGTCGGTGTCGCACTCGAGTTGATGCGTCAGATCGACAGTCAGTTGATGCTGCGGAACTACGAGGGCTTCCTGAAGTGATCCGGGGCGCCCGGCTGATCTTGCTCGGGCGCCAAGGCGCTGGCAAGGGAACCCAGTGCGTGAGACTGTCGCGCCACTACGTGGTGCCCCACATCAGCACCGGTGATGTCCTGCGCGCCGCGACGCGAGAGGGCACCGAGCTCGGCATCCTCGCCCAGAAGGTGATGGACGAAGGTCGGCTGGTCGGCGACGACATCATGATCGGCATCGTGCGCGACCGGCTCGCCGAGCCCGACACGCGCAGCCGTGGCTACATCCTCGACGGCTTCCCGCGCACGGTGGTGCAGGCCGCCGCACTCGACGAGATCACGCGCGACCTGCCGCTCGATGCCGTGCTCGACCTCGATGTACCGCGCGAACTTGTCCTCGCCCGACTGTCGTCGCGTCGGGTGTGTCGCGACTGCGGCATGAACTATGTCGCGAGCCACGATCGCGGTCCGGTGATCTGCGAAGTCTGCGGCGGTGATGTGCTGCAGCGTGCCGACGACACCCCCGAGGCGATCAACCGCCGACTCGATCTCTACGAGGAGCAGACGGCGCCGCTCATCGAGTACTACCGCCAGCGCGGACGGCTCGTCGTCGTCGACGGTGTGGCCACCCCCGACGAGGTGTTCCACCGGCTCATCGGCGCGGTGGACGAAGCCCGGCGCCGCTGACGTTCAGCGAGTCGCGACCCCGTCGACGACGACCGGGTCGCCGGCGAACACGGTGTGGCGCACCCGGCCGCGCAGGGTGCGACCGGCGTACGGCGTATTCCGACTGCGGCTGGCGAGGGTGTGCGGATCGACGGTCCACTCGAGGTGCGGGTCGAACACGGCGAGGTGCGCAGGTTCCCCCGGCACGATCGGTCGACCCTGACGATCAGCGACACCGGCGATCGCGGCCGGCTTCCAGCTCAATGCGGCGACGACATC
This sequence comes from Ilumatobacteraceae bacterium, assembly GCA_046086305.1. Lineage (GTDB taxonomy): Bacteria > Actinomycetota > Acidimicrobiia > Acidimicrobiales > Ilumatobacteraceae > UBA668. Next base: position 8,358 of record JBJSXI010000063.1, read on the forward strand.
GGCAACGGGCATCCCCAGTTCGCCGAGCGACAGGGCGAGTGCGGTCTCCAGGCCGAGCATCCCCGGCGGGGCCTGATCGAGCGGCAGCTCTTTGGTGTACGGCGGGTGCGGTGCGTGATCGGTGGCGATGGCATCGATCGTGCCGTCGGCGAGACCGCGCTTGATCGCATCGATGTCGTCGCGAGTGCGCAGTGGCGGATTCACCTTGAACAGGGGATCGAACCCGCTGAGCTGTTCGTCGGTGAGGGTGAAATGGTGCGGCGCGGCCTCGGCGGTGACGGGCAGGCCGTCGGCCTTGGCGCGTCGGACGAGCTCGACACTCCCGGCCGTGCTGAGGTGCAAGAAGTGCATCGGGGTGCCGGTCAGCCGGACCAGCTCGATATCGCGGTGCACCATCAACTCCTCGGCGAGCGACGGCCACCCCGGGACGCCGAGGCGACTGCAGCACGATCCCTCGTGCATCACGGCACCGGCCGTGAGGCTCGCCACCTCACAGTGCTGGGCGAGGACGATGCCGAGCGACCCGGCGTACTCGAGCGCCCGGCGCATCACCTGCGGATCCTGCACACCGTTGCCGTCGTCGGTGAACAGGTGCACCCCGGCTGCGGCGAGTTCGCCGAACGGGGCGAGCTGGGTGCCCGCCCTCCCGACCGTGATGCACCCCGAGGGCAGCACCTCGCACAGACCGGCCCGGCGACCCTGCTGGCGGACGAAGTCGATCACCGCGACCGTGTCCTGTGCCGGGTCGGTGTTCGGCATCGCGACGACGGCCGTGAAGCCGCCGAGCGCTGCGGCGCGGCTACCCGTCTCGATCGTCTCGGCCTCCTCGCGCCCGGGCTCGCGAAGGTGCACGTGCAGGTCGACGAACCCCGGCGCGACCACGCACCCGCGTGCATCGAGCTCGCGGTCGTCGGGACGACCGTCGATCTGCTCGGCCACCTCGACGATCCGCCCCGCCTCGACGGCCACATCGACACGCCGTTCACCGCGCTGGTCGAGCACGTTGCCGCCCCGGACCACGAGTCGCTGCGTCATCATCCATCCCCTCGTACATCGCGCAGGTCGCCGCCCGATCCGAGCAGGCTGAACAGCACGGCCATGCGCACCGCCACCCCGTTGGTCACCTGCTGCAGGATCACGCTCTGGGTGAGTTCGGCCGGATCGACGACCATCTCGACACCGCGGTTCATCGGCCCCGGATGCATGACCAGAGCCGAGGCGGCGAGCCGGGCGGCACGTGCCTCGGTGAGACCGAAGCGCGCCGAGTACTCGGCGAGCGAGGGGAGCAGCGCATCGGTCATCCGCTCGCGCTGCACCCGCAACAGGTAGAGCACATCGATCCCGTCGATGACCGCATCGAGGTCGTGGCTCACCGTCACCGGCCACCCGTCGAGTGACGGTGGCAGCAGGGTGGGTGGCGCGACGAGGGTGACCCGCGCCCCGAGCAGGGTGAAGGCCCGCACATCACTGCGGGCGACCCGACTGTGGCGGATGTCGCCGACGATCGCGATGTGCACCCCGTCGAAGTCGACCGGCCGATCCAGACCGGCTCGGATCGTGTAGCAGTCGAGCAGGGCCTGGGTGGGGTGCTGGTGCCACCCGTCGCCGGCGTTGACGACACTGGCCCCGGTCCAGCGGGTGATCATCTCGGGCACCCCGCTACTGCGGTGACGCACCACGAAGGCATCGACACCCATCGCATCGATCGTCTCGACGGTGTCGCGCAGGCTCTCACCCTTGTTCACACTGCTCGACGACACGGCGAAGTTCATCGTGTCGGCGCTGAGGCGCTTGGCGGCAGTGTCGAAGCTGGTCCGGGTGCGGGTCGAGTCCTCGAAGAACAGGCTCACCACGTTCTTGCCGCGCAGTGCCGGCACCTTGGGGATCGGCCGCTGGCCGATCTCGACCATGTGATCGGTGAGGTCGAGCAGGTGCCGCAGATCGGCGGCCGACAGATCGTCGATCGACAGGAGGTGCTTCATCGGATGGTCACCCCCTCGGCGGTGACGACGACCTGTTCGTCGTGGCTCGTCGGCAGGTTCTTGCCGACGTAGTCGGGGCGGATCGGCACCTCACGGTGACCGCGGTCGACCACCACGGCCAGCTGCACGGCCCGCGGCCGCCCGTACTCGTTGAGCGCCTCGAGGGCGGCCCGCACGGTGCGACCGGTGTACAGCACGTCATCGACCAGCACGACCGTCGTGCCGTCGAGGGGGACCGGGATGTCGGTCACTCGCCCGGGCACGATCGGGCGCAGGCCGACGTCGTCGCGGTGGAAGCTGACATCGAGGGCGCCCACGGCCACGGGATGAGCGGGATCGATGGTGTGCAGGGTGGCGGCGATTGCCTCGGCGACCCAGACCCCGCCCCGCTGCAGGCCGACCAGGACGACCCCCTCGAGGCCGTGGTTCCGCTCGGCGACCTCGTGGGCGATGCGGGTGAGCGCACGGCGGACATCGTCGGCGCTCAGGACCTCGCGGGTCATGTGGTTCCCTCCACGTACGGGCCTCACGGGACCCATTTCACGTTCGGGTCGCATGATAGACCCCTCCGAACAGGGACTTGGCGTTGGCCGGGAGCGGCGGTAGCATCGCTCCCCGGCCCTCGTGCGCCCCGGCTCGTCCGCGTGCACCGGGTCGGTCAATTCGTCCGCCCACCATCATCGACCGGGAGGTCCCCCTGCCCAAGCCGAAAGACGACGCCATCGTGCTCGAAGGCACGATCCTCGAGAGCCTCCCGAACGCGATGTTCCGGGTCGAACTCGAGAACGGCCACAAAGTGCTGGCGCACATCTCAGGGAAGATGAGGATGCACTACATCCGAATCCTCCCCGGCGACAAGGTTCAGGTGGAACTCACTCCCTACGACCTCACCCGCGGTCGTATCACGTATCGCTACAAGTAATCCGCACCACGAACACGGTTCACCAGGAACAGGCAGTCACATGAAGGTCCGACCGAGCGTCAAGAAAATCTGCGAGAAGTGCAAGGTCATCCGCCGTCATGGGCATGTGATGGTGATCTGCGAGAACCCCCGCCACAAGCAGCGGCAGGGCTGAGAGGCAACCCGACATGGCTCGAATCTCCGGCGTCGACATCCCGCGCGAGAAGCGGTTGGAAATCGCCCTCACCTACATCTTCGGAATCGGCAAGTCCACGGCGCAGCGCATCTGCGCAGCGACGGGACTCGACCCGAACCAGCGGGTGCGCAATCTCACCGAGGACGAGGTCAACAAGATCCGCGCCTGGGTCGACTCGAACCTCACCGTCGAGGGTGACCTGCGTCGCGATGTCGCCCAGGACATCAAGCGCAAGATCGAGATCGGGTGCCTCCAGGGCATCCGCCATCGCAAGGGTCTGCCGGTGCGCGGTCAGCGCACGCACACCAATGCGCGTACCCGCAAGGGTCCGAAGCGAACGGTCGCCAACAAGAAGAAGGCTGTGAGGAAGTAATGGCCAAGCCGAAGCCGGGCGGACGCCGCCCCCGCAAGCGTGAGCGCAAGAACGTGTCGAATGGTGTGGTGCACATCAAGAGCTCGTTCAACAACACGATCGTGTCGATCACCGACACCGAGGGGAATGTGATCTCCTGGGCCTCGTCGGGTGGTGTCGGCTTCAAGGGTTCGCGCAAGAGCACCCCGTTCGCTGCGCAGATGGCCGCCGAGAAGGCGGCCCGTGCGGCGATGGAGCACGGCCTGCGCCGCGTCGAAGTGCAGGTGAAGGGTCCCGGCTCTGGCCGCGACACCGCCGTGCGCAGCATCCAGAACACCGGCATCGAGGTCACGTCGATCAAGGACGTCACCCCGGTGCCCCACAACGGCTGCCGTCAGCCCAAGCGCCGCAGGACCTGATCGCCATGGCTCGTTACACCGGACCCAAGGTGCGTGTCTCACGCCGCCTCGGCACCAACCTCTTCGAAAACGGGAAGGGCCGCAAGGCCCTCGACCGTCGTCCGTTCCCGCCCGGCGCGCACGGGCGCACCCGTCGCCGCAATGCCGGCAGCGAGTACCTCGCCCAGCTGCAGGAGAAGCAGAAGGCGAAGTACATCTACGGCGTCCTCGAGCGGCAGTTCCGCAACACCTACGAAGAGGCCGTGCGCCTGCAGGGCCCGACCGGCGAGAACCTGCTGCGACTCCTCGAGCAGCGCCTCGACAACATCGTCTACCGCGCCGGCTGGGCGAGCACCCGCCCGCAGGCCCGCCAGTTCGTCAGCCACGGTCTCGTGCAGGTGAACGGCAAGCGCGTCAACATCCCGAGCTACCGGGCGCGCAAGGGTGAGGTCATCTCACTGTCGCCCAAGGCTCAAGCGATGATCGTCATCCAGCACAACCTCGACGTCCTCGACCGCTCGGTCGTCGGCTGGCTCGAGGCGGGCGACGGCGGCAAGCAGGTCACCGTGCGCGAGCTGCCCCAGCGCGAGCACATCGACGTCCCCGTCCGCGAATCGCTCATCGTCGAGCTCTACTCGAAGTAACCGGTCCCGCCGGCTCCGGCCGGCACTCTGCGAGAGGCACACGCATGCTCGTCATCCAGCGCCCCACTGTCGAAGCCATCGGCGACGACCACCCGACACGTCAGCGGTTCGCCGTCGGCCCGCTCGAGCCGGGCTTCGGCCACACGCTCGGCAACTCGCTGCGCCGCACCCTGCTCTCGAGCATCCCCGGCGCGGCCATCACCGCCGTCCGCTTCGACGAGGCCCTCCACGAGTTCGACACCATCGGTGGGGTCAGCGAGGACGTCACCGACATCGTGCTGAACCTGAAGGACATCGTGCTCACGAGCACCGCCGATGAAGATGTCATCCTGCGCCTCGACGAGCGCGGTCCGAAGGAGATCAAAGCCGGCGACATCCGCTGCCCCGCCGACATCGAGATCCTCAACAAGGACCTCCACATCGCGAGCATCAACGCGAAGGGTCGGCTCGCCGTCGACCTCACCGTCAGCCGCGGCCGTGGCTACCTGTCGAGCGACCGCGAGACCCAGAACCGGGTCATCGGCGTCGTGCCGATCGATGCGATCTTCTCGCCCGTGCGTCGTGTGATGTTCGAGATCGAGCCCACTCGCGTCGAGCAGAGCACCAACTTCGAACGTCTGGTCCTCGACATCGAGACCGACGGCAGCATCACCCCGCGTGAGGCGCTCGCCTCGGCCGGGGCAACCCTGCGCTCGCTCGTCGATCTGGTCGCCAGCCTCAGCGACGAGCCCCAGGGCCTCGAGCTCGGCGAGGTGACCAGTACGGCCGCCGTGTCGCCCGACCTCGACCTGGCGATCGAAGACCTCGACCTGTCGGAGCGCCCGCGCAACTGCCTGAAGCGCGCCCAGGTGAACACCATCGGTGAGCTGCTCACCAAGACCGAGGACGATCTGCTGAACATCACCAACTTCGGCCAGAAGAGCCTCGACGAGGTCAAGCAGAAGCTCGACGAGCGCGGCCTGTCGCTGCGCGGCTGAGAACGAGGAGACACACCCATGCCTGCCACCCCGCGCCGGGCCCGCAACTTCGGCGGCTCTGCCGCCCACCAGCGTTTGATGATGGCGAACCTCGCCGCGTCGCTGTTCGCCGCCGAGGCGATCGTCACCACCGAGGCCAAGGCCAAGGCGCTGCGTCCCATCGCCGAGAAGCTGATCACCAAGGCCAAGAAGGCCCAGGCCGACGAGCCGATGCGCGTCCACCGGATCCGTCAGATCCAGGGATACCTCGGCGACCGTGAGATGACCGCCAAGCTCGTCGACGACATCGCCGGCCGCTACGCCGAGCGCAACGGCGGCTACCTGCGGATCATGAAGCTCGGTCCGCGCCAGGGCGACAACGCCCAGATGGCGCGCGTCGAACTGGTCTGACCACCCCGTCCGGCGGCCGCAGGCGGCTGCCTAGGCTGACGTGATGATGCGCAGGGCGCGGGCCACGGTCTCCTACGACGGCACCGACCTGCACGGCTTCGCCGAGTCGGCGCCCGATGTGCCCACCGTTGCCGGTGTGCTGCGCGAGGCCATCGAGACGGTCGTGCGCCATCCCGTCGAGCTGATCGGCGCCGGTCGCACCGATGCGGGGGTCCACGCCGTCGGTCAGGTGATCAGCCTCGACCTCAACGAAGAGGTCGATCTGGCGGGTCTCGAGCGACGGCTCAACCGGATGTGCGGACCACAGATCGCCGTGCGCGACCTGACCTGGGCGGATCATCCCGGGTTCCACGCCCGCTTCGACGCCGATTACCGCCGCTACCGCTACGACGTGTTCGAGGCGCCGAGCCCGCACCCGCTGCTCGCCCGCACCACCTGGCACGTCACCCGTCCACTCGAGGTGTGGGCGATGCAGCTGGCCTGCGACCCGCTGATCGGCGAACACGACTTCGCCTCGTTCTGTCGCCGACCCAAACCCGAGCCCGGTCGCGAGCCGGTGTCGCTCGTGCGACGGATCCTCGGCGCCGACTGGCACGAGGTCGCCGTCGAGCCGGCCGGGATCGGGCGGTTGCTGCGCTTCGAGATCACGGCGACGGCGTTCTGTCACCAGATGGTCCGCTCGATCGTCGGCACCCTGGTCGAGGTCGGGGCCGGCACCCTGCACGCGGGCGATGTGCGGGGCATCCTGCTGCGCCGCGACCGCCAGGCGGCCGGCCCGGTGGCCCCACCGCACGGCCTGACCCTGTGGGACGTGGGCTACGGCGCCGGCGGACGACCGGCCCGGTGAAATCGCCGGACGGCGATTGTGGCGCACCCTGCGACGCCCGTATCATTGCCGGGTTCCACGGCGCCGCTCCCGGCGCATGTCCGAAGGTTCGCAGATGACCACCTACTCACCGAAGGCCAGCGAGATCACCCGCGCGTGGCACGTGATCGACGCCGAGGGCATGGTCCTCGGCCGTCTGTGCACCGAAGTGGCCCGCGTCCTGCGCGGCAAGCACAAGCCGATCTTCGCGCCGCACATCGACACCGGCGATCACGTCGTCATCGTCAACGCCGACAAGGTCGTGCTCACCTCGGGCAAGGCCGACGCGAAGCAGGTCTACCGCTACAGCGGCTACCCGGGCGGCCTGAAGTCGGAGCGCTACTCCGACCTGCTCGGCCGCAACGCTCCCGACGCGATCCGTCGGAGTGTGAAGGGCATGCTGCCCAAGGGTCCCCTCGGACGTCAGCAGATCAAGAAGCTGAAGGTCTACGCCGGGCCCGATCACCCGCACGGCGCCCAGCAGCCCGTCGTCCTCGAACTCGCAGCGGCCAAGGCCCGCTGAGCCCGGAAGGATCATCGATGGCCACCAAGCCGCTCACCCAGACCACCGGCCGCCGCAAGGAGGCCGTGGCACGTGCCCGCCTGCGCAACGGCTCGGGCACACACACGATCAACGGCAAGCCCTTCGAGGTGTACTTCCCGACGGCGATGCAGCGGATGATCGTCACCGAGGCGCTGCGCGTCGCCGATGTGGAGACCGCGTACGACATCGATGCGTCGATCCACGGTGGTGGCTCGAGCGGTCAGGCCGGCGCGCTGCGCATGGCGATCGCCCGCTCGCTCGTCGAGCTCGATCCCGAGACCCGTCCGGCACTGAAGAAGGCCGGACTGCTCACCCGCGACCCGCGTCGCAAGGAGAGCAAGAAGTACGGCCTCAAGAAGGCCCGCAAGGCCCCGCAGTACACCAAGCGCTGACCGGCCGTCACGACGGCGGTGGGCGTGCACTTCGGCACCGATGGTGTGCGCGGCGTCGCGTTCGTCGACCTCACCCCGGCACTCGTCACTGCGCTCGGCCGTGCCGTTGGTGAGGTGCTCGGCGGTGGTCGCTGGCTGATCGGTCGCGACACACGCGAATCAGGACCGTCGCTCGTCGACGCGCTTGCGGCCGGTCTCGCCGCCGCCGGGGCCGACCCGACATCGGTCGGTGTGATCCCGACCCCGGCGCTCGCCTGGTTGTCGGCGCGTGACGCAGTTCCAGCAGCGATGGTGACCGCATCGCACAACCCATGGACCGACAACGGCGTGAAGGTGTTCGCGGCGGGCGGTCGCAAGCTCACCGACGATGTCGAGGCGGCGATCGAGGCACGGCTGGCCGAACTCGTCGCGTCGTCACCCGCAGCGCTCGGCGCTTCGTCGGTGGACGATGTCGCCGGCGCCGTCGACGACTACGCCGCATGGCTGGTCGGGTCGCAACCGCGTCTCGACGGCTTGCGCATCGTGCTCGACCTCGCGCATGGGGCGATGGCCTCGGTCGCGCCTGCGGTGTGTCGCGCGCTCGGCGCCGAGGTCAGCGCGCTCAACGATGCCCCCGACGGCCGCAACATCAACGATCGTTGTGGTGCCACGCATCCGGGGCCGCTCGGTGAGGCGGTCATTGCGAGTGGAGCCGATCTCGGGCTCGCGTTCGACGGTGACGGCGACCGGGTCATCGCCATCGATCACCTCGGACGGGTCGTCGACGGTGACCGACTGCTCGCGCTCGCTGCGCTCGACCTGCGCGCACGCGGTCGGCTGCGCGACGACACGGTGGTGGTGACGGTGATGAGCAACCTCGGGTTCCACCGGGCGATGGCTGCCGCCCGCATCCATGTCGTGACGACGGCCGTCGGCGATCGCTACGTGCTCGAGGCACTCGACGCCGGAGGGTTCAGCCTCGGCGGTGAACAGAGCGGCCACCTCGTCTACCGCGATCTCGCGACGACGGGTGACGGATTGCTCGCAGGTGTGCAGGTCGCCGGCCTCGTGCGGTCGAGTGGTCGACCGCTGGCCGAGCTGGCCGGCGAGGTGATGACCTCGTACCCGCAGGTGCTCGTCAACGTCGCCGTGCGTCGCCGTCCATCGGATGCCGCGGCTGAGATGGACGACGAGATCACCTCCGCGATGGGCGATCTCGCCGGCGACGGGCGGATCGTCGTGCGGGCGAGTGGCACCGAACCGCTCGTGCGGGTGATGGTCGAGGCGCCCACCGACGACCTCGCGGCCGACCTCGCCGAACGTCTCGCCGCCGCGGCACGGCACCGATTCGGCTGACCGGCGCCTGCCCGCAGCCCGTCGCGCGGGCTCGGTAGCCTGCGGGGCATGTGCGGGATCGTGGTGGTCGTCCCGAGGGCGGGCTCCCGGCCGGTTCCCGAGGCCGACGAGGTGCTGTCGGCCCTCGATCGGGCCATCGCGGCGGACTCGCTGGGTGCGGCGACCGTCGAGGTGCGTGCCGTCGACCGCCTCCTGCGCGGTGAGGCCGGGGTGCGGGCACTCGTCGGACGACACGAACTGGTCACCGCCATCACCGCCCGGCTCGATGTGCTCGACGAGCGCGTCGAAGCCCGTGAGCGCATGCTCGACACCCTCGCCGCCGACGACCTCGAGGCCGCGAGCGCCGAGTTGCTCGCGGCACGCGATGCGCTGTGGGCGGTCCGCCACGACCGTCTGCGCACCGCCGACGCCGTCGGAGACCTCGCCGGCCGTGATGCCTCACCGGCGGCGATCGCCGGGTACCTCGCCGTGCAGCAGGCACTCGGCGCGATCGACCGGATGGAGGTGCGCGGTCGCGACAGCGCCGGCTTCCACATCATGGTGCGCGGTCACGGACTCGATCTCGACGACCCGGCCGTCGCCGCGACGATCGCCCGTCGGTCGGCAGATCCGCTGTTCCAGGACGGATCGGTGCGCGCGACCGCCGGTGTCCTCGGCTTCGTCTACAAGGCAGCCGCCGAGATCGGTGAACTCGGCGACAACGTGCGGGCGATCCGCGCCGAGGTGCGCGCCGACGACCTCCTGCGCCGCGCCCTGTCGTCGCCGACCGCACGCGTCACCGTGCTCGGTCATACGAGATGGGCGAGTGTCGGCATCATCAGCGAGCCGAACTGCCATCCCGTCAACGGCGAGCAGATGGAGCGTTCACCGGCGGATCCAGTCGGGCCGTACACGGTGGCCGTGCTCAACGGCGACGTCGACAACCACGCCGATCTGAAGGTGAACCACGGCCTGCGCATCGCCGGTCCGATCACGACCGATGCAAAGGTGATCCCCGCGCTGATGGCAGTCCACGCCTCGGCGGGTCTCCCGCTCGCCGAGGCATTCCGCCGCACGGTCGCCGAGTTCGAGGGGAGTGTGGCGATCGCAGCGCAGGCGGCCGAGGAACCCGACGAGGTCTACCTCGCGCAGCGCGGCAGTGGTCAGGCGCTCTATGTCGGCCTCGCCGACGACTTGTTCATCGTCGCGAGCGAACCGTACGGCGCGGTCGAGGAGACCGACCGGTTCGTCCGTCTCGACGGTGAGACACCCTCACCATCGGGCAGCAGGGGGCAGATGGTGGTCCTCGACGGCAGACGCGCCGGCGAACTCAGCGGGATCCGTCGGGTGGCCTACGACGGCGCCGAACTGCCGGTGACCGAGTCCGACGTGATGACGGCACAGGTGACGACGCGCGACATCGATCGCGGCACGGCCCGCCACTTCCTGTTGAAGGAGATCAGCGAGGCGCCGAGCAGCTTCCGCAAGACACTGCGCGGCCGCATCGTCGACACGCCGGGTGGACTGCGCGCCGCACTCGGCGAGCGGGCACTGCCCCGTGCACTCGCCGCCCGACTCGCGGCCGGCGAGATCCGCCGGGTGCGGGTGATCGGTCAGGGCACCGCGGCCGTCGCCGGACGCAGCACCGCCGAACTGCTCGACCACCTCACCGACGGTGCCCTCGACGTCGATGCCCTCACGGCGACCGAGTTGTCGGGCTTCCACCTGCGCCTCGACATGTCCGACACGCTCGTCGTGGCCGTCAGCCAGAGCGGAACCACCACCGACACCAACCGGACGGTCGATCTGGCACGTGCCCGCGGTGCCACCGTCGTGGCCATCGTCAACCGACGCAACAGCGACCTCACCGACAAGGCCGACGGTGTGCTGCACACGAGTGACGGTCGCGATGTCGAGATGAGCGTCGCGAGCACGAAGGCGTTCTATGCGCAGGTTGCCGCCGGCACACTCCTCGCGTGCGCCGTGACCGAGGCCGCGGGGCACGGATCCGTCGAGCGCCGATCGGCGCTACTCGCTGCGCTGCGCGACGTGCCCACTGCGATGGAACAGGTGCTCGCCCGTCGCGACGAGATCGGTGATGTCGCTCGCCGATACGCACCGTCGAAGCGCTACTGGGCGATCGTCGGCAATGGCCCGAACCATGTCGCCGCCGCCGAACTGCGGATCAAGCTCAGCGAGCTCTGCTACAAGAGCATCGCCTGCGACGTCACCGAGGACAAGAAGCACATCGACCTGTCGAGCGAACCGATGATCCTCGTGTGTGCCGCCGGACTCAGCGGGAGCACCGCCGACGATGTGGCCAAGGAAGTGGCGATCTACCGGGCGCACAAGGCGATCCCGCTCGTCATCGCCACCGATGCCGACGAGCGGTTCGCCTCAGCGGCTGCTGTCCTCACGGTGCCGTCGGTCGACCCTGCGCTCGCCTTCGTCCTCGCCGCGATGGTCGGGCACCTGTTCGGCTACGAGGCGGCACTGGCGATCGACGCGTCGGCCCGACCGCTGCGGGCCGCACGCGAGGTCATCGAGGACGCCCTCGCCGCGCACAGCGACGGTGATGCAGTGCTCGGTGCGGTGACCGCGCAGATCGGTGAGCGCGCCGAGCGGTTCCTCGACGGCATCCGCAGCGCGCAGTACGACGGACATCTCGAGGCGAGTACGGCGGTTGCTCTTGTCGGCCTGCTCGGTGATCTCGCCGCCGAGACACCGCTCGAGGCGTATCAGCGGCGCACCGGTCGGGTCGCCACACCGGGGATGTTCGTCGACGATCTCACCGCCGCACTCACTCGGGCGATCGAAGAGCTGACCCGACCGATCGACGCGATCAAGCACCAGGCCAAGACGGTCACCGTCGGCATCAGCCGGAGCGACGAGGGGGTGCTCGATCGAGATCTCGTACAGGCGGTGCTCGCGGCGGGCACGAGTCGCGACCGGCTCACGTACCGCACCCTCAAGGTGCTCGCCGATCTCGACCCGGCGGTCGAGGCGGTGGTCGGCTTCACGAGGTACGCGATAGAGGGTGATCCCGCTGCTGATGCAACGATCTCGATCGTCGACCGGGGTGGCCTGTCGCGTGACGTCCCGAGTCGGGTCGAGCGGATGCCCGAGCTGCATGGCACGAAGCGACGGGTGGCGAGTGAGCGCGAGGTCCTCGTCGCCCGTGGTCGACGCGACGGTCGCACCGTGATCTTCGTGCCCGAGGTGAAGGGTGGACAGTGCACCGGCATCACCCTGTTGCACGTGCGGTTCCACGATCGTCTCGACGCCGCGACGATGCGCGGTGTGCTGCAGGGATACGACCGACGGTACGACCGACTCGTCGACTGGGTCACCGAGACCGAGGGCTCGTTCCGCGACGACCTGCTCGCCGATCTGCCGGTGGTCGACCTGCTCATCCTTCCGGTCTCGGAGACCGCAGAACACTGGCGCCACTGACATGGTCGGCGCGCGGGGGGCACGGTGATCATCGGCCACGGTGTCGATGTCGTCGACATCGAGCGGTTCGGACGTGCGCTGTCGCGCACACCCTCGATGGGCCGGCGTCTCTTCACGCCCGAGGAACTCACCGACGCACAGCGGGCCGGTGATCCCGTGGCATCGCTGGCCGCACGGTTCGCAGCGCGCGAGGCGGCGATGAAGGCCATGGGTGTCGGTCTCGGCGCATTCGGGTTCCACGACGTGGCCGTGCACCGCCCGGTGGGTGGGGTGCCCTCGCTGCGGATCACCGGCCGTGCCGAGACCCTCGCTGCCGAACGGGGGATCGACCGGTGGGTCGTGAGCCTCAGCCACAGTCGTCTCGTGGCGATGGCATCGGTGATCGCCGAACGCACGGACGTCTGAGTGCGGTGACGGCGGCCGTCTCGAGCCGACCGCCGTATCGTGATCCCATGGTGCCGATCGTCACCGCCGACGAGATGCGGGTGATCGACGCTGCGGCGCCGGTCGGCACCGGCGTGCTCGTCGAACGTGCCGGTGCGGCAGTCGCCCGTGCGGCTCGACGCCTGCTCGGTGGCACCTATGGCCGTGCCGTCGTGGTGATCGCCGGACCGGGTGCCAATGGTGCCGACGGTCGGGTCGCGGCGCGGCTCCTCGCCGCGGAAGGTGTGCATGTGCGTGTGGTGACCCCTGCGACGTGCCCGGCCGATCTCACTGGTGTGCATCCACGACCCGATCTCGTCATCGATGCTGCTTACGGCACGGGATTCCGTGGCACATGGCATCCGCCTGTCGTCGGCGACATCGACGTCCTCGCCGTCGACCTGCCGTCGGGAATCGACGCGCAGACCGGGCGGGCTGCGGGTGCCGTGCTCGGGGCACGACGAACGGTGACGTTCGCCGCGTTGAAGCCCGGTCTCGTCCTCGAGCCGGGACGAACCCTTGCCGGCGCGATCGACGTCGCCGACATCGGTCTCGAGGTGCATGCGTCTGCACACCTCGTCGAACGCGCCGACGTACGTGCGTGGACTCCGGCGCGACCCACCGATGCGCACAAGTGGCGCGCGGCACTGCGGGTCGTCGCCGGTGCACCGTCGATGGCCGGCGCGGCACGGTTCGTGAGCGGAGCCGCGATGCGCAGTGGTGCCGGCATCGTGCACCTGTCGACCCCGGGCAGCGTGCTCGACGATGTTCCCGACGAGGTCGTCCAGGTGCCGATCGCCGCACACGACTGGGCGACGTCGGTCGTCGACTCGCTCACCCGATTCCACGCGCTGGCCATCGGCCCCGGACTCGGCCGCGACGACGCAAGTGCTGCGGCGGTGCGTCAGGTGGTGCTCGAGGCGCCGGTGCCCGTGGTGGTCGACGGCGACGGACTGTTCGCCCTCGCCTGGCACTCCGACGGTGCCGGTGGCGTGTTGCGCCACCGCACGGCCCCGACCGTGCTCACACCACACGACGGCGAGTTCGGCTTGCTCACGGGCGCGCCGCCCGGAGCCGACCGGTTCACCGCCGCGCGACGACTGGCAGCCGACCTGTCGGCCGTCGTGCTGTTGAAGGGGTCGAGCACCCTCGTCGCCCGACCCGACGGTGCGGTCCTCGTCGTCGACACCGGCGATGCCCGACTCGCCACGGCCGGCTCGGGTGACGTGCTCACCGGGATCATCGGCGCGCTGCTCGCACGCGGGGTCGATGCCTTCCACGCCGCAGCCGCCGGTGCCTACGTGCACGGGTGCGCCGGTGCACACACGCCGTTGCCCGGTGCCGTCGCGGGTGACCTCGTCGCCGCGCTCGCGCCGACATGGGCCGAGGTGGTCGGATCATGAGTCGATGGGCGTGGGCCGAGATCTCGACCTCGGCGATCGAACACAACACCCGGGTGCTCTCGTCGACCGTGCACCCCGCCGCGCTGTGGGCCGTGGTGAAGGCCGACGGCTACGGCCACGGTGATGTGCGCGTCGCCCGGGCCGCGCTCGCCGGCGGTGCCCGCGGTCTGTGCGTCGCGCTGGTCGACGAAGGACGACGACTTCGTGCCGGCGGACTCGACGCGCCGATCCTCGTCCTGAGCGAGCAGCCCCCCGAGAGCCTCGCCGTCGCAGTGCGCGAGCGCCTCGAGCTGACCGTCTACTCGCTCACCCAGATCGATCACCTCGAACGACTCGGTGCCGTCGACCATCCGGTCCATCTGAAGATCGACACCGGGATGCGTCGGGTCGGTGCCGCACCAGCCGACGCAGTGGTCATCGCCGATGCGATCGCGGACTCACCGGCCACCCGTCTGGCGGGCGTGTTCACCCACCTGGCGGTCGCCGACGAGCCCGACGACGCGTTCACGACGGCCCAGCTCGACCGCTTCGAGGCTGTTCTCGCCGATCTCGCGGCACACGGGCACCGGCCACCGCTGGTGCACGCCGCCAACTCGGCCGGCGCGATCGCCCATCCACGGGCGCGCTACGACATGGTGCGCGTCGGCATCGCGACCTACGGCATCAGCCCGGGCCACGGTGTCGACGACGCCGTCGACGCGCTCGGTCTGCGGCCGGCGCTGAACCTGCGAGCGCGTGTGTCGTTCGTGAAGCGGGTTGCGGCCGGTGAGCGCATCTCGTACGGGCTGCGTCACACGTTCCGTACCGACACCACGGTCGCAACGGTGCCGATCGGTTACGCCGACGGAGTGCCGCGTCGACTGCACGCGGTCGGCGGTGCAGTGCTCGTCGGCGGACGGTCA
The DNA here is from genome assembly GCA_046086305.1 of Ilumatobacteraceae bacterium. Taxonomy (GTDB): domain Bacteria; phylum Actinomycetota; class Acidimicrobiia; order Acidimicrobiales; family Ilumatobacteraceae; genus UBA668. The sequence goes on from JBJSXI010000063.1 coordinate 23,494, forward strand.
CGGCCGATCGTCGGTGTGGTGACGATGGACCAGTTGATGATCGACTGCGGCGACGACGAGGTCGCCGTCGGCGACGAGGTCGTGGTGATCGGTCGACAGGGCGACGAGCAGATCACCGCAACCGACCTCGCCGATCGGCTCGACACGATCGCCTACGAGATCGTCTGTGGCATCTCTGCCCGGATCGAACGTCGGGTCGTCGACGACGCCTCGCCGTAGAGTTGGTGGGCCATGATCCACCTGCGTGCCGCCTCGCTCGACGACACCCATGCCATCGCTGCCGCGGTCGCCGGGATGGCGCGCTCGGGTGACCTCGTCGTGCTGGCGGGGGAGATGGGTGCCGGCAAGACGGCGTTCGCCCAGGGGTTCGGTGCGGCGCTCGGGGTGACCGAGCCGATCACCTCGCCGACGTTCACCCTCGTGCACACCTACGACACGCCGGGTCGGATCACCCTGCACCATGCCGACATCTATCGCCTCGGCTCACATCACGAGGTGGCCGATCTGGCACTCGGCGAACTGCTCGAGGCCGACGGCATCGTGCTCGTCGAGTGGGGTGACGTCGTCGGCTCGTCACTCGGCGACCACCTCGTGGTCGAACTGGCCCACGATCCCGCCGACGAGTCGGCGCGCCTCGTGACCTTGCGTGCGGTGGGTCACACATGGGCGACACGCTGGGAACGGCTCGAGGCGCTCACCCAACGATTCGCGGTGGGCTGACACCATGCTCGTGCTGGGGATCGAAACGGCGACCGCGCAGGTGAGCGTGGCCATCGGCGGGCACGAGGGTGTGCCCGGCCTGTTCGAGGTGTCACGCGGCAGGCGGCACGCCGAGACGCTCACCCCGGCGATCGAGTTCGTCTGCCGCCAGGCCGATGTGCGACTCGACGAGTTCGGCGTGGTTGCCGTCGACATCGGCCCGGGTCTGTTCACCGGTATGCGCGTCGGCCTCGCCGCCGGGAAGGCGATCGCCCAGGCGCTGCGAATCCCGATGATCGGGATCAGCTCGCTCGACCTGCTCGCGTTCCCGCTGCGCCACACCGACCGCACCATCGCCGCCGTGATCGACGCACGCAAGGGTGAGGTGTTCTACGCCTGCTATCGACCGGTGCCCGGAGGTGTGCAACGGGTGAGCGAACCCCGCGTCGGGCGCGTCGACGACCTCGTCGGCGACCTGGTGGCCCGCGGGCAGAACGTGGTGTGCGTCGGTGACGGCGCGCTGCGGTATCGCGACGAGATCGACTCGCTCGTGCGCTGCGACTTCGCCGAACAGTTCGTCGCCCATCCGTCGGCCGCACCGCTCGTCCAACTCGCCCACGCCAGAGCGCTGCGCGAGGAGTGGGTGAATCCGTGGGAGATCCAGCCGCTGTATTTGCGTGCGCCCGATGCGCAGATCAACTGGTCGAGCAGGGCCGCGCGGACGGGGGAGACAACATGAACGTGCTCGCCCTGCGACGCCGTCGCGAGCGGCCGACCGCTGTTCGTGTCGAGCCGATGCGACGACGCGACCTCACCGACGTGATGCGGATCGAATCGTCGGCACATCCCCGACCATGGTCGGTCGACGTGATGCGCGCCGAACTCGAACGCTCGTCACGTGGCGAGCGCGACTACGTCGTGGCCCGCAGCGGTCGTGCGGTGCTGGGATTTGCTGGCCTGATGTACACACCCGACGAGGCCCACATCACGAACATCGCCGTCGCGCCCGAGTGGCGCGGGCACGGGATCGGTCGACGGCTCCTCGCCGAACTGTCGTGGATCACCATCGGCCGCGGACTCGACGCGCTCACCCTCGAAGTGCGCGCGAGTAACGAGGTCGCCCAGTCGCTCTACCGACAGTTCGGGTTCGAGTCCGAAGGGGTGCGTGTGCGGTACTACGAGAACGTCGAAGATGCGGTGGTGATGTGGTGCCGCGACCTGCAGAGCGCCGCGACCGTCGGTCGACTCCGTCGTCTCGCCCCGGAGGTGAGCAGATGATCACCGTCGACGAACGGACCCTCGTGCTCGGCATCGAGACCAGCTGTGACGAGACCGCGGCCGCACTCGTGATGGGCGGCCACGACGTGGTCTCGAGTGTGGTGAGCACCCAGGTCGACCTGCATGCACAGTTCGGCGGCGTGGTACCCGAGATCGCCAGTCGCGCTCACCTCGACCTGCTCAACCCGATGATCGCCCGGGCGATCGTCGAGGCCGGCGTCAGCGACGAACGCATCGATGCGGTCGCCTGCACGGTCGGACCGGGTCTGGTCGGCGCGCTGCTCGTGGGTGTGTCGGCGGCCAAGGCGCTCGCCCTCGCGTGGGATGTGCCGTTCATCGGCGTCAACCACATGGAGGCTCACCTCTACGCGGCCCTGCTCGAGGACCCCACACTCGAGTTCCCGCTCGTCGTGCTGCTCGTGTCGGGCGGCCACACCATGCTCGTCGAGATGCAGGGCCATGGCCGGTACCGGCTGCTCGGCCGCACGATCGACGATGCCGCCGGTGAGGCGTTCGACAAGGTCGCCCGGTTCCTCGGCCTCGGCTATCCCGGCGGGCCGGCCATCGACCGTGAGAGCGCCCACGGCGACGCCTCGTCGATCGCCTTCCCACGGGCCATGCTGCACGACGGACTCGACTTCAGCTTCAGTGGTCTGAAGACCGCGGTCATGAATTACGTGCGGCGCCATCCCGATGTGTCGGCCGCCGACGTGGCTGCGAGCTTCCAGGCGGCCGTGGTCGACGTGCTCGTCACCAAGGCCCGACGGGCCGCCGAGACGGTGGGCGCACGTGGTCTCGTGCTCGGCGGCGGTGTGGCTGCCAACTCACTGCTGCGGGAACGGTTCTCTGCGGTGTGCAACGAGGCCGGGCTGCGGTGCTTCGTGCCGAGTCGAGCGATGTGCACCGACAACGCGGCGATGATCGCGGCCGCCGGATGGCATCGACTGGGCAGCGACGGGCCGACGCCGCTCGACGTGGGGGCATCGCCGAACCTGCGCCTGCCGCTGCTCGCGTGAGGGTCGATGCCTTCGTCGTGGTCGTCCCCGGCCTCGAGCCGCTTGTGCTCGACGAGGTGGTCCGCCTCGGTGTCCGCCCGGCGCGCATCGTGCGTGGCGGGATCGCCTGCACGGTCACATGGCCACAGCTGTGGTCGATGCACCTGCGACTGCGGATGGCGACCCGTGTGCTCGTGCGTGTCGCCCGCTTCCGTGCCGACGGCCCGGGCACGCTGACCGCCGGCCTGCGCCGTATCGACTGGAACCAGTGGCTGCCCGAAGGTGGGGTCGATGTGCGGGCGACCGTCGAGGCCGCGCCGGGGCTCACCCACTCGGGGATCGTCGTCGAGCGCACCGCGGCGGTCATCGGCCGTGCGGCCGGCACGCAGATCGTCCAGGTGCGCGTCGTGGGCGACGACGTCACGGTGAGCCTCGACGCGACGGGTGAACCGCTGCACCGGCGCAGCTGGCGCAGCGGTGGCGGTGCCGCACCGCTGCGGCCCACCCTCGCCGCGGCGCTCGTCGTGTCGAGTGGCTGGGATCGGCGCCGCCCGCTCGTCGATCCGTTCTGCGGTGCCGGCACCGTGGCGATCGAGGCGGCGATGCTCGCCCGCCGGATCGCGCCGGGTCGTCACCGGACCTTCGCCTGCGCGATGTGGCCGTCGTTCGATGCCGAGCGGTGGACGCGCCTCGTCGCCGGCGCCGACGGTGACGTCGTCGAGCGGGGGCCGCTCTTGATGGCCAGCGACCGCGATGCGGGCGCAGTCGACACGACACGGGCTGCGGCCACATCGGCGGGTGTGG
>JBJSXI010000064.1:0-9778 GCA_046086305.1 Ilumatobacteraceae bacterium
TGTCCCACAGCACCGCTGCGGGACGGTCGACCGGGCGTGCGCGGGTGAGACGCCACCACCTCGGAGTCCTCACAGCGCCCTCGCAACTCGGCGGCCCTCGAGCACTGCCTCGAGCAGGGTGCGCGGTGCGACACAGTCGCCGGCAGCGTGGTGTGCACCGGGAAGCGGCGCCGACGGAAGCCGGAATCCGCAGTCGATCACCGCAGCCGCAGGAATGATCCGCCGTTCGCCAGTGAATCGATCGTCGGCGATCACACCGACCTCGGTAACGGCGCGCACCACCGCCCGCCGTTCGATGCGCACTCCGGCTCGCTGCAGTCGCCCGTTCGCAGGCGCAAGATCGCCCGATCGTGACAACTCGTTACCGGCGATCTGATCGGGGGTGACGAGAACAGCCCGTGCGCCGAGTGACTCGGCGAGCTCGACGGCGATCGGCCCACCGATCGGATCGAGGATGGCCACGATGCCCTCGGGGAGCGGATGTGCGGCGGCCCGGCCGACCACGTCGACCACGTCGATCACCGGGATCGCATCGGGGCTGATGTCGTAGGTGGTCGCGCCGCGCCGTGAGCCGGTGCACTGGACGACGACCGTGCCCGGCGACGCTGCGGCGATCGCCGCACCACCCTCGGTCGTGGTCTCCAGTTCGATCCCGGCGTGGCGGCACTCGGCGGTGAGCCAGTCGACGAGCGGACGCCCGGGTCCGGCGAGTGTTGCCGTACCGCCCGGCACGGGGGAGCGATCGACGACGCGGACGCGATGGCCACGCCGCGCGGCGACACGCGCCGTCTCCAGACCCGCAGGGCCCGCACCGATGACGAGCACGTCGCGCGCGATCGCCGCCGGCTCGTACCAGTCGGGATCGTCGAGTTCGTGACCGGTCGACGGCTCGGTGACACAGGTGACGATCGGGTTCCGTGGATCACGAACCTGACAGGTCTGATTGCAGCGCAGACACGGACGCACCCTTGCCGCGTCGCCGGCACGCACATGGGTCACGAGGTCGGGATCGGCGAGCTGCGCGCGGGTCATCTCCACCGCGTCGCACACCCCGTCGCCGATCGCCCGTTCGGCAGCGAGCGGGTCGACCACCGACCCCTGCAGGAACACCGCGACGTCAGGGGCATCGACGGTGAGTCGCTGGTGCACGGCACGGCACACGTCGCTGTTCACGGCGGTCGGTTCGTGGAAGTCAGGGCGGGTCGCGCTCGCTGTATAGATGGAACCGCGAACGGGAACGACGTAGTCGACCCCCTCGTTGGCGAGTGTGGTCGCAAGGTCGGGGGCCTGGTCGGGTGTGATGCCGGCCCACGGGGCGAGTTCGTCGACGCACAACCGCAGTCCGACGACCGCGCTGCCGACCGCGGCTCGCACGGCGCGCAGCACCTCGCGAGCAAAGGTCGTGCGATCGATACCCCACACATCGGTCCGCGGGTTGGTGAGCCCGCTCAGGAACTGGCGCACCAGGCTGTGCTGGCCAGCGTTCACCTCGACGCCGTCACAGCCGGCGGCAATGGCAAGCTGCGCCGCCGCAGCGAAGCCGGCGATCACGGCGTCGACATCGTCGGACTCCATCGACTTGGGGACCTCGCGGCTGTTCACCTCGGGAACGCGACCGGGCGCCCACAGTTCACGCTGCGAGTAGGCACTCGAACCCTGGCCCCCGGCGTGGTCGAGTGAGGCGATCACCAGGGCGCCGTGCGGACGGCAGGCGTCGGCGATCGCCGCCCACCCGTCGGCGCACCGCTCGGCCAACGGGGCACGTTCGTACGGCCAGTCGAGGGGATGCACGCTGGCCCCCTCGACCACCACGACACCGCAACCGCCCCGGGCGCGGCGGGCGTAAAAGGCGACATGGCGGTCGGTGAGTCGGCGGTCGTCGTCGCCCAGGTTGGTGACGAGCGGGCCGAACATGACCCGGGAGGGCGAGGTGGCCGCGCCGAGCCGGAGATCACTCACGAGCCGCACGACCCGGGAACCTATCGGTCGGTCAGCGCGATCGGGATCCGGGAAGCTCGCGGCCGCCGAGGAGCCGGCGGATGTTGGCCCCGTGGCGGGCCAGCACGAGCGAGTCGATCGCCACGACGGCGACGATCTCCCAGATCGGGGCGCCGGCGACGGCGATCGCCACGGGGAAGCACACGACGATGGCGATCGATGCGGGCGACGACTTGCCGCTGACGCGCCGTGTCGTCGCCCACAGCGCCAGCATCATCGTCGAGATGAGGGGGAACATGACGAAGGAGCCGCCGCCCATCGTGGCCACCCCCTTGCCGCCGCGAAAGCGACGAGTGGCCGGGAACATGTGTCCGACCACCGACGCAGCGACCATCGCCCAGCCGAGCGGCCGTCCGAGGGCGAGCAGACCGATCCCGCCGGCGATGGCTCCCTTCAGCCCGTCGAGGACGAACACCAGCACCCCCCACCACATGCCGAGTGTGCGGGCGATGTTCGCCGCGCCGGGATTGCCCGAGCCCACCGTGGTGATGTCGACGTTCTTCGTACGGGCGATCCAGATCGCACTCGGGAAGGTCCCGACGAGATAGGCGGCCGCGACGAGTGCCACCCACACCGCGGTCGTCGTCACTGACGGGCACCCGTCGTGCGGCTGTGGTCGTGGTTGGGCCGAGGCACGAGGGTCACCGGCACTGCGCCGGCGCCGCTGTCGATGCCGTTGCCGATCGCGCACTCGGGGTCGGGGCCGTCGAGGGGGAGCCCGGTGAAGAACTTGGCCGCCATACAGCCACCACGACATGCGTCGTACGCCCCGCAGCTCGCGCACGCCCCTGCCGACTGCGGTGACCGCAACTCCGCGAAGAGCGCACTCGTGCGCCAGACGGCGCTGAAGCCTCCGGTGTCGCGCACGTTGCCGGCGCGGAAGTCGTCGTGGATGACGAACGGGCATGCGTAGACATCGCCGACCGGGTCGATGAGGCAGACCACCCGTCCCGCCCCACACATGTTCAGTCCCGGGAGCCGCTCGCCGAGTGCATTGAGGTGGAAGAACGAGTCGCCGGTGAGTACCTCGTCGCCGTGGTCGAGCAGCCAGCGGTGGAGTGTGCGCTGCTGGGCATCGGTCGGATGGAGTTCGGCCCATGTGTCGACCCCGCGCCCACTCGGTCGCAGCCGGGTGAGTCGCAGCTGAGCGCCGTACGAGTCGGCGAGGGCCTTCAGCGCGTCGAGTTGGGTGATGTTGTGTCGAGTGACGACCACGCTCACCTTGAACGGACCGAAGCCTGCATCTGCGAGGTGGTCCATCGCCGTGATCGCGTGATTCCAGCTACCTGATCCGCGGACGTGATCGTTCGTGGTCGGGTCGGCGCCGTCGAGACTGATCTGCACGTCGAGATAGTCGAGTGCGGACAGCCTGTGTGCGGCCCGGGCATCGATGTAGGCACCATTGGTGCTGAACTTCACGCCGATCCGGCGGTCGACGGCATGGCCGATGATGTCGAAGAAGTCGCGACGCAGCATCGGCTCGCCACCGCCGATGTTGATGTAGAAGACCTGCAGGTTCTCGAGCTCGTCGAGCACGGCGACCGCCTCCGCCGTCGTCAACTCACGCGGGTCTCGTCGACCTGAGGACGACAGACAGTGCACGCACTGCAGATTGCATGCGTAGGTGAGTTCCCAGGTGAGACAGATCGGCGCGTCGAGGCCGCGCTCGAGATCATTGGTCAGGGTGGTCGTGTCAGCGCGCACGAACGACCTCGGCGCGCTCGAGTGAGGCAACGGCGGTGATGAACGACTGCCAGCGAGACCGGTCGATGTCGCAGGCGACGAGGGTGTCGGCGAGTGTCGGGTGCTCGCCGAGGGCCCGGATCACCCGGACGACATCGGGATGGCGGAGGAACACGAGCCGACGATTGTCGTAGTGGTAGGCGAGCGCCCCGAAAGGTTCATCTCGAATCGCCACGTGCGGGTGCACCTCGAGCGCCCGGTCGACGGCGCGGTCGATGTCGATGGCCTCAGTAGACACCGCACATGCCGTCGATCGAGATCTCCTCGACGAGCAGTTCCTCGTCGATGCGGACCGTGGCGACCTCGTCGACGGTGGCCTCCGGCGACCCCTCGGCGGACTGCCCGACGGCGACCGGTGACTCATGGTGTTCCATGCGGCGCAGGTTAGTCAGGGCGGGCGGGCCTCGGCGTGGAGCCATCCTCGGGCCTGCGTTATGGTGCGCAGGCGGCATGTCGTCGGCCCGTGACCACGGGCGGCGCCATGGCGAGGCCGACTCAGCGACGGGGGGAACCGTGAAGACGAAGGCAGCGATTCTGTGGGAGCGCAACACGCCCTGGAGCATCGAGGAGATCGATCTCGACCCGCCCAAAGCCGGCGAGGTCCTCGTCAAGATGGTGGCGAGCGGGATGTGCCACAGCGACGAACACCTCGTCACGGGTGATCTTGCAGGGGCGACCCCCGAGCCACCGCTGATCGGCGGCCACGAGGGTGCCGGCGTCGTCCTCGAGGTCGGGCCGGGAGTGTTCAGCGTCGCGCCGGGCGACCATGTGGTGTTCGGCTTCATCCCGGCATGCGGTCGATGCCCGAGTTGCGCAGCGGGCCACAGCAACCTGTGCGACATGGGGTCGCTCACTGCGACCGGCATGCAGATCAGTGACGGGACGTCGCGACATCACTCAGGTGGTCGCGACATCGCCCTCGGGATCGGTGGACTCGGCACCTTCGCCCACCACACGGTCGTCCACGAGGCGAGCTGCATCAAGATCGACAAGGACCTCCCGCTCGACCGGGCCTGTCTGCTCGGCTGCGGTGTGGTGACCGGATGGGGCTCGTCGGTCTATGCGGCCGGAGTGCAGCCCGGCGACACGGTCGCCATCGTCGGCGTCGGCGGTATCGGGGCGAACGCGGTGCAGGGTGCCCGGCTCGCCGGGGCCCGCGTCATCGCCGCGATCGATCCCGTCGAGTTCAAGCGCGAGAAGGCGATGGAGTTCGGTGCGACGCACACCCACGCCTCGATCGACGAGGCGCTCGCGGCGCTCGGTGAAACGACGTGGAACCGCGGATTCGACAAGGTCATCATGACGACCGGGGTCGGCAATGGTGATGTCCTCGGTCAGGCGTTCTGGTTGGGCGGCAAGCGCAGCAAGATCGTGGTGACGAACATCCACCCGACGGTCGAGTCGACCATCGCCGTGCCGGCCGTGTTCCTGACGGTGTTCGAGAAGCAACTCGTCGGCTCGCTGTTCGGCTCGGCGAACCCGCGCAGCGACATCCCGAAGCTGCTCGAGCTGTACACCCAGGGTCAGCTCGACCTCGACGGTCTCGTCACGCGCACCTACACACTCGACGAGATCAATCAGGGGTACGCCGACATGAACGCCGGCAAGAACATCCGCGGCGTCCTCGTCTACGAGCACTGATCGACGTCGCACCGATGGTCGACGCGTCCTCACTCGTCGGGCGCGTGCTCGCTCGGGTCGTCGGTCGTCGCCGCGAGGTCGAACTCGTGGTCGCGGCACTCCTGGCCGACCGGCACATCCTCATCGAAGGTCCACCCGGCACCGGCAAGAGCACCCTGCTACGCGCCGTGGCCGGCGAGTTGGGTGTCGGATTCGAGTTCGTCGAGGGCAATGCCGAACTCACACCCGCCCGGCTGGTCGGTCACTTCGACCCTGCGCGCGTGCTCCACGACGGCTACTCACCTGACGTGTTCGTCGACGGGCCGCTCGTCACGGCGCTGCGCGACGGGTCCTTGCTCTACGTCGAGGAGATCAACCGGATCCCGGAGGAGACGCTCAACGTCCTCATCACCGTGATGAGTGAGCGCGAGTTGACCGTCCCGCGGCTCGGGCGGATCGGCGCCGCTACCGGCTTCCGCCTCGTCGCCGCGATGAACCCCTTCGACGCCGTGGGCACGGCACGGATCAGCAGCGCCGTGTACGACCGCGTGTGTCGGCTGTCGGTCGACTACCAGGACACTGCCGATGAGGTTGCCATCGTGCGAAGAGCGTGCGACGGCGAGACCGGACGTCCACTCGACCGCGAGTGGATCGCCAAGGTCGTCGACGTCGTCCGGCGTACCCGCTCGCACTCCGATGTCCGGATCGGATCCTCGGTACGCGGCGCGATCGATACCGTTGCCGTCGCGCGTACCCTCGCTGGTGTGCGTGGCGGTGCACCCACCGACCCTGCGCTGGGGCTCGACGCAGCGCTCGTTGCGCTGAGCGGTCGGCTACGGATGCGCGAGGGTGTGACTCGCCGCGCCGAGGACGTGGTCGCCGAGTTGTGGGGCGAGATCTTCGACGAGAGCGCCACGGCGGGAAAAGTCCCGACCCCGTAGGGGGGGATCGACCAGCACCCGACACCCCCGGGCGTGGTGACATCGACGAGGAAGTGGCGAAGAGTTCGCGTCGCACCACCTCGCGTCGCGAACTCGCTCGGCGCCCCGGCTTCGAGCAGATCTCACCGGAGGTCGGCGAACTCGACGAACGTGCCGTCGACGACGGGATGCAGCGTGACGCCGACGCGACGCTCGCGCTCATGGCTGATCTGGTCGGTGCGACCGATCGTCGACTGGCCAATCTGGCCCGGCGCCTCGCGGCGCGACTGCTCGTCGACATCGCCCGACGCGGCGATGCGCGCCGGCGGGGCATCGGCCGGATGGTGAGCCTGCCCTATGCGCCCGATGTGGGCGACCTCGACATCGATGCGAGCCTCGATGCGATCGTCGAGGCGGTGTCCGGTGTTCCCGATGTCGAGCGATTGCGGGTGCGCTCGTGGGCTCGGCCAGCAACGGCGCTGTGCCTCCTCGTCGATCGGAGCGGATCGATGGGCGGTGGACCACTGGCGACCGCTGCGCTCGCTGCCGCGGCCGTAGCGATCCGGGCGCCCGACGACTACAGCGTTGTCGCGTTCGGACGTGATGTCGTGGTGGTGAAACCCCAGGATGGCGTCAAGCCCGTGGAGCGGGTCGTCACCGATCTCCTCGCCCTTCGGGGCCACGGGACCACCGACCTTGCGGGAGCACTGCGTGCCGCCGCGCTCGAGCTCGGTCGTTCCAGTGCGTCGCGACGGGTGACGGTGCTGTTGAGCGACTGTCGCAGCACCGTCGACGGTGATCCGGAGGCCATCGCCGGGGCACTCGACGAACTCGTCGTCGTGGCACCCGTCGACGATGCGGTCGAGGCGGGGTCGTTCTGCCGGCGAACGGGTGCCCGTCTGGTGACGGTCAGTGGCCCGAGTGACATTCCCGAGGCGCTCGGTGCGGCGCTCGACGCAAGCGGCGTCAGCAGGTGACGTTCTCGTCGGGGACGATCTCGCCCTTGACGTTCTCCTCCGGTCCGACGATCGTCGTCGTCGCCCCCGGGGCGAGTGTCGTGTCTGCCGAGACCGGTGTCGAACTCGGCGGCGGTGGGACGAGTGAGGTGACACCGCGGAAGATGTCGAGGATCGCCGACATGTTGGGCGTGTCGAGCGCGGGAACGAGCACGGACCTGCCCCCGATCGAGGTCGGGGTGCCGTCCACCTGATAGGTGTTGATGCTCGACGGCTCGATGTTTCGGAGCACGCCGGCGAACCGCAGGATCGAGTCGAGCGACAGCAGGTTGGCGTCGCGCACGACGTACTTCTGGAGCGACTCGATCAGCGCCCGTGCGACAGACGTGTCGAACAGTCCTCTGTCGAGCGCGGTCTGCAGGGTCCTGCGGAGGAAGTCCTGCTGCCGTGAGATCCGTCCGAGGTCGCTCGCCCCATCGGAGCGCACCGTCCCCTCGGCGTCGACCCACTTCAGGTGCCGTGAGCGGACATAGGCGAGGGCCTCGTCGCCGTTGAACGTGTGGCACCCGGCCGGAACATCGATGTTGACGGTCTTGTCGATGATCCGATTGGCGAAGGGAACGGCAACGCCACCGACTGCATCGACGATCAACTTGAATGCGCAGAAGTCGACCTGCAGGTAGTGATCGATGACGACACCGAAGTTGTCGTAGATGGTCTGCGCGAGCAGACGTGAATCGCCCGGCTCGAATGCCGTGTTGATCCGGTTCTTCGCCCGATCAGGGATCTTCACCCACAGGTCGCGCGGGAACGACAGGACTGCGGCGCGCCGACTGGTCGTGTCGAGACGGATGACCATGATCGAATCGCTCCGATTGCCGATGCTGTCGCGGGAGGGATCCGCAGCGCCGGCCCATGGGGAACCCGGATCGACACATGCATTCGCGTCGGAACCGGTGATGAGGAAGTTCTTGGCACCGGGGTCGGCGGGTGGGAAGGTGTCCGGCGTACTCGTCGACGAACCGGGCACATCGGTCCCCGGTGTGGTGATGGTGACGTTCGGCCGTGTCGTCGTGACGACGTCGATCGCCGGCGCAGCGAGCGTGTTGTCGAGTTGCCGCTTGCCGTACACGAGTGCGCCTGCGGCGAGGAGGCAGGCAACGACGATCCCGAGATTCACGACGAGGATCGCCCACTGGCCGGCCGTGTGGCGTCCGGGCCGGCGGCGCCGTGACGTGGAGGGGGAAGCCGACTCGACCATGACCGGCGAAGGCTATCTGCCTCCTCCGGGCTAGTTTCGTCGGCGATGCCGCCCGCCCTCACTGCCGCCACCCGGCCGGGGTGGATCGAACGACTCGACGAACTGCACCTGCTCACCCCGCTGCGCGTGGTCGTGATCGTGCTCGTCGCATGGATCGTCGCCCGGGTGTTGCGTGTCGTCATCGTCCGAGCGATCGGCCGATCGCTGGTGCTCTTGCCGGGCGCCGATGCCTCGCGCACCGAGGCACGGCGAAGGGCTCTCTCGGCGGCGCTCAGGTCTGCGGTTGTCGGTGTCGTCTGGGCAACTGCGGCGATCACGGTGATCAGCGAGTTCGGCATCAACATCGGGGCGTTCGTGGCGACGGCGACCGTCGTCGGTGCGGCGGTCGCGTTCGGCGCCCAGCAGCTGATGCGCGATCTCATCGCCGGGTTCTTCGTCCTGGCCGAGGATCAGTTCGGCGTCGGTGATCGTGTCGATCTCGGCGTCGTTGCCGGGACGGTCGAGCGGATCACCCTCCGGGCCGTGCGGTTGCGCGACGACCGTGGCGTCGTGTGGCATGTCGCCCATGGCGGTGTTGCGACGGTCGCGAATCTCTCGAAGGCACCCGGCGTGACGATGGACATCGAGGTGTCGCGATCGATGACGCTGCGTGCGGTCGATGCCGAGACCGAAGACCTGTGTGCTGCGCTACGAGTCGCAGTGGGTGACCGTCTGACGGGCGCGGCGGTCGTCACGGGGATCGTGGCCGTGCGCGACGATCGATACGTCGTCAGACTCGTCGCACCGACACTCGCTGAACATCAGTCGATCGTCGCTGACCGCTGGCGGCGGATCGCGCTCGAGGCCTTCGAGGGTGGTCGGCTCAGTCGCCCGTGACAGGTGCGAGGGTCACATCACACTCGGGTCGACTCGACGCATGCTCGGTGAGTTGCACGTCGTCGATCGAGCCGACGCGAGCGAGATCGTCGACTGCCTGCGCGAGGAGTGCGATCGTCGCTGCGTCGGCGCGCACGACGAGTGAGGCGACCCGAGCCTTGGTCGACAGCTTCGCCTCACTCTTGGCCCGTCGTACGGCGTCGACCACCTCGGAGAGCGGCGCCACGAGGCCGGCATCGCCGCCGAGTCGCAGCGGCGTCGGCCAACTCTCGCGGTGGACTGACCCCGTGTGCCACCAACTCCAGACCTCCTCGGTGACGAACGGGAGGAACGGGGCGAAGAGCCGGTGCAGGACACCGAGGGCGAGGCGCAACGACGCGCGGGCCGACGATGCGCCCTCGACG
>JBJSXI010000065.1:0-6321 GCA_046086305.1 Ilumatobacteraceae bacterium
AGCGCGAGGTGGTAGGCGGCGCTGACCCCGGCGATCCCCCCGCCGATGATGACGATACGTGCGGACTCGGTCGCTCGACCTGCCATGACCCCTCCAGATGTGCCGCCGGCGAATGTGTCACCGGCCTGTGAAACTTGGGGCAAAATTACACAGCCGGCGACACCCGCCGCGCCCGAGCCCGGAGAATGCCATGGCCGAACTCCCCAGCACCGCCCGAGTCGTCATCGTGGGTGGTGGCATCGTCGGCACGAGTGTCGCCTACCACCTCGCGCTCCGCGGCTGCACCGACGTCGTCCTGCTCGAGCGCCGGCAGCTCACGTGCGGCACGACATGGCATGCGGCCGGTCTGGTGGGCCAGCTGCGGGCGACCCACAACCTCACCCGTCTGGCCCAGTACACGACGAACCTCTTCGCCACCCTCGAACAGGAGACCGGTCAGGCCACCGGCTTCCAGCAGCGCGGTTCGGTCAGTGTGGCGACCGACGAGGAGCGGTTCGAGGAATTGCGGCGCGGTGCGTCGATGGCGCGTTGTTTCGGACTCGACGTGCAGATCATCACCCCGGCAGATGTGAAGGACCTTGTGCCCCTCGCCAATGTCGACGACGTCGTCGGCGGGGTGCACCTGCCCAACGACGGGGTCACCAATCCGATCGACACCACACAGGCGCTCGCCAAGGGTGCCCGGGCGCGTGGGGTGCGGATCGTCGAGAACGTCCGTGTCGATGAGATCCTCGTCGAGCACGGTCGGGTGACGGGAGTGCGGTACGACGCCGGCGGCGAGATCGGCGTCATCCGCGCCGACGCGGTGGTCAACGCAGCCGGTATGTGGTCGCGCGAACTCGCCGATCCGATCGGTGCGGTCGTGCCGCTCCACGCCGCCGAGCACTTCTACATCGTCACCGAGGCGGTCGAGGGCATCTCGCCGACGATGCCGGTGCTGCGTGATCCGGACGGCTGCGCCTACTTCAAGGAGGATGCCGGCAAGTTGCTCGTCGGCTGGTTCGAGCCGGTGGCCAAGCCGTGGGGGATGAAGGGCATCCCCGAGTCGTTCTGTTTCGACTCGCTGCCCGAGGACCACGAGCACATCGCCCCACTCGTCGAGATGGCCGTGAACCGCATGCCGTTGCTCGCCGAGACGGGGATCCGTCTGTTCTTCAACGGCCCGGAGGCCTTCACACCCGACGACCGGTACCTGCTCGGCGAGTCCCCCGACGTGGCGGGCCTGTTCATGGCGTGCGGGTTCAACTCGATCGGTATCCAGTCATCCGGCGGCGCCGGCAAGGTGCTCGCCGATTGGATCATCGACGGGCGGCCACCGATGGACCTGTGGGACGTCGACGTCCGACGGACGATGCCGTTCCAGCGGAACCGCCGCTACCTCCACGATCGCACGGTCGAGACCCTCGGCCTGCTGTACGCGATGCACTGGCCGTACCGTCAACCCGAGACGGCGCGCGGTGTTCGCCGTTCGGCGCTCCACGATCGACTGGCTGCTGCGGGGGCCTGCTTCGGCGAGGTCGCCGGGTGGGAGCGAGCCAACTGGTTCGCGCCCCCGGGTGTGCAGGCAGCGTACGAGTACACCTACGGGCGCCAGAACTGGTTCGCTCACTCTGCCGCCGAGCACGAGGCGGTGCGCTCGGGTGTGGCGATGTTCGACCAGTCGTCGTTCGGGAAGTTCCTCGTCCAGGGCGCAGGCGCCGAGGCGGCGCTCAACCGCATCGCGGCGAACGATCTGTCGGTGCCGGTCGGCAAGATCGTCTACACCCAGTGGCTCGACGAGCGCGGCGGGATCGAGGCGGATCTCACGATCACCCGCGAGGCGCACGACCGATACCTCGTCGTCACGGCCGCAGCGACGCAGATCCGCGATCTCGCCCACCTCAGGCGGCATGTCCCGGCCGAGGTCGTCGTCACCGACGTCACCTCGGCGATGGCGGTGTTGAGTGTGATGGGTCCTCGCTCGCGCGAACTCCTCCAGTCGCTCACCCATGACGATCTCTCCAACGAGGGCTTCCCGTTCGGCACCTCGCGGATCATCGACCTCGCGTACGCGCGGGTGCGTGCCAGTCGGATCACCTATGTCGGCGAACTCGGCTGGGAGTTGTACATCCCGACCGAGTTCGCGCAGGGGGTGTTCGACGTTCTCGTCGAGGCAGGGACCTCCGTCGGTCTCCGGTTCGCCGGGTATCACGCGCTCAACTCGCTGCGGATGGAGAAGGGCTACCGGCACTGGGGGCACGATGTGTCGCCGGACGAGACACCGCTCGAGGCCGGCCTCGGGTTCGTGGTCGCATGGGACAAGCCGGGCGGGTTCATCGGCCGCGACGCCCTCGCCGAACAGCGCGAGCGCGGTGTGCGTCAGCGACTCGCCCAGTTCGCGCTCGACGATCCGTCGCTGCTGCTCTACCACAACGAGCCGATCTGGCACGACGGTCACCTCGTCGGGCGGATCACGTCCGGCATGTTCGGCCACACGGTGGGCGCATCACTCGGCATGGGCTACGTCTCGCGGCCCGACGGCGGGGTGATCAGTCGCGAGGAGGTGCTCGCCGGTCGCTACGAGATCGAGATCGCCGGGCAGCGTGTCGGTGCCCGTGTGTCGCTGCAGCCGTTCTACGATCCCACCGGACAGCGGGTGAAAGGCTGAGTAGCGATGGCGATCAGAGCACTCAGCAGCGCGCGCGAGGCGACTGCGGCCGGCGACGAGGTCCTCGACCCGGTCGAGCCGATCGGGCCGCGGATCCGCGAACTGCGCAAGGCGCACGGTCGCACGCTCAGCGACGTCGCATCGGCTGCCGGGATCTCGGTCAGTTACCTCAGCCAGATCGAGCGCGACGTCTCGCGGTTGCCGATCGCCGTGCTCAAGCGCATCGCCGATGCACTCGGCGTGCACATGAACTGGTTCTTCCGCGCCGGTCCGCCCGGTCCCGTCGAGGAGCGCGATGTGATCGTGCGCGTCGAGAATCGCCGGCGACTCACGTTCACCGGGCTCGGGATCACCGAGGAGTTGCTCTCACCGAATCTCTCCGGGCCGCTCGAGTTGCTCGTCAGCACGATCCATCCGGGTGCCGACAGCGAGTTCTACAGCCACGACGGCGCCGAGGCCGGCGTGGTGCTGAGCGGCACGCTCGACCTGTGGGTGGGTGATCGTCACTTCGTGCTCGGGGTCGGCGACAGTTTCTCCTTCCCGAGCACCGTTGCACACCGCTGCGCCAACAGGGGCGGTGAGGCAGTGAAGGTGCTGTGGGTGATCACCCCTCCGCACTACTGACCCGTCAGGTGAGGGCCGTGCCGCCGATGTACGGATCGTCAGCGGCGGCGGTGTGCAGCCAGTCCCTGAACAGCGCGATCGGTCGTTGTTCGGCCCGTTCCTCGCGACAGACGAGATACCAGCGACGCGGCTGGCGAACTCTGACATCGATCGGCATCACCAGCCGACCGGACCGGACATCGGCGCCGACGAGGAACCAGGGCACGACCGCGAGCCCGTGGCCGTCGATGGCTGCCTCGATGGCCAGCAGGTACGAATCCACCTGCACCGTCGAGCGCGGTGTGTGATCCGCGATCCCTGCGGCAGACAGCCACTGGCTGCACTCGTCCGGGGCGGTGAACAGTTGCAGCAGCGGCTGACCGACCGGACCCTGGTGAACCGTTGTCGGACTGCACACGGCGACGAGGTCGGTGTCGAACAGGTGTGTCGCATGAAGGCCGGGCGCGAACGAACGCTCGCTGCACACGATCGCAACATCGTTGTCGTCGGCGGCGAAGTCCCAGTCGAGGTGGCTCGTCGTCAACCGCACCTTCACATCGGGGTGGTTGGTGGTGAACGACGGGAGACGCGGAACGAGCCAGCGCACGGCGACGGTGACGTACACCTGCACGTCGAGTTGGCGTGAGGCGGTACCGAGCGTGACGAGCGACGTCCCCCGCACGAGATGATCGAGTGCATCGCGCACGTACGGGTGGTACTGGGCGCCGGCCGGGGTGAGTGCGACGTGGCGACTGTGCCGGGTGAGCAGGCGCACACCGAGCCGCCGCTCGAGATCGGCGATCTGGTGGCTCACCGCCGAGGGGGTCACGTTCAGTTCGGTCGCTGCGCTGCGGAAGCTGAGTCGACGGGCGACGGCGTCGAATGCTCGCAGGGCGGGGATCGGGGGCAGATCGGCCATCCCGCCACCATAGGTGAAGATCACTCATCGATGGATGAGCGGGTTTCCCGTCCATGGGATCGTCAGGCACCGAGCCGGGTGGGAGAATGCGCCCAGAGGTCGCACAGGGGAGGGTCGTTCGATGACCGATGTTCAAGCAGCTCGACGTGGTGGCCGCGAGGCGCGCCGTGCGCTGCGCAGCGCCCCGCTGGCAACCGATATCCGCCCCGTGAACCCGGGGATGGAGGGCGGTCGCTACCGCGTGCTGAGCGACGCCGAGATCGTCAAGATCCACGAAGCCGCGCTCGATGTGCTCGAGCACATCGGCCTCGCCGACGCGATCCCGTCGTGTGTCGAACTGCTGACGGCGAAGGGGTGCACGGTGTCGTCGGAGGGGCGTCTGTGCTTCCCGCGCACACTGGTCGACGAGACGCTGCGCATCGCCGGGCGACACTTCCCGCTGTACGCCCAGGACCCGCGACACGACATGGAGCCGTGGGGTCGACGGGTGTACTACGGCACCGCAGGTGCCGCCGTCTACATCGTCGATGCGGCGACCGGCGAGTACCGCGAGTCGACCGCCCGCGACTGTTACGACATCGCGCGGCTCGTCGACACGATGGAGCACATCCACTTCTACCAGCGCACCGTCGTGCCCCGCGATCTGCCCGATCCCACCGAGATGGACGTCAACACGTGCTACCTCAGTGTGTCGGGGACGACCAAGCACGTCGGGACGTCATGGGTCCACCCCGATCACCTCGAGATGTCGCTCCAGATGCTCCACCACATCGCAGGTGGCGAGAAGAAGTGGCGCGAGCGGCCCTTCGTGAGCCAGTCGAACTGCTTCGTCGTCCCACCTCTCAAGTTCGCTGCAGACGCATGTCGCTGCCTCGAGGTCGCAGTCCGCGGTGGCATGCCGGTCCTCCTGCTCTCCGCGGGTCAGGCCGGGGCGACCGCGCCCGCCGCGCTCGCAGGTGCACTCGTGCAGGAGGTGGCCGAGGTGCTCGCCGGCCTCGTCTATGTGAATGCGATCCAGCCGGGTGCGCCGGCGATCTTCGGACTGTGGCCGTTCGTCAGCGACCTCCGGTCGGGTGCGATGTCGGGTGGGAGTCCCGAACAGGCGCTGCTGTCGGCGGCGTGCGCACAGATGGCGCAGTACTACGACCTCACCGGGGGCACCTCGGCCGGGATCGCCGACGCGAAGATCCCCGACTACCAGTCGGGCGCCGAGAAGGCCTACAACCAGGTGCTCGTCGGGAACGCCGGCGCGAACCTGATCTACGAGGCCGCCGGGATGCACGGCAGTCTCCTCGGCTTCTCCCTCGAAGGCGTGGTCCTCGACAACGACACGATCGGCGCGTGCCAGCGCACGATCAAGGGCATCGAGGTCACCGACGAGTCGCTGTCGATCGACGTAATGCGCGCCGCCGTGATCGGCGGCCCAGGGCACTATCTCGGCAGTCCCCAGACGCTCGACCTGATGCAGACCGAGTACATCTATCCGGCGGTCGGCGATCGGCTCAGCCCGAAGGAGTGGGCCGAGGTCGGTCGTCCGAAGGTCGTCGACCGTGCGGCGCAGAAGGTGGCCGATGTGCTCGCCACACACCACCCTCGCCACATCCCCGACGAGGTCGACGATCGGATCCGCACCGAGCTGCCGATCCGTCTCGACCGCTCGTTCATGCGCCCGGCCGGGTGAGCACACCCTCGCCGGAGGACTCCGTGGCCATGAGGCGGTGGACCACCGGTCGCGTCGCCGCGAGGTAGGCGGCACCGGCCAGGCCGGCAGCGATGGCCGACACCGTGATCGTCCACCGTGCGCCGACGGCTTCGGCGAGCCAGCCCGACAGCAGACTCGTCACGCTGATGACGAGCGTCACGATCGCGAAGTCGCCGGCCATCACCCGGCCGCGTATGGCGTCGGGGGTGCGCACCTGCAGCCCGTAGCTGCTGAGCGTCCACTGCGCCCCACCGCCGAGATGACCAAGCACGATGAGGATCGCAGCGATCGGGAGGAGTGGCGCCCATGCGGCCGAGAGGTAGCACGCGCTGTAGGCGAGCCCGGCGAGACCGCACACGCGCAGCACGCGTGAGAGATGGCCCCGCGTGAGGCGCATGGCGATCAGTGGGCCGAGTCCGACACCGACGCCGCGAGCGCCCATCAGCAGTC
>JBJSXI010000066.1:0-10001 GCA_046086305.1 Ilumatobacteraceae bacterium
CCCGGACCATCCCACAGATCGTGCGCGCCAACGTCCTCACGCCGATCAACATCGTCATCGGCAGCCTCGCCGCGCTGGTGCTGGCCGCCGGCTCACCGAAGAACGCCCTCTTCGGCGGGATCATCGTCGTGAACAGTGTGATCGGCGTGGTGCAGGAGGTGCGTGCCAAGCGGGTGCTCGATCGTCTCAGTGTGGTCAACGCACCTCGTGCCCACGCGGTGCGCGACGGGCAAGTGTGCACGCTGCGCGTTCACGAACTGGTGCTCGACGACATCGTCGAATTGCGCTCCGGCGACCAGGTGGTCGCCGACGGCACCGTCGTCACCGCCGACCGACTCGAACTCGACGAGGCACTCCTCACCGGTGAGGCCGACCCGGTCGCCAAGCTGCCCGACGACACCGTGCTCAGCGGCAGCGCAGTGGTCGCCGGCACGGGTCGGATGGTCGTCACGAAGGTCGGCGCCGAGAACTACGCAGCCCGCCTCGCCGAGGAAGCACGGCGGTTCACGCTCGTCAACTCGCCTCTGCGCAACGACATCGACCGCATCGTCACCTTCGTCGGATGGATGATCGTGCCCGTCGGCACACTGCTCGCGACGAGCCAATTCCTCCGCCGAGATGAAGGGTGGCGCGAAAGTGTCATCAGCACCGTCGCCGGACTCGTCGGCATGGTGCCCGAAGGGTTGGTCCTGCTCACCAGTGTTGCGTTCGCCGTCGGCGTGGTGCGCCTCGCAGGTCGTCGCTGCCTCGTCCAGGAACTACCGGCGATCGAGGTGCTCGCCCGCGTCGATGTGCTGTGCGCCGACAAGACCGGCACGATCACCGAGGGTGCACTCGCCCTCGCCGACATCGAGCCGCTGCACGGCGACACCGACAGGATCCGCACGGCACTCGCCGCGATGGCGCACCTCGATCCCGACCCGAACAGCACGGTGCGGGCGATCGCTGCATCACTGCCGATGCCCACCACCACATCTGGCCTCGTCGGACGCGTACCCTTTTCGTCGCAACGCAAGTGGAGCGCGGTCGATCTCGGCGAGTTGGGCTGCTGGGTGCTCGGCGCACCCGAGAACGTCCTCGGCCCCACCTACGGCGGCGCACTACGCGACCGGGTCGAGGGCCACGCCGCCGACGGACGCCGGGTGCTCGTCCTCGCCGCCACGCCGACACTGCCCGACATGACCATCGGCGGGCCGCCGCAGGCGCAGCTCGCCGCGCTCGTGCTGCTCGAAGATGTCGTGCGCAACGACGCGCCCGCCACACTCGGCTACTTCGCGGCGCAGGGCGTGGACGTGAAGGTGATCAGTGGCGACAACCACGTCACCGTCGCCGCCGTCGCCCGGCGCGCTGGCCTCGACGGGTGGCACGACCACGTCGACGCCACCGTGCTGCCACCCGACGACAGTGCCGAGTTCGGCGACGTCGTCGAGCGCACCACCGTCTTCGGTCGGGTCACCCCACACCAGAAGCGCGCGATGGTCGATGCGCTCCAGGCCCGCGGCCACACCGTGGCGATGACCGGTGACGGCGTCAACGATGTCCTCGCCCTGAAGGAGTCCGACTGCGGCATTGCGATGGCGTCAGGCAGCGAGGCCACCCGCGCCGTCGCCCAACTGGTGCTGCTCGACTCGAACTTCGCCGCCCTTCCCGCCGTGGTGGGTGAGGGTCGCAGGGTCATCAACAACATCGAGCGGGTCGCCAGCCTGTTCCTCGCCAAGACGACCTACTCGGTGATCCTGTCCGTACTCACCGGTGTGTTCGCCCTCGCCTATCCGCTCCGACCGATCCACCTGACGATCCTCAGCTGGTTCACGATCGGGATGCCCGCGTTCGTGATGGCCCTCGAACCAAACGACCAGCGGGTGAGCCCCGGCTTCCTTCGCCGTGTGCTCGGGCGGGCCGTCCCGGCAGGTGTCGTGATCGCCGTGCTCACCATGATCCTCTTCGCTGTCGTCCAACTCGACGATCGCATCGACCCAGACCGGGCACGCACGGTCGCGGTCCTCGTCGCCGGTTCGGTCGCGCTGATGAACCTCGCCCGCACAGCAAGGCCGATGACCCGCCTGCGCGCCGCGCTCGTGTCGACCATGACGGGTCTGTTCGCGCTCGCCTTCGTCGTCCCCGGGGGTCGCGACCTGTTCGAGTTGCCGGTCACCGAAGCATGGGCCTACGCGGCCGCGGGGGTGGCGATCGCCGTCGCCTGGCCACTGCTCGACCTCGGAGCCCGCATCGCCGACAGGTGGCGCGAGTAGGGTCGCCCCCATGTCGACCATGTACGACCTGACGATGCACTCGATCACCGGCGAGGAGGTGGCCCTCGCCGACTACCGCGGCACGGTCTGCCTCATCGTCAATCTCGCCAGCCTTTGAGGCCTCACCCCGCAGTACGCAGGTCTGCGTGCGCTCCACGACGAATACTCGTCTCGCGGTTTCGCCGTGCTCGGCTTCCCGTGCAACCAGTTCGGTGAGCAGGAACCCGGCACCGACGCCGAGATCCTCGAGTTCGCCACCAGTCGGTACGGGGTCACCTTCCCGATGTTCTCGAAGATCGCCGTGAACGGTGACGACGCCTGCGACCTCTACCGCTGGCTGCGCAACGAGACCGGCGGTGCCGACATCTCGTGGAACTTCGAGAAGTTCCTCGTCGGGCGCAACGGCGCCGTGGTCGACCGCTTCTCGCCGATGACCACCCCCGAACAGCTCGTCGCTGCGATCACCGAGATCCTGTGAGGGATTCGCTGCACCGTCGGTAGTCTCGGCCGCCACGGCTCCCCCGGCTCCCACCGCCGCACTGCGGCGTCACGCCCGGAGGATCCATGTCGCTCCCGCCGTTCCGAGTTCCTCGTCGTCGTCCCCGTCTCCGGCTCGACTCCGCCGGCCACGAGTGGAGCATCTTCCTGCCCGACCCCGACGACCCGCTCATCGTCAGCGGTTTCGGTGAGGCCGCGCTCCTCGCCGCCGCAGTGGTCGACCTGCCGGTTCACCACGAGGTGCTCGTGCTGCTCGACGCCCACCGCCGTGTCACGGCGATGCTCCTCGATCCACCCGCCGAGGTCGGAGTGCTGGTGGGCCTCGCCGATCTCCCCGGGGCCGAGACACCGTTCAGCCAGACCCTGGTGGTGCTCCTCGCCAACGACGCCACGCCGGTCAATGGCGCACCGTCGGCCGACGAGCGCTACGGCTATCGCGCCCTGCGGCGGATCCACATGGCCCAGGGTCTCCTGCTGCTCGACATCGTCGTCACCGACGGCGAGACCGTGCGCAGTATCGCCATCGGCTGCGACCCCGATCCGGTGTGGTTCGACGAGACCCCGGTCTCGGCCATCGTCAGCTGACGGCCGTCGTCATGCAGGTGGCGCCGCACGGTGCAGCACCGCACCGCTCGGCACGAGCTCGACACGCTCGTCGTGCACCACCGCGGCACCGTCGACCACCAGGCTCATACCCCCCGACTCGACCGGGGGGAACACGATCGTCACCTCGGGGCGCTCGGCCGCATTGGCCCGGGTGGTGCGCCCGGCGGTGAGCCACAGTGAGCCGTCCTCGAGCCGCACCGACACCGCGACGACGT
Source organism: Ilumatobacteraceae bacterium (assembly GCA_046086305.1). Classification (GTDB taxonomy): domain Bacteria; phylum Actinomycetota; class Acidimicrobiia; order Acidimicrobiales; family Ilumatobacteraceae; genus UBA668. The sequence goes on from JBJSXI010000066.1 coordinate 3,572, forward strand.
GGGCCCGCAGGTCGGGGCCGACGGTGATGAGGTAGCCCCACGGCCGGTCGGCGAGGGCGGCGGACAGGTCGGTCACGGGGATGCTCACACCCCGGTCGTACACCACGGCGTCCCGCCCGGGCCAGTCCGTGGGCCGAGCAGGCGGCGCTCGACAGGCGACGGCCGGGCTGGACTCGGTCGTCGGCGCATTACCTGACCATTTTGGTCGGCTTTCCGCTATCGTGCTGCCACCCGGCCGGCCCGACGAGCCGGCCCCGACCCCAGGAGCCGTCATGCCCATCCGCCTCGGCGACATCGCGCCCGACTTCACCGCCCCCACCACCGCCGGCGAGATCCACTTCCACGAGTGGCTCGGCGACTCATGGGGTGTGCTGTTCAGCCACCCCAAGGACTTCACCCCGGTGTGCACCACCGAGCTCGGCACCGTCGCCCGCCTGAAGCCCGAATTCGACCGCCGCAATGTGAAGGTGATCGGCCTGAGCGTCGATCCGGTCGACAGCCATGTCCGCTGGGAGCAGGACATCGCCGAGACCCAGGGCACGGCGGTGAACTTCCCGATGATCGGCGACCCCGACCGACGCGTCGCCGACCTCTACGACATGGTCCACCCGAACGCCAACGACACCCTCACCGTGCGTTCGGTGTTCATCATCGGACCCGACAAGAAGGTCAAGTTGATGCTCACCTATCCCGCCTCGACCGGTCGCAACTTCGACGAGTTGCTGCGCGTGATCGACAGCCTCCAGCTGACCGCCACGTTCAAGGTCGCCACTCCGGCCAACTGGAACGACGGTGACGACGTCATCATCGGCTCGGCCGTCACCGACGACGAGGCGCGCACGCTGTTCCCCGACGGGTGGACCACGGTGAAGCCCTATCTGCGGGTGCTGCCCCAGCCCAGGCGCTGAGGCTCAGCGCAGCGACGAACTGCACATCACCCGATCGACCGTGATCTCGAGGACCACCCGGTCGTCGCGCACCTTCGGCGGGCGATAGCGGCCGGCATAGGCCTCGACCGCCGCAGCCACCGATGCCGCGTCATCGGCCACCTTGATCACGCCCTCGAAGGTGACCCAGCGCGCACCGTCGATCTGGGTGACGGCCGCGCGGCCGCCAGCACGCGCATTGCGTACCTTCACCGCATCGGCGAAGGTGATCACCCGAACCACGGGTGTACCCGCGTCGTCGCGGACGGTGAATCCCACGGGCACGACGTGCGGCGACCCGTCGGGGCGCAACGTCGTCAACGACGCGAGATGGCGTTCGCGCACGAACTCGAGCAGCGCCGGCGAAAGGATGACCGTCACGTGCCGCCGTCCGGGTGCGACGTCATGTGGTCGCGATGGCCTCGAGCATGTCGGCCTTGGCTGCCCGACGCGCCGGCACCACCGATGCCACCGCAGCGAACAGCAGGGCCATCACCGCTGCGGCGATGATCGTGGCAACGGGCAGCGCGAATCGACCCAGACCCTCGTCGGCGAACGAGGTGACGATGATCCACCCGAGGGCGATGCCGAGGATCACCCCGAGGATCACACCGACGACTCCGGTGATCATGCTCTCCCACAGCACACTGCTGCGCACCTGGCGCTTGGTCATCCCGACCGCGCGCAACAATCCCAGTTCGCGCCGCCGCTCGTACACCGCCAGCCACAGGGTGATCACGATGCCGATCACGGCGATGAAGATCGACATGCCGAGCAACGCGTAGATGAAGTTCAAGAACGCATCGACCTGGTCGTCCTGCTCTTGGATGTAGTCGTCGCGGCTCTGCAGGCGGGCCGTGGGATAGCCGGCGGCGACCGCCTCGAGCGCAGCGGTGTTCGCTTCGGTGACACCGCCATCGGCGCGCACGAAGACACCGATGTCGAACAGTGGGATCGACTGGCCGGCGAACAGTTCGCGGTCGACGATCAAGTTGCCGAACGTGTCGTCGTTGAACACACCCTGCACGACGAGATCGATCCGCTGCCCGTCGATCAACCCGGCACCCACCGTGTCGCCCACGGTGAGCCCATCGCGCTCGGCCTTGTCGGCCGAGTAGAGGATGCCCGTGGCATCGAGGTCGGCGAACGAGCCGGCGACGAAGTCGACCTCGAGCACCGCAGCAGCCCGTTCGGGATCCACGGCGATCACCGTCTTGGTCGCGTCGGCCGGCACACCGGCGTCGTCCGGCTCGACGAGGAACATGGTCGCCGCCGACAGTCCCAGCGCTCGGCCGATCCCCGCCGCATCGAGATCGTCGGCCAGCTCGGTGGGCAGCCCGACACCCGACTGCAGACGTGACGACACGACGTAGTCGGCCGTGAACGCATCGCCGATCACTTCGCGCAGACTCGCCTTGGCCGATGCGCCGAGGGTGGCCACGCCGATCATCAGCGACAGTCCGACGGCCAGCGCGCTCGCGGTGATCGCCGTGCGCTTGGGATTGCGCGCCGCGTTGCGCCCCGACATCGTGCCCGCCGCGCCGCGCAGGCGGCCGAGCAGTGGCGCCGCACCCCGCGCGATCGGCGCTGCGACGAACGGGCCGAGGGCGATGAGCGCAACCAGTAGTGCACCCACCCCGACACCCAACCAGCGCGCATCACCGGTGAGGCCGGCGAACACGGCGGCAGCAGCCACGATCACGCTGACCACACCGAGGATCCGACGGCCACGCGAGACCGCCGAGCGGTCGACCGCCACATCGCGCATCGCGGCGAGCGGTGGGACACGCCCCGACCGGATGGCCGGGACGACTGCACACAGCAGGGTGACGGTGACCCCGACGATCATCGTCGTCACGAATCCGCCGACGCCCACCACGAGCGAGGTCTCACCGGGTCCGAACCCGAGGGCATCGAGCACCCGGAGGATCGTGAGGGCCAGACCCACGCCGCTGATGCAACCGATGAGCGAGCCGCCGAACCCGACCACGAATGCCTCGGTGAAGACGGACCGGGTGATCTGACCACGGCTCGCGCCGATCGCCCGGAGGATGGCGTTCTCGCGTGTCCGCTGGGCGACGCTGATGCTGAAGACGTTGTAGATGATGAAACTGCCGACGAACAGCGAGATCAGAGCGAACACCGACAGGAAGATCGTCAGGAACCCGAGGCTCTCCTCGACCGCCGACTGGTTCTCGTCGGTGATCGCCTCACCGGTGAGCACCTCGATCTCAGGATCGTCGATCGCCGCATCGATCGCTGCAGCGAGTTCGTCCTGCGACGCCGAGCCGTCACCGCCGACGATCACCCCGTCGATGAGCGATGTGTCGCCGATCACGAAGTCTTGCGCCGTGGGCAGGTCGAACAGGGCCCATCCGGCGCCACCCGACGAGTCGGCACCGGCGAAGGTGGCCACCCCGACCACCGTGAAGGGACGGGCCCGACCCGTCGTGGTGACGAGCACCTCGTCGCCAACCTCGACGCCGCCGAACTTGGCACTACCCCGATCGAGCACCACCTCGGTGGGGCCGGCCGGCGCACGACCCTCGGCGAGATCCCATGGCGAACGCTCGGAGTCGATCCAGACCCCGCCGAACTTCGGTGGCCCGTCGACACCGAGGACTTCGCCCTCGAAGCTCACCACGGCACTGCCATTCACATCCCCGAACACCTCGGACACGCCCTCGACCTCGGCGACGACATCGATCAACTCGACGCCGATGCGCGACCTGGTCTCCACACCGAACCCACCCTCGACGACGTTCGCCGAACGCACCACTGCATCGGTGCCGGCGAACGCGTCGGCGAACATCGACGTGAACGACCGGGTGATCGTGCCCGTGAAGACGAACACACCGTTGAGGAATGCCGTACCGGCGATGACCGCGATCGCAGTGACGACGAGTCGGCCCTTGCGGCTCCAGATGTGGCGAAGGCTGAGGCGGAACACGGCTCAGTGCCCGAACTGCTTCATCCGATCGAGCACCCGCTCGGCCGTGGGTTCGTGCATCTCGTCGACGATCCGTCCGTCGGCGAGGAACACCACCCGGTCGGCATGGCTGGCCGCACCCGGATCGTGAGTGACCATGACGATCGTCTGCCCGAGATCGCGCACGGCACGCCCCATGAAGTCGAGGATCTCGGCACCGGTGCGGCTGTCGAGGTTGCCGGTCGGCTCGTCGGCGAAGATGATCGTCGGGCGCGTCGCGAGCGCACGTGCCACGGCGACACGCTGCTGCTGCCCACCCGACAGCTCGCTCGGCCGGTGCGACAGACGGTCGCGCAGCCCGACCGTGTCGATCACGTTGTCGATCCACTGCTGGTCACCGCGTTGGCCGCCGAGGAGTAGCGGAAGCGTGATGTTCTCGTAGGCGGTGAGCGTGGGGACCAGGTTGTATGCCTGGAAGATGAACCCGATCGACGTGCGGCGCAGTTCGGTCAGCTGGCGGTCGTTCAGCGACGACAGCTCGACATCGCCGATGAACACCGACCCCGAGGTGAGCGAGTCGAGTCCGGCGAGGCAGTGCATCAACGTGCTCTTCCCCGACCCCGACGGGCCCATGATCGCCGTGAACCGGCCTGCCTCGAACTCGACATCGACACCGTCGAGGGCACGGACCTCGCCCTCACCGCCGCCGTAGATCTTCGTCGCGCCGACTGCCCGGGCGGCGACCGTGGTCGTGGTGGTCATCGGACCATTCTCACCGACGATGGGCCCGACCACGACCTGTCGGCGGGCAAATCTGCAGGATCCTGCCGCCCGATGTGCGCCGCAGCGGGTTCAGCCGGCCAGGGGGTCGCGCCGCCACGGCAGGTCGGCGAGGTACTGCGACGCCGCCGGATGCGGGTCCATCTCCCGTCGCACGGGCGCCTCGACCCCGTCGGGCCGGGCCGGACAGCGCACCTGACATCCGGGGCACCAGTAGACGAGCCGGGCGAAGTCGCCGATCCGGCGCACCAGCACCGTGTCGCCACAGCGCTCACAGCGCTGACCGTTCCGCCCGTACACGGCCAGCCCACCGGCAATTCCCTGCTGGGTGACCCGACGCGCATGACGCAGGTTGGCGCGCAGCATCCGCGTCGCCGTGTGCACCAACTGCACGCAGTCACTCGGCTCGAGATCACCCACAGCGCCGAACGGATCGATCTCACACGCCCACAGCACCTCACTGCGATACACGTTGCCGACGCCGCACATCACATGCTGGTCGAGGATCGCATCGGCAACCGTCATCTCCGGTTCGGCATAGTGATAGAGGCGTTGCGCGCACTCGTGCAGATCTTCGACGGATGCCGTGCACAGGTCGGGACCGAGTCGACCGAAGCCCGGATGACGGTACGGGTCGAAATCGCGGTACGTCTCGACGACCGGCGCGTTGAAGCACACCGCCACCCACTCGGGCACCTCGATGACCACCCTCATCTGCGTCGACGGCTTGCGCCACCGTTCTCCACGTCGATAGAGGTGCCACGACCCGGTCATCCGCATGTGGGTGTGCAGGACGAGATCGTCGTCCCAGATGATCTCGAGGTGCTTACCGTGACTCTCGACGCGCTCGATCACCCGCCCGGGACTCGGGCGCGGGCCGAACAGCGACGGGGCATCGAATCCGGTCGTCGGACGTCCGACGAGCGCGATCCGCAGCGCCGCCGCGCTCCGGTGGATCGTGTCACCTTCGGGCACCCTTCCAGAATATTCGGCGACATCCCGGTGACAGGCGATACCACGACAGGTGAACCGACGGGCACATCGGTAGCGTTCGGGTCGTGCCCGAGCCCGACGACGACCGACCGGTGCCACCGCTCACCGCGGCATCCGATCCGGTGGCCACAGCGCGGCGTCGACACGGCGCACCCGGGGCGATCCTCGCCGCCGGGATGCTCGGGATCGACCAGGTCCTCGGGCGCAAACCGCGCGAAGAGGCCCCGATCGTCGTCGCCGCGAGCGACCAACCGGTCGACATCGATGCTGACGGCATCGTCGTCCCCGTCGACGAGGTCACCGAGGTCGTGGCACCACCCCAGCCGCGGCCCGATCCGTTCCCTCGACGGCCACGTCGACGGCGCTGACCACCCGTCGGTCACCGTGCGGCTCAACTAGCCTGCCGCCGGAGACGACATGGCCGAACAGACCGACACCCGCACCGGATGGCTCTCGGGCGACCAGCTCGAGAACATCAGGGCCAATGTGCCGCTCGTCTACGTCGACGCCGTGCCCGTGCGCGTCGACGAGCTCGGTCGGGTCACCAAGGTGGGCATGCTCCTGCGTCAGGCGGCCGACGGCACGATCAGCCGGATGGTCGTCACCGGTCGCGTGCTCTACGGCGAACGGATCCGCGACGCGCTGCTCCGTCACCTCGAGAAGGATCTCGGCCCGGTGGCGCTGCCGCGGATTCCCGCCGAGGTCGCGCCGTTCACGGTCGTCGAGTACTTCCCCGACCCCGACGTGAGCGGCTTTCACGATCCGCGACACCACGCCGTGAGCCTCGCATTCGTCGTGCCCG
>JBJSXI010000067.1:0-28880 GCA_046086305.1 Ilumatobacteraceae bacterium
TGAGACCATCCATCCCGCCGAGGTCGACGAAGGCACCGAACGAGACGACACTGCTCACCGTGCCCTCGCGGACCTCGCCGGGCTTCAGATTGGTGAGGAAACTGTCGCGGCTCTCCTTCTGGGTCTCCTCGAGGAAAGCCCGACGGCTCAGCACGACGTTGTTGCGGTTCTTGTCGAGCTCGATGATCTTGGCCTGCACCGACTTGCCCACATAGGGGGCGAGGTCGCGTACACGGCGCAACTCGACGAGCGACGCGGGGAGGAAGCCACGCAGACCGATATCGACGATGAGGCCGCCCTTGACGACCTCGATGACCGGACCCTCGACCGTGCCGTCGGCTTCCTTGATCCGCTCGACGGTGCCCCACGCGCGCTCGTACTGGGCGCGCTTCTTGCTGAGGACGAGGCGACCTTCCTTGTCTTCCTTCTGCAGCACCAGCGCCTCGATGCGCTCACCGAGGCTGACGATCTCGCTCGGGTCGACGTCGTTACGGATGCTCAGTTCGCGCGACGGGATGACACCTTCGCTCTTGTAGCCGATATCGAGCAGTACCTCGTCCTTGTCGACCTTGACGACGGTGCCCTCCACCAGCTGGCCGTCCTCGACGTCGACCATCGTGCCGGCGATGGCATCGGCGAAGGACGAACCGAGGTCGTTCTGGACGATCTGGCGGGGGGTGTAGGTGCCGTCGCTGTCGAAGGTGCCGTAGTGCTCGGCGACGGAGGTGCTGGTCTCGGACAAGGGTGGATCGCTTTCGGACAGGGACATCGGGGCCCGGCGGATTCCGGACCGGGAGAGGATATCAGCGCTGTTCGGGGGTCACATCGGGGGCCCGGGCGACGACGAGGTACTCGGGAAGGTCGATCGACGGGCCGTCAGCGCCGTACCGGCCCGGCTCGACGCCGCTGATCGACTGCACCTCGAGGCCCACCGCCCGACACAGCAGCCGAAGTTCGCGAGGGGTGTAACAGCCGGTCCACAGGTCGACCGTTGCCGGCAGGCCCGCCTCGTCGCGGACCTCGGTGCGCTCGTGGCTGATCCCAGCATCAGCGTCGAAGGCCACCTGCGAACCGTCGCTGCCCTCCGAGCCGGCGAAGTGCCGCACGGCGAAGTAGGCGTTGAACGCACTGAGCGCCACCCGCCCACCCGGCCGCACGGCAGCGGCCATCCCGGTCAGCACCCGCTCGTCGTCCCCGTCGGCGGTCATCAGGCCGAAGGCCCCCTGGCACAGGCACACGACCGCGTCGAACTCGGCGCGAAACGACATCGCGCGCGCGTCGAGTCGCTCGAACGTGCACCCCTCGGGCGCGCCCGTGCGAGCGAGTTCGACGAATCGCCGACTGATGTCGATGCCGTGGACGATGTACCCGCGACGCGCCAACTCGTGGGCGTGCCGTCCCGTGCCGCAGCCCACGTCGAGGATCCGCGACCCCGGCGCGAGGTCGAGGACCTGCACGAGGTGATCCACCTCCTGCACGGTGCCCTTGGTGAACGAGTAGCGCAGGTAGGCGGCGCCGAGATGATCGGCGACCGGCTCGAACCAGTGGTCGCCGGTCACGACTTCGCGTCGGCCCACGTGGCGCCCCACGCCACGTTCACCTCGAGCGGCACGGCGAGATCTGCCGCACCGCGCATCAGGTCGATCACGAGCGGGCCGACGCGATCGCGTTCGGCAGCCGGCGCCTCGACGATCACCTCGTCGTGCACCTGGAGCACGAGACGCGCCGCGAAGCCTCCGTCGCTGAGCGCGTGGTCGATCCGCACGAGGGCCACCTTGAAGATGTCCGCCGCCAGACCCTGGATGCCTGCGTTCATGGCCTGACGCTCCCCCGCCTGGCGGATACGGAAGTTCGGGTTCGACAACTCGGGGATGGGACGGCGACGACCGAACAGCGTCTCGGTGTAGCCGCGCTCACGGGCCTCGGCGACGGTTCGCTCCATGTACGCCGCCACGTTCGGGAATGCGGCGAAGTACGCCTCGAGGATCTCGGCCGCCTCGTCGGTGGGGATCCCGAGCCGCTGGCCGAGACCGTAGGCCTCCATCCCGTAGGCGAGCCCATAGCTGACCATCTTCGCTTTGGACCGCTGCTCGATCGACACCTTCGCCGGGTCCACCCCGAACACCCGCGCCGCCGTCGCGTTGTGGATGTCGCGGCCACTCGTGAATGCGTCGATCAGGCCTGGGTCGTCGGCAAGGTGGGCGATGCAGCGCAGTTCGATCTGGTTGTAGTCGGCGACGAGCAACGCGCACCCGTCGGCCGCGACGAACGCTCTGCGGAACTGGCGGCCCTCCTCGCTGCGCACTGGGATGTTGTGCAGGTTCGGCTGATCGCTCGACAGCCGGCCCGTACGGGCGACGGTCTGGTTGAACGTGGCGTGGATCCGGCCGTCGGCCCCGACCTCGGCGAGCAGACCGACGCCGTAGGTACCCCGCAACTTCTCGACCTCGCGATACGCGAGCAGCGGCTCGATGAACTCGGGCCACTGATCACGCAGTTTCTCGAGTGTGGCCGCATCCGTCGAGTAGCCGGTCTTGGTCTTCTTGCCGGGCGCGAGTCCACGCTCGGTGTAGAGGATCTCTCGCAGCTGTACCGGAGAGTTGAGGTTGAACGACCGGCCCGCGACACGGACGAGCTCACGACCGAGCCGCTCGGCCTCGGCGGTGAGTCGCTCGTTGAGGCGATGCAGTTCCGTCGCGTCGACGGCGATGCCGACATGCTCCATCCTGGCGAGGACTGCGACAAGCGGATTCTCGATCGTCCGGTACAGCTCGGCCATGCCCTGTTGGTCGAGCGCCGACTCGAGGGCCGCCGACATCGTCGCCACGGCCAAGGCCTCACGTGCGGCCACGCGCGATCGCTCCGGTCCGTCGCCGAGGTCGAGTTGCCCTGCGGCAGCGGCCTCACCCGCCGGGAGGCGCAGGCTGGTGTAGCGCTCGAGGAGTTCGCCGACCGCGTAGCGCCCATCGGACGGATCGATGAGGTACGCCGCGATCTGGGTGTCGAGGCGTAGCTCAGGGAGGCCGGCGCCGCGAGCGAGCAGCCATCGCATCAGTGGCTTGGCATGGTGCGCCCTGAGTGCCCGATGGGCAGCGATCGATGCGAGTACCTCCGGCGCGACCAGCGTCGCCGCCGGGATCCACACGACCTCACCGGCAGCGGCATCGACGACCACGGCCAGCCCCTCGGGCTCGCTCCGACCCGGTTCGCCGCGCCAGGCGACCGCGAGATCGAGCACCGTTGCGGCACCGACAGTTGACGCGGCGGTTGCCGGGTCGTCGACCACCGACACCTCGGCCTCGAGGACATTCGCAGTGTCGGGAGCGGCGCCGGCGGGCGCAGCGCCGACGGCGGCGAGCGCCTCGTGGAGCCGCGGCAACAGGGTGCGGATCTCGAGGAAGTCGAACAGGCGTCGGAGTTCGGCCTCGTCGGGCGCGAGTCGCAGATCGGTGAGGTCGACCTCGACCGGCGCATCGTGACGCAGCGTCATCAACTCGACGTTGTCACGGGCACGCTGCTCGAACTCGAGGAGGTTGGCGCGCAACTTCGGAGTCTGCTCGTCGGCGTGGGCGAAGATCCCCTCGAGGCTCCCGTATTGCAGGAGCAGTTTGGCGGCCGTCTTCTCCCCCACGCCCGGCACACCCTCGAGGTTGTCGCTCGGATCGCCGCGCAGTGCGGCGTACTGCGGATACAGCGCGGGAGGCACGCCGGTGCGCTCGGCGATACCCGCCTCGTCGTAGAGGGCGTAGTCGCTGACCCCGCGCTTGTTGTAGAGCACCTTCACATGGGGGTCGCGCACCAACTGGTAGCTGTCGCGATCGCCGGTGACGATCACGACGTCGTGACCCGCCGCTGCGGCACGCGACGACACGGTCGCCAGGATGTCGTCGGCCTCCCACCCGGCGAGGTCGACCACCTTCGCCCGCAGTGCAGCGAGGAGCTCGCGCACGATGCCCACCTGCTGGCGGAGGATCTCCGGCGATGCCTCCCGCTGGGCCTTGTACAACGGATTCGCCTCGTGACGGAACGTCGGCTCGGGGCGGTCGAACGCGACGAGCACCCCGTCGGGCCGCTGATCCTTCAGGATGTTGACGAACATCGACGTGAACCCGAACACCGCATTGGTGACCTGACCCGACGCGGTCGCCATGTCGGTCGGCAGGGCGAAGAAGGCTCGGTAGGTCAGTGAGTTGCCGTCGACGAGCAGGAGTTTCACGGGCGTAGCGAGCCGTCGAGGATCCGCTCGGCCACGTCGCGCATCCGGCACCGTTCACTCATCGCCGTGCGCTGGATGAAGGTGAAGGCGTCGGTCTCGCGCATCGCGAACCGATCGATGAGCAGCGCCTTGGCGCGGTCGACCAACTTGCGGCTCGCGAGTTGCTCCTCGAGCGCGTCGACCTCACCGCTCAACTGCTGGAGTTCGCGGAATCGTCCGATGGCGACCTCGATGGCCGGGATGAGGTCGCTCTTCTGGAACGGCTTGACGAGATAGGCCAACGCCCCGGCATCACGGGCCTCCTCGACCACCTCGCGCTGGCTGAAGGCCGTGAGCATCAGCACCGCACACAGCCGCTCACCGGTGATCAGCCGAGCTGCGGCGAGCCCGTCCATGTGCGGCATCTTGATGTCGAGGATCGCGAGATCGGGTCGGAGGTCGCGCGCGAGGTCGACAGCCGTGTCGCCACGACCGGTCTCGCCGACGACCTCGTAGCCCTCTTCCTCGAGGGTCTCGCGCAGGTCGAGACGGATGATCGCCTCGTCCTCGGCGATCACGACCCTGAGCGTCATCTCTGGTGTCCTCTCCTCGCGGGCGGAGCGTCAGTCTGACAGGGTGACGCGGCACGCACGCGGTCGAGGAGGTCGTCCTGGAGCGCTTCGAGTCGGGCGATCTCAGCGCGCAGCCGATGCTGCTCACGACGCATCGCGGCGGCGTGTCCTGCGGCGGCGTGCGACTCGGATCGGTCGAGCGGTCCATCGCTCACGAGCGCACGAACGGCAAGATCGTCGGCCTCGTCACCGATCACGTCCGCCTGCGCGTCGACCTCGGCGAGATCGCGTCGAACCCGACGGAGCGCGTCGGTGCTCCTCGCCAGGCGCCACGTGAGGTAACGAGTCATAACGGACATCCGGGCAATCCTACGAGACCACGACATTTCGTCGCCCGTTGGCGCCGTACCGACCGTAACCACACGTAGTTTCCGGCGGCCTTGACGAAGTCTGGACTCATGTCGGCCGGCGACCGGCCGAAGAACCGTCCCGACGACATCCACTCCACCGGGGGACCCCATGGCTGAAGCCACCTACAACCTGAACGTGAACGGCGAGCCCCGCCAGATCACGACCGAGAGCACGATGCCACTGCTGTGGGCCCTGCGCGATGTGTGCGAGCTCACCGGCACGAAGTACGGCTGCGGCATCATCAAGTGCGGTGCCTGCCACGTGCTCGTGAACGGCCAACTCGTCAAGTCGTGCAACGTCACGGTCGGGTCGACGGCATCGAAGGCGATCACCACGATCGAGGGATTGTCACCCGACGACACCCACCCGGTGCAGCAGGCATGGATCGAGGAGCAGGTGCCCCAGTGCGGCTACTGCCAGTCGGGGGCGATCCTCGCCGCCGTCACGTTGCTCCAGCGCACCCCGAACCCGAGTGATGCCGAGATCGACCAGGCGATCGCCAACATCTGCGCCTGCGGCACCTACCCGAGGATGAAGGCGGCCATCAAGCGTGCGGCAGGTCTGTCGTGAACCTCCCGAACCCCACCCTCGATCGACGCAACTTCATCACCCGCTCCGCCGTCGGTGTCGCCGGCGCTCTCGTGGTCGGCATCGAACTCGCACCCGGTGTCAGCTGGGCCGAGGAGGCCGACGTCGCCGCCACCGCCGGTGGCAGCCTCGGGGTGTACGTCACCATCGGCACCGACGGCACGGTCACACTCGTGTGTCCCGGCGCCGAGATGGGACAGGGCATCACGACATCGCTGCCGATGATCCTCGCCGAGGAGTTGATGGTCGACTGGTCGTCGGTCGTCGTGCGTCTCGCCTATGCCGATGCTGGACTCAACCGACCTTCGGCAGCCGCTCCGCTCGTTCCTGGCTCCTCACAGGGCGTTGGCGGCAGCAACTCGGTCCGCCGATACCACGACTACCTCCGTCAGCTCGGTGCGACGACGCGCCAGAAGTTGATCTGGGCCGCATCGTCGCTGCACTCCATCCCAGTGGCCGACCTGCGTGCCGAGAACGGCGAGGTCGTCCACGACGCCAGTGGGGATTCGTGGCCCTACGCCGACCTCGTCGAGCGCGCACTCACCATGACACCGAACGACATCGCATGGGTCGCGCCGCCGTACCGCATCATCGGCACCTCGGCGCGCCGCAAGGACCTGCCCGCCAAGGTGAACGGCTCGGCCCGGTTCGGCATCGACGTGCGCGTGGAGGGCGAGCAGGGGCAGGAGCAGGAGATGGTCTTCGCCTAGGTCGTGCTTGCGCCGAAGGTCGGCCAGACGGTCCGCTCGGTCGGCACCCCGCCGGCGGGCGTGCGGGTCGTCGAACTGACGAATGCCGCAGGCGCGAAGGTCGGTATCGCTGCGGTCCACCCGCGCTCCACCTGGGACGCGATGACGGCGGTGAAGAAGATCACCGTTCGCTGGAACGACGCTGCCTTCACCGCAGCGATCGACTCGGCTGCGATGGAGACCCGACGACGCCAGCTGCTCGCCGGGCCGACCGGTGAGATCGTGGTGAACAACGGCGACGCGCCGGGGACGCTGGCGGCAACGCCCTCGAACCGCCGCATCACCCGCACCTACTCGGCGCCGTATCTCGCCCACGCCACGATGGAGGTGCAGAACGCCACGGCCCTCGTCACCGCCGACGGACGCTGCAAGGTGTGGGCGCCGACGCAGAACCCCACCGGGGCGCGCACGATCGCGGCAGCGGTCACCGGGTTCACGCCCGACAAGATCGAGGTCGAGACCACCTACCTCGGTGGTGGATTCGGTCGGCGTGCCGACAACGAATACGTCCGTCAGGCCGTCCAGGTGGCCAAGGAGATGCCGGGCACGCCCGTGAAGCTCGTCTGGAGCCGCGAGGAGGACTTCACCCACGACCTCCACCGTCCGGCCTCGCTCGCCACATTCGACGCATCGGTCGATGCAAACGGCGCGCTCACGGCTCTGTCGACCCGCGTGGTCTGCGGGCACGGGAAGAACTCGGCCCTCGAGGGACTCGCGCTTCGCGACATCCTCTACACGCTCCCGTCGAACTGGCGGGTCGAGTTCGTGCAGGACTCGATCGAGGTGCCCCTCGGATTCTGGCGGTCGGTCGGCCACTCGCAGAACACGTTCTTCCTCGAGTCGTTCCTCGACGAGATCGCCGCAGCGACCGGCAAGGATCCGTTCACGTTGCGCCGTGAGTTGCTGTCATCGGATTCCGACCAACATCGCCGGGCACGCGCCGTCCTCGACCGCCTCGAGGCGTTGAGCGGGTGGGGCTCACCGGCCCCGAGCGGTCGCGCCCGCGGCATGGCCATGACGATGGGCTTCGGCGACACGTTCGTCGGCCAGGTGGCCGAGGTGTCGGGCACGTCGGCGACGAGCCTGAAGGTGCACAAGGTGACGGTCGTGGTCGATCCGGGCTCGTCCATCAACCCCGACACCGTGCGTGCCCAGATGGAGGGCTCCGTCGTCGAAGGACTCGGCGCCGCGTGGTTCAACTCGGTGACGTTCCGTTCGGGCACCCCGGTCCATCGCAACTTCGACAGCTACCGGATGTTGAAGATGTCCGAGGCACCGGAGATTGTCACCGACATCATCGAGTCGGGCGCCCCGATGGGTGGCATCGGCGAACCCGGGCTCCCCCCGATCGCGCCGGCCGTGGCCAATGCATTCGCCAAACTCACCGGCAACCGGATGCGCTCGCTGCCGTTCGCCTCGAACTCGGGCGGCACCACCATCACCCCGACACCGTCGATCACCTCGTTCACCCCTCCATCAGGTCCGGCGGGAACGGTCGTCACGCTCACAGGCGTGAACTTCGGTGGAGTCACGAGGGTGACGTTCGGTGGCACCACCGCAACGTTCACGGCCGTGTCGACGACCGAGATCCGAGCCACGGTGCCGTCACGGGCACGTACCGGGACGATTGCGGTCACCACGGCCGCCGGCACGGGCACATCGGCGACCGCGTTCACCGTCACCCGCTGACACCCGGTGCCGCCACACGGCGGTGGCAGGCTGGGCGGTGATGTACGACGAGTGGGGTGTGGCCGACGGCTACTTCGACGTCGACGGGCGCTGGCACGCGACCCCGGAGGCCACCCGATCGGCCCTGCGCGACGCGCTCGCCGATCCCTCGACGGCGCCGCCGTCGTGGTGCGTCGACCTCGGCAGCACACCCGCGCTGCAGTCGCGGTGCCGCATCGTGCTCGAGACCGGCGACGACCTCAGCGACCACGATGCACTGCCGGCCGACCTGCCGGCCGGCGTGCACGACCTGCACCCCCTCGACGGCGGCCCGACGACGACGCTGGTTGTCGCGCCGGCGACAACACCGCAGGGTCCGCGCGGGTGGGGTGTTGCCGCACAGATCTACGCGTTGCGTGGCTCGGGGCGCGGCATCGGTGATCTCGACGACGTGGCACGTCTCGGACGAGAGGCCGCCGCCCGTGGTGCAGCCGCCCTCCTGCTGAGCCCGCTGCACGCACCGGCACCCACACTCCCCCAGCAGACGAGTCCCTACTACCCCAGCAGTCGTCGGTGGCTCAATCCGCTGCTCGCACCCATCGCCAGCGAGCCCGACGCTGCGACAGCCTTCACTCGGACGCCGATGATCGATCGCGATCACGAGTGGCAGACCACTCGACGGCGCCTGCGCGCCCGCTTCGAAGATGACCACTCGTCGACGCAGTGGCGCGAATGGGCTCGCCTGCAGGGTGACGACCTGTGGGACTACGCGATCTGGTGCGCGCTCGCCGAGCGACACGGCGCGAACTGGCGGCGATGGCCGGTCGGCCTGCGCCATCCTCGGCGACCCGAGGTGCGAGCCGTCGTCGATGACGACCCGTCGTTCGCCGTCGAGTGCGAGTTCCACGCCTGGCTCCAGTGGCTCACCGATGACGCCGTGCAGCACACGGCGGCAACCGCCGGTGTCGGCCTGATCGCCGACCTCGCCGTCGGTTGCTCCCCCGATGGGGCCGACGCATGGATCAATCAGGACCTCATGGTGTCGTCGGCGAGCATCGGCGCACCGCCCGACACCTTCTCCCCCGACGGACAGAACTGGGGTCTGCCGCCCTTCGACCCATGGCGCCTGCGGAGCGATCGCTTCGCTGCGTTCCGGGGACTCGTGCGGGCGGCGTGTCGCGGGATGGCCGGGCTGCGGATCGATCACGTGATGGGGCTGTTCCGGCAGTTCTGGATCCCCTCCGGCGCGTCGGCCGCGCACGGTACCTATGTGCGCATGCCGTGGCAGGAGCTGCTCGCCGTGCTGCGGATCGAGGCGACCGCTGCCGGGTGCTTCGTGGTCGGCGAGGACCTCGGCACCGTCGAGGTGGAGGTGCACGAGGCGATGCGCCGCCACGGCATGTGGGGCACCCGGGTGTGGTGGTTCGATCCGCACCCCGACCGCTGGCCGGCCGACAGCCTCGCCACGGTGACCACCCACGACCTGCCGACGGTTGCGGGAGTGCGCACTGCAGCCGACGGCACCGACGAGATGCGTGCAACACTCGACGGCCTCGGCCAGGGGGCGGACCCGGCCGTCGAGGTGCACCGGCGCGTCGCTGCAGGTGGCTCGTCGCTGTTCCTCGTGACGACCGACGATCTCGCCGGCGCGATCGAGCGACCGAACCTGCCGGGCACGCTCGTCGCGACGAACTGGTGCCGACGACTCGACCGATCGGTCAGCGACCTGTTCGAGGCCGAACCGGGTCGCAGCATCGTTGCGGCGATCCGCGAGTCGCGTTGACGCCGCGACCGCTCGTCCCCCGCAGCGCCTTGCCCCACTCGAGGGCGTCGGGTACAACTCGGCCCGTGCACATCGTCAGGGCCATCGACGCGACGGTGATGCCGTGGCGTAACGGCGGCGGCACCACACGCGAGTACCTCACGCACCCGGGCAGCGACGGCTTCGATTGGCGCCTGTCGGTGGCCGACGTGAGTCAGGACGGACCATTCTCGGCGTTCCCCGGATTCGATCGCATCCTGGTGCTGCTCAGTGGTGCAGGGATGACGCTGCACGGTCCGTCCGGCTCGACGGCAACACTTCATCGACCGCTCGACCATCACCGCTTCGCCGGGGAGGTGGCGATCGATGCGTCACTCGTCGATGGGCCGACCACCGACCTCAACCTGTTTTGGCGACGCGATCTGTGGCAGGCCGAGGTGCACGTACTGCACACCCCCGTCGACGTTCCGACGGGATCACCCTCGCTGACCTACGTCACCGACGGAACGGTCGCCGTCGGGAACACCGCACTCGGGCCGGGGGACGTGCTCGTCTCGGACGAACCGACGCGGCTCGAGGGCGACGCGACGATCGTCGCGTTCGTGCTGCAGCCGGCGAACGTCGACGGCGCGTAGCGGCGTCACCCGACCGCACGTCACCGGGTCGGTGAGGTCACCCCTGGCGGACGACGCCGTCGGCGATCGCCGCGGCCGACACCGCAGGCGCCACACGCGACACGACACTGCGGTCGAACACCGATGGCACGACGAAGTCGGGACGCAGTTCCTCGTCGGTGACCGACTCGGCGATGGCCACTGCGGCAGCGAGCTTCATGTTCTCGGTGATGTCCGTGGCACTCACATCGAGCGCGCCACGGAAGATGCCGGGGAAGGCGAGCACGTTGTTGATCTGGTTCGGGTAGTCACTCCGACCGGTGGCCATCACCGCAGCGAGACCGTCGGTGTGCTCGGGGCGGATCTCCGGATTCGGATTGGCCATCGCGAAGACGATCGGCTGTGCCGCCATGTTGCGCACATCGGCTGCCGTGATGAGATCGGGGCCGCTGACACCGATGAACACGTCGGCACCGACCAGCACATCGTTGATCGTGCCCATCTTGCGCGACTGGTTCGTGTGAGCCGCGAACCACTCCTTCGCCGCATTCAGGTCGCCACGGCCGGAGTACACGGCACCCGTGCGATCACACCCGACGATCTCCCCGACACCCGCATTGAGGAGGATCTTGCCGATCGCCACGCCGGCAGCGCCCATTCCGGCGATCACCACCGAGAGGTCCTCCATCCGCTTGCCGATCAACTTCAACGAGTTCCACAGTGCCGCCAGCGTGACGACTGCCGTGCCGTGCTGGTCGTCGTGGAACACGGGGATGTCGAGCGATGCCTTGAGGCGCTCCTCGATCTCGAAGCACTCGGGGGCCTTGATGTCCTCGAGATTGATGCCGCCGAACGTCGGCGCGATGCGCTGCACGAGATCGACCACCTCGTCGGCGGTTCGCGCGTTCACGCAGATCGGGAAGCCGTCGACCTGTCCGAACTCCTTGAACAACAGCGCCTTACCCTCCATCACCGGCATCGCTGCCTCGGGGCCGATATCACCGAGACCGAGGACCGCCGTGCCGTTGCTGACGATGGCCACGGTGTTCTTGCGGATCGTGTAGCGGTGCGACAGCGAGGGCTGTTCGGCGATCGCCGAGCACACTCGGGCGACACCGGGGGTATAGGCCATCGACAGATCGTCGCGGTCGTTCACCGGGGCGGTCGACAGCACGTGCACCTTGCCGGCCTCGTGCATGCGGAAGGTGCGATCCCACCAGTCCACCAGGGTGACGCCCTTGAGCGCGTGCACCGCATCAACGACCTTCTGCTGATGGGCCTCGTCGCGGCAGTGCACGACGAGACAGCGACGGAGTTCAGGCCCACGGACATCGAACCCGTCGAGAGCCCCGATGTTGCCACCCGCTTCACCGATCGCACTGCAGAGACGCCCCAGCGTGCCAGGGACATTGTCGAGGCGACAGTCGAGGGTGATCGAGAACGCAGCGGTGGGGGCGGTGGGCACGAGCCGTGAGGCTACGGCAGCATGCCCGCAATCACGGCATCACCTTCGTGATCGCGGAGAGGTGGACGTTGCAGCGAACGGTGTCGCCCGGCGGCACGGTGCTGAAGCCCGAGATGATCTCGAAGGGAGTCGCCACGCCGGCGGGCGTCGAACCGAGCGTCCACGAAGCTCCACCGGTGGGCACACCCGACCGCAGGACGGCGCAGCTGATCACTGCGTCCTCGAGATCGGACTCCGAGCGGTTGGTCGCCGTTCCCGTGAACACCAGCAGACCGGTGGACATCTGAGCCGTGAGTCCCCCGAACTCGAATGGATATGCCGTCAGATCGAGACCATCTTGCGACCCGAGACTCGCCGAAGTGGGATCGCCCCATTCCTCGACCCGCGTGCGCGCCACCGCCGACACCGGAGGCCCACTGTCGCGACCCATGATCGAGCGGATGCCGGTGTGGAGCGTCTCACCCGGCAACACGTACGTATCGCTCGGTGTGGCGAGGTGCACGATGTTGCCCTCGGCATCGAGCAGGTCGACATCGATGCGCACGCCAAAGGCGGCCTTGTCGCTCGGGTTGTAGAGCGTGACGCCGACGATCGTGTCGTAGAAGGTGCCCTGTCCACCGGCGGGATTGAACGTCATGCCCACCGTCACCTCGAGCCCACTTCCCATCGCGCCGGGCTCGTACGTCGACGTGTTCACCGTGTTCGCCGCGCAGCGGACATCGGTCGGCAGCGGATCGACGTTGCCGAGTGCCGACGTAGTGTCGATCGCCGCGGCTCCGCCGGGCAGGATCTCACTGATGAACCCGTACGCGCCGGCGATCGGCTCGTCGTCGACGTAGAGGCCACAGCCCACGTAGAGATTCGTCAGCCGGGCCTCGCCGTTGTTGCGGAAGACGGCCTCGACATGCATCTCGTCATTGATGTCGAGATATGTCACGCCCGACACCTGTTCGACCGGAGCAGCACCGACGGGCATCGGGCCATTGGCGAGGTTCTCGACCTCCACGACTCGTGCCTCGAGGACCTCGACCCGCATCGAGGTCGGCTCGGCCGTCCCGTCCTCGAGGATGAACGTCGGGACGAGCCACACGGTCTGCCCTGGAGCCACGGTGCCGGTGAAGAAACCCGAGGCGTCGGAGACCACGGCGCCACCCGCATCGAGGAGCTCGGCACGCCACGAGGAGACCTCGACGAAGGCGGTCGAGGTGTTGCGCAGTTCGGCCGCAGCCGTGACGCGCAACCGGTCGTACCGTTCGAAGGCCGTCACGCCCGCCTTGCCGACCTCCAGTCCGAGCGCCTCCGGGGTGGTGTCGGGTGTTGTGTCGGGTGTTGTGTCGGGGACGCTCGTCGACGACGGAACGGTCGTACTGGCGTCGGGCCGGGTGGTCGTGTCCGCGCTCTCCCCTCCACCACAGGCCCCGAGAATGAGGGCCATCGATGCGGCCACGGCGAGCGATGAGCGCATGTCACACCTCCGTACTCGTCTCCCAGAGTGCCGCCCCGGCGACGAACGCGACAGGGCCCAACGGCCCTCGATCCACACGGTTTCGATCGTCGACTCGACACGAGCGTGGGGCGTACCATTCGGCCGGACCGGAGGGGGATTTCGTGCAACCTGTCGCCGCCGACTACATCGACCTCGATCGCTACCCCATCGACCGACCCGGGGTCGCACGTGACGCCGTCGTCGCCACTGCGCGCGCCGCCGTCGATGCCGTGGGGTGTGCCGTGCTGAAAGGCTTCGTGCGTCCCGAACGACTTCCCGAACTCGTGGCCGAGTGCGATCGCACCGCCCACCACGGCCACCGCAACTTCAATCGCACCAACCCCTACTTCACCACCGACTGCGACGACCTCCCCGAGTCACATCCGCGACGTCGCTTCTTCGACCGGTCGAACGCGTTCGTGCCGGCCGACAACTTCGGTGACGACAGCATCCTGCGGGCCATCTACGAATGGCCGGCGTTCGCGCCCTTCGTCCAGGAGGCTCTCGGCGAGGAGCGGTTCTTCCGCTACGCCGACCCGCTGGCGGATGTGATCGTGAATCTCGCCGAGGAGGGCAACGGGTTCCCGTGGCACTTCGACACCAACAACTACACGGTCACCCTGGCGATCCAGAACGCCGAGCAGGGTGGCGACTTCGAGTACAGCCCATACCTGCGCACACCGATCGACGAGAACTACGCGGGTGTCGAACAGGTACTCGACGGTGATCCGTCGCTCATCCGCACATTGCGTCTCGAGCCCGGCGATCTGCAGATCTTCAAGGGGCGGTACTCGCTGCACCGTGTGACCCCGCTCGGTGGGCCTCGGCTCCGCTACGTGGCCATCTTCAGCTATGTGGAGGAGCCCGGCATGGTAGGCAGCCCCGAGCGCACCCGGCAGCTGTACGGCCGCGTCCTGCCGATCCACCTCGAGCGCGCCGGCCTGCGCGCCGACGCACTGGTCGACTAACCGCACCGTCGTGTCACTCCCCTCGACCATGAAGGCCGTGGTCACCACCGGCAACGGTGGGTTCGACCGTCTCGAGTGGCGCAATGTGCCGATACCCGTGGTGGGCCCCGGCGAGGTCCTGCTGAAGGTGCTCGCCGCCGGCGTGAACAACACCGAGATCAACACACGTCTCGGCTGGTACTCGGCGTCAGTCACCGTCGCGACGAACGCAGCCGCGACGGCCGAGGAGCTGCGGCCCTCGCACAAGGCCGACGGCGGGTGGAATGCCGCCACCCCGTTCCCGCTCATCCAGGGCACCGACTGCTGCGGGCGGGTCGTCGAGGTGGCTGGAGACGTCGACACTGCGATGCTCGGTCGGCGGGTGCTCGTGCGCGCATGTATGAGGCCGCTCGGGTTTGGCTCGATGGAGAACGTGTGGATGGGCTCCGACTTCGACGGCGCGTTCGCCGAGTACGTGAAGGTGCCGGCCAGCGAGGTGTTCGAGGCGCGCTGCGACTGGTCCGATGTCGAACTCGCCAGCATCCCGTGCGCCTACGCGACCGCCGAGAACCTGCTGCACCGCGCTCGCTGTGCCGCCGGTGACCACGTGCTCGTTGCCGGTGCATCCGGCGGGGTCGGCTCAGCCGCAGTGCAACTGGCGAAGCGGCGCGGTGCAATCGTCACTGCGATCGCTGGCGCGTCGAAGGCCGCGCAGGTGCGTGCGATCGGCGCCGATCGAGTCATCGACCGCAGCGATGACCCTGCGGCGGCACTTGGGCCCGAATCAGTCGACCTCGTGGTCGACAATGTGGCCGGACCGCACTTCGGCTCGATGCTGGAGGTGCTTCGCCGTGGCGGCCGCTACGTCACCTCAGGTGCGATCGGCGGACCGATCGTCGCGCTCGACACCCGCTCGATGTACCTGAAGGACATCACGCTCATCGGCTGCACCGCGTGGGACGAGCCGGTGTTCCCGAACCTGATCGGCTACATCGAGCGCGACGAGATCCGACCACTCGTCGCGGCGACGTTCCCACTCGAACGGATCGCCGATGCGCAGCGCGAATTCCTCGAGAAGCGCCACGTCGGCAAGTTCGTGCTGGTTCCACCGGGGCAGTAGACCTCTCGAATGATGCCCGTGGCCGCAGCTGGCCCGGGGGTGGCCTACGCCCCCGTTTGCGCCGTGCCCGAGGTGGGACTCGAACCCACACGCCCTTTCGGACAACGGATTTTGAGTCCGTCGCGTCTGCCGTTCCGCCACTCGGGCGAGTGACCCGCTGAGCGTACCGGCCTCGTGTGGGTACCCACGGGTAACCGATTACGCTCGCAACGCCATGCTCGCCTTCACCTTCCCCGGTCAGGGATCCCAGCGTCCCGGCATGGGACGGCCGTGGGTCGACCACGAGAGTTGGGAAATCGTGGGCGAGGCCTCCGAGGTGGCGGGCCGCGACATCGGCGCCCTCCTGCTCGACGCCGACGCCGAGGAGCTCAAGGACACGCGCAACGCCCAGCTCACCACGTTCGTCTCGAGCCTGATGGTGCTCGACGCCGTCGAGCGACTCGGTATCGAGCCGAGTTTCTGTGCCGGGCACAGCCTCGGTGAGTACTCGGCGCTCGCCGCCACGGGTGCGCTCAGCCTCGAGGACGGGGTCAGACTCGTCGTCGAACGGGCCGATGCGATGCACCAGGCCGGCCTCGACAACCCGGGCACGATGGCCGCAGTCCTCGGGCTCGACGATGACGATGTCGAGATCGCCTGCCGACGCGCCGACCGCGACGTGTGGGTCGCCAACTTCAATGCCCCTGGGCAGGTCGTCATCGCCGGCTCGGCCGAAGGGGTCGCCGCGGCGGGCACCGAGGCCAAAGAGCTCGGGGCCAAGAAGGTGATGCCCCTGCAGGTGTCGGGCGCCTTCCACACCCAGTTCATGTCGCCCGCTCGGGATCGGCTCCGCAAGGCGATCGCCGATGCAGCACCACGCGACACCGAGGTGCCCGTGGTGTCGAATGTCGACGCCCTGGCTCATGCGAGCGGGGAAGAGTGGTCGTCGTTGCTGTCGGCCCAACTCGTCAGCCCCGTCCGCTGGAAGCACTGCCTGCTCAGCCTCGGCGAACTGGGTGTCACCGGGTTCGCCGAACTCGGACCCGGTGGCGTCCTCACCGGCATGGCGAAGCGCACCGTCGACGGTGCGCGCACCATCTCGGTCGCCACACCCGACGATCTCGACAAGCTCATCGAATGGGTCAACGTCGGGTCGGCTCCGTCGACGACCCAGCACGAGGGTGAACACCTCTTTGCCGTCGAACGCCTCGTCGTCAGTCCCGCCGCCGGCGTCTTCACGCCCATCGGCGGCATCGCTGACGGCACACGCATCGACGTCGGCGCGGTTCTCGGCCACATCGGCGACACCGAGGTGCGCTCACCGTTCGCCGGCATCGTGCAGAGCTACATCGCCGTCGACGGCGAACGAGTGACGCTCCGCCAACCCATCGCCTGGCTCCGCACGAACTGACGACCGCCCGAGGAGACCGAACCGCATGCCCAAGATTCCTGCCGGCGTCCGCGGCGCCGTGATCACTGGATGGGGCACCGCCCTGCCTCCGAAGGTGCTGACCAACCACGATCTCGAGCAGACCCTCGACACATCGCACGACTGGATCGTCGAGCGCTCCGGGATCCACGAGCGACACGTCGGTGGGTCGACCGTCGGGCTGTCGGTCGAGAGTGGCCGCGCCGCCCTCGAGATGGCAGGCATCGCTCCCGAGCGCATCGATGCGCTCGTCCTCGC
Source organism: Ilumatobacteraceae bacterium (assembly GCA_046086305.1). Lineage (GTDB taxonomy): Bacteria > Actinomycetota > Acidimicrobiia > Acidimicrobiales > Ilumatobacteraceae > UBA668. Next base: position 17,244 of record JBJSXI010000067.1, read on the forward strand.
CACCACCACACCCGATCGCACCGTGCCCGCCAGCTCGGCGACGGTGCAGCACGAGCTGGGCCTCCGCTGCGGCGCGTTCGACGTGAATGCCGCATGCAGTGGATTCGTGTACGCCCTCGTGCAGGGACACGGGATGATCGCGATGGGTGCCGAGCGGGTCCTCGTCATCGGCACCGACACCCTCGCCCGGATCACCGACTGGGACGACCGCAATACCGCCGTGCTGTTCGCCGACGGCAGCGGCGCAGTCGTATTGGAAGCGGTCGATGGCCCGGGACAGCTTCTCGGATGGGATCTCGACGCCGACGGCTCGGCCGAACGGCTGCTCTACTGCGACATCGGCGGCTTCATCCACATGGACGGCAAGGAGGTCTTCCGACGTGCCGTGCGGATCATGGTCGACTCGGCGACCAAGTCGATGGCGCACGCAGGTGTCACCGCCGACGACGTCGCGCTCGTCGTGCCCCATCAGGCCAACATCCGCATCATCCAGGCGGCATGCGAACGTCTCGGCGTGCCGGTCGAGCGAGCCGCGACGGTGCTGCACCGCACTGGCAACACCTCGTCGGCATCGATCCCTCTCGCCCTCGCCGACGCGCTCGACAACGGCCGTGTGCGTCAGGGTGATCTCGTGCTGCTCGTCGGGTTCGGAGCAGGCATGACTGCGGCGAGCGCCCTCCTCCGCTGGGGCGGCACGGGCGAGCCGGTGGTCGGCCGATGAGCCGCGTCGTCCTCGTCACCGGTGGTTCACGCGGCATCGGCCTGGCGTGCGCACAGCGGTTCGCCGCACTCGGTGACCAGGTCGCCGTCACGTATCACACCTCTCCGCCGCCCGCGGGGTTCCTCGCCGTGCAGTGCGATGTGCGGTCGGCCGAGTCGGTCGATGCGGCGTTCAGCGCTGTCGAGGCACAGCTCGGGCCCGTCGAAGTGCTCGTCTCGAACGCCGGTGTCACCAACGACGGCCTCCTCCTGCGGATGAGCGAGGACGACTTCACCTCTGTCGTCGATGCCAATCTCACCGCCGCCTACCGCGTCACCAAGCGCGCCGCACAGGGCATGCTGCGCGCCCGCAAGGGCAGGATCGTGCTGATGTCGTCGGTCGTCGGCCTGCTCGGCTCTGCCGGACAGGCGAACTACGCCGCCTCGAAGGCCGGGCTCGTCGGCTTCGCCCGGTCGGTCGCACGCGAACTCGGTTCGCGCGGCATCACGTGCAACGTCGTCGCTCCCGGCCCCGTCGCCACCGACATGACGGCAGCGCTCGGCGAGAAGCGCCTCGACGAACTCACGGCAGCCGTGCCGCTCGGACGGGTGGCCAGCCCCGAGGAGATCGCCGGCGTTGTCGCCTTCCTCGCCTCCCCCGATGCCGCTTACATCACCGGGGCCGTCATCCCGGTCGACGGCGGTCTCGGCATGGGTCACTAGCATTCCCCCATCACCAGCAAGGAGACATCAGTGGATCAGGAACTGTTCGCCCGCTTCCGCAAGTGCGCCGTCGAGGTGCTCTCGGTCCCCGAGGACAAGGTCGTCCCCGAGGCCACCTTCGGCGACGATCTCGATGCCGACAGCCTCGACCTCGTCGAACTCGTCATGGCCCTCGAGGAGGAGTTCGACATCGAAGTCCCCGAGAGCGACCTCGACGATGTGAGGACGGTCGGCCAGGCCTTCGACCTGGTCGTCGGCAAGCTCTGATGCCGGCGAGCCCGCCGCTGGCCGTGCGCGGCCGGCGGGTGGCCATCACCGGCTACGGCGTCGTCGCCCCGTGCGGGGTCGGAAAGGACGCGTTCTGGCGCGGCCTGCTCGGCCCCGGACTCACCGGTGGCCGATCGATCGAGATCGCCGACTGGGATCCGACGCCCTACTTCGACAATCCGAAGGAGGCGCGCCGCGCTGACCGTGTCGAACAGTTCGCACTCGCCGCTGCGGCCGAGTGCTTCGCGCATGCGGGACGACCTGATGTCGACGACACGCGCTTCGGCACGATCTTCGCCACAGGTGTCGGTGGGCTACGCTCGACCGAGGAGCAGATCCGCGTCCTTGTCGAGAAGGGTGAACGACGAGTCTCGCCGTTCCTCGTGCCGATGATGATGCCCAACGCATCTGGGGCTGCGATCTCGATGCGCTACGGACTGCGCGGACCGAACGAGACCATCTGCACGGCGTGTGCAGCATCCACGCACGCCATCGGGTATGCCGCACGACTGATCGCCTGGGGCATGGTCGATGCGTGCATCACCGGCGGCGCCGAGAGCGCGGGGTGCGACATCGGTGTTGCGTCGTTCGGCAACATGACCGCACTGAGCACGGTGGGCGCGAGCCGCCCGTTCTCACCCGAGCGCGACGGCTTCGTGCTCGGTGAGGGTGCGGCGGTGTTCATGCTCGAGGAGTGGGACGCGGCCGTTGCACGCGGCGCCGCGATCGTCGGCGAGGTGCTCGGCGCCGCGAGCAACGCCGACGCCCATCACATCACGGCACCCGCCCCCGGTGGGACCGGCGCGATCGCATGTATGCGCGCCGCACTGCACGACGCCGGTCTCGATGCATCAGCCATCGGCCACATCAACGCCCACGGCACGAGCACACCGCTCAACGACGCGGCCGAGGCGGCCGCCGTGTCGGTCGTGTTCGGCGCCGGTGCCGTGCCGGTCACCTCGACCAAGGGCGTCACCGGCCACGCGCTCGGTGCCGCCGGCGCACTCGAGGCGGCGGCGGTGCTGCTGTCGATGGAACACGGAATCATTCCCCCCACCGCCGGTACGACGGCGCTCGACGACACCATGGACATCGACCTCGTCATCGGCGCACCCCGACCGTGGACCCCGGGCCCGACCCTGTCGAACAGCCTCGGCTTCGGTGGCCACAACGGCACGATCGTGCTCGGCCCGGGAGCCTGACTGCACCGACATCGGTGTCACACCCCCGGCGTACGGTCTCGGACATGGCCGGTCACGCCGCTCCCGAACTCGCCGAGGTACTCGACGCACTCGAACACGTGGCGGAGCAGTTGGCGGTGGTCGATGTGACGGGCCTGTCGCGCGACGACCTCTCGACGGGCACGCTGCGCATGGCGGGTCTGCTCGACCGGCTCACTGCCGGTCAGGCGCGGCTCGTCGCCGAGGCCGATCGGGCAACGGTGTGGGCCTCGTCGGGAGCGCGCAACATGGCTGGATGGCTCGCCGATCAGACCCGGAGCTCGTTCGGGAGGGCGATCGAGATGGTCCGGCTCGCCGACACACTCGGCTCGAATTCCCTCCTGGCTGACAAGGTGGCGGCCGGCGCGGTCAGCACCGCCACCGCCGTCGCGCTGCACGATGCGATCCTCGCACCACCTCCGGGTGCCGGCAGCGACGATGTCGATGCGCTCGTCGAGCTGTGCACCGGTGCCGGGCCGCGCGACGCGAAGTCGGCTGCCGAGATGTGGGTGGCCCACCACCAGACGGTCAGCGAGGATGAACTCGAGGCACGTCGTCATCGGCGTCGGTCGGTGCGGTTCTCCGCCCCGACCGACGGGCTGATCACGATGACGGCGGTGCTGCCGACGCTGGCGGCCGGGTCGGTGCGCAAGGCCCTGTGTTCCATCGCCCGCCTCCAACCCGGTGACGCCCCCGGCACCGGCGACGATCGCAGCTCCGAGCAGCGTCTCGCCGATGCGCTCGTTCAGATGGCGGCAGCGACGTGCCGGGGCGAACTCCCGGGCAGAGAGGCCCCCACGCTGCTCGTCACCATCGACCTCGACAGCCTCGAGGGACGCGACGACCGCGCCGGTGTCACCGAGTTCGGCGACTGCGTTGCGGCATCGACGGTACGTCGGCTCGTCGACGACGCAACGATCCGCACCATCGTGCACCGCGGGCCGCAGGTGGTCGGCGTCGGCCGCGATCGACGCCTCGCCAGTCGTGCCCAGTACTCGGCGCTCGTCGCACGCGATGGCCGGTGCCGGTGGCCCGGATGCCATATTCCCGCATCGTGGTGCGAGGTCGACCATCTCGTACCGTGGCAGAGCGGCGGTTGCACCGACCTCGACAACCTCGTGCTGTGGTGCAGCCATCACCACCATCGCAAACACGCACCCGGCGTCGAGGTGCTCGGCGATGCGCACCACTTGCGCCTTCGGCTCGACAACGGCACCGTCATCGACTGCCCTGCGCACGGTGCGGCGGCGACGTCGGGTGGCGATCCGCCTCGGGTCCGGCGACGAACCACGGCGGCGGCCTGACGCCTGCGAAGAACGCGGTCGACTCGCGACTATCGATCGACGAGCACGAACATCAGGTCACATTCGCAGGCCACCTCATCGCCGAGCAGCGCCCGGCCGGTCCCCTTGCCCGCCCGCGCCGACATGCGACCCAACTCGACGTGCAGCTCGAGGGTGTCGCCGGGGCCGACCTGACGGCGGAAGCGGGCCCCGTCGAGTCCGCCGAACAGTGGCAGACGGCCGGCGAACCGTTCGTCGGTCAGGACGGCGATCGCACCCATCTGGGCGATGGCCTCACACATCAGCACTCCCGGGAGCGTGGGTCGGCCGGGAAAGTGCCCGCCGAAGAACCACTCGTCGCCGCGCAGATGCCATCGACCGACACCGCGCACACCCGGCTCGAGCGACACGACCTCGTCGACGAACAGGAAGGGCGGTCGATGCGGGAGGACCGCGACGGGATCGGGCAGGGCGCTCACTCGGCGAGTGCCTCGAGGAGTCGCGTCGGGGTGTCGCCCGGGCTGATCTTGTACCAGGCGTGCTCGATCCGACCCGTCGGCCCGACGAGGAACGCTGAGCGCTCGATGCCCATGTACTTCTTGCCGTACATCGACTTCTCTTTCCACACGTCGTACGCCTCGGCGACGGCATGATCGGTATCGGCGAGCAGTGGATAGCCAAGGCCGAACTTGTCGGCGAACTTCTTCTGCTTGGCGGGAGTGTCGGGGCTGATTCCCACGATCGCCGTATCGCCGATCTGGCCGGCGATGTCGCGCAGATTGCACGCCTGTGTCGTGCAGCCGGGGGTATCGGCCTTCGGATAGAAGAAGATCATCACTCGTCGACCCTTGAACGACGAGAGCGACACCTTCGAACCGTCATCGGCGACGAGGGTGAACTTCGGGGCGGGAGAACCGGCAGTGAGCATGCGGCCAGCGTAGGTCGTCGAGATGAGTCAGCGAGATGAGTCAGCGAGATGCGCGAGATACGCGAGACAGTGACATCATGATGCGTCGAGGGCATGGCGGACCTCGGCGACGAAGTCGCCGGCCGCATCGGGGCCACCCTCGAGGATGCGCCGTACGACGGCCGCACCCATCACCACCCCATCAGCCACTCGACACACTTCGACCGCCTGGTCGGCGTTCGACACCCCCACACCCACCAGCACCGGCACATCGGTGATGGCCTTCAGCCGGCGGGCCAGGGCCACTGCGGTATCGGCGAGTCGGTCGCGCTCGCCGGTGACACCGAGCAGACCCACCGAGTAGACGAACCCGCGGGCCCGCGCCGCAATGCGCGGCAGCCGTTCATCGGGTGCGGTCGGCGCGGCGAGCATCACCGTCTCGATCCCGGCCGCATCGGCCGCCGTGCACCACGGACCCGATTCCTCGAGCGGCAGGTCGGGCACGATCGCCGCGCAGATCCCGGCGTCGGCGAGCTGCGCCGCGAACCGCTCGTGCCCGGCGTGGTGCACGGTGTTGTAGTAGGTCATCACGGCGAGCGGCACCTCGACATCGAGTCCACGCACATCGTGGAGGATCGACACCGGTGTCGCGCCCTCGTCGAGGGCCATCTGCGACGCCTGCTGGATGACCGGCCCATCCATCACCGGATCACTGAACGGCAGCCCGATCTCGACCGCATCCGCGCCCGCCGCCACGACGGCGCGTACGGCGTCCTGCCAGCCGTGCAGACCACCCGTCACGTACGGCACGAGCAGTCGACGGCCCTCGGCGCGCCGGGCGCGGAACCACTGCTCCATCACGCCGACGTGATCGGCTTCACCACGAGAGGTCACAGCTTCAGCACGTCCATCATCTGGCCGACGTCCTTGTCGCCGCGGCCCGAGAGGTTCAAGAGCACCGTCTGACCACGAAGGTCCGGCGCCGCGCGCACCACCCAGGCGAGCGCGTGGGCCGGTTCGAGCGCCGGGATGATGCCCTCGCTACGCGACAGCAACTGGAACGCGTCGATCACCTCGGCGTCGGTGACATTCGGGTACTCGGCGCGGCCGATCGACGCGAGGTACGAATGCTCGGGACCCACACCGGGATAGTCGAGCCCGGCCGAGATGCAGTGCGCCTCCTGCACCTGCCCGTACTCGTCCTGCATCAAGTAGCTGCGCATCCCGTGGACGACACCCGGCTGGGCCCGACCGACCGCTGCGCCACCCGCCGGTTCGACACCGACGAGTCGAGTGCGGTCGTCGACGAAGCCACTGAACAGACCGATCGCATTCGAGCCACCACCGACGCACGCCACTGCGACGTCGGGGACGTCGCCGAGCATCTCGATGCACTGGGCGCGGGCCTCTTCGCCCATCACCCGGTGGAACTGCCGCACCATGTACGGATACGGGTGTGGGCCCATGACCGATCCGAGGCAGTAGTGGCTCGTCTCGACCGTGGCCACCCAGTCGCGCATCGCCTCGTTCACCGCATCCTTCAACGTGCGGCTGCCGCTGTGCACCGCCTCGACCTCGGCACCGAGCAGACGCATCCGGAACACGTTCAGTGCCTGGCGCTCGACATCGACCGCACCCATGTACACCTTGCACTCCATGCCGAACAGTGCGGCTGCGGTGGCTGAGGCCACCCCGTGCTGACCGGCACCCGTCTCGGCGACGAGCCGACGCTTCCCCATGTGGCGCGCGAGCAGCGCCTGACCGAGCACATTGTTGATCTTGTGCGACCCCGTGTGGTTGAGGTCTTCACGCTTCAGCACGAGGCGGAGTCCCAGTCGCTCGCCGAGGTTGTGACACTCGGTGAGGATCGAGGGGCGACCCGCATAGGTGCGCAACACATGATCGAGTTCGGCACGGAAGATGGGGTCGGCCCATGCCTCGGCGAAGGCGACCTCCAGTTCCTGGCACGCGGGCACGAGCGTCTCGGGCACGAACCGGCCACCGAACTCACCGAATCGACCCGCGGCCGATGGTTCCGACATCAACGACATGACGATCTCCTCACATGGTCAACGAGCATCATTCATCGCTCCAGTCATACGGCACGTCGTCGAGGCCGACATGCTCCTCGGGTGCGGCGGCGCGTGCGCGCTCGATGAACGCCTTCACCTTCAGCGGATCCTTGCGGCCGGGTGAGCGCTCGACCCCTGACGACACGTCGACACCCCAGGGCTGCACTGCGCGGATCGCATCGGCGACATTGTCGGGATCGAGTCCCCCGGCGAGGATCATGCGCGGTCCGGGGGCGACGTCGGCAGCCAAACTCCAGTCGAACACCTTGCCCGACCCGGGCGACGGTGCGTCGACGAGGATCAGGTCGGTGCCGAACTGGTGGGCGCGACGGGCATCGTCCGACCCCGCCGGCACGGCCTTGATCACCACCCGCACCCGCTCGGCCACCGCAGCGACGACGTCGGGGGTCTCGTGTCCGTGCAGCTGCGCACCTTTCAGCCCGGCACGGTCGATCACCTCGATCACACGCGACGGGTGCTCGTCGCGGAACACCCCGATCGTGAGGATCTCGGGCGGGAGCCGCCGGGTGATGTCGTACACCTGCTGGGCCGCAACCTGTCGGGGTGACGGCGCGAAGACGAACCCGACCGCATCGGCACCCATTGCCACAGCGAGCAGGGCGTCGTCCTCGGTGGTGATCCCACAGATCTTCACGAACATGGTCGATCGCACCGTACCGCCGGGGATCACCAGCCGGCCGCATCGGCGGCCGGGATTCTCAGGCGGCGCAGAGCGCTGCCACGGCCGCCGCCGGATCACCCGAGGTGACGAGCGTCTCGCCGACGAGCACGGCCTGGTAGCCGGCACGGAACAACCGCCCGGCGTCCTCGGGGCCACGGACACCACTCTCGGCGACACGCACCACATGCGGGGGCATCACCGTCGCCATGCGCAGGGCCCGGTGGTGGTCGACCTCGAAGGTGACCAGATCACGCTGGTTCACCCCGATGAGGTCGGCACCGGCGGCGAGGGCCGCACCGAGCTCGTCCTCGTCGTGGATCTCGACGAGCACGTCGAGGCCGATCGAGCGCGCATGTCCGTGCAGATCGGCGAGCTCGCCGGCCGTCAGTGCCGCAGCGATCAGCAGCACACAGTCGGCGCCCATCAAGCGAGCGTCGAGCACATCGCGCACGCCCACCGTGAAGTCCTTACGCAGGATCGGCAGTGTGGTCGCTGCGTGGGCCGCAGCGAGATCGGCCGGCGAGCCGCCGAAGAACTCTGCGTCGGTGAGCACCGACAGGCACGAGGCACCACCGCGTGTGTACTCACGTGCAAGGACGGCGGGATCGAGATCGGCGTGCAGGTCGCCCTTCGATGGCGAGCGTCGCTTGATCTCGCTGATCACGGCGAGGTGCCCGACATCGACGAGCGCGCCCCGGAACCCGCGTGCAGGCGCCATGTCGCGCGCCTTGGCCGTCAGGTCGGCGACGGGTCGATCGTCGACCGCGGCGAGGTCGCGGTGCCGGGCGAGGATCCGGTCGAGGTACGTGGCCAGATCAGAGGCCCTTGCCGTCGACGAGATCGAGGATCTGCAGGGTCGGCGCACCGGCGATCAGCGAGATGAGTTCGGGCCCCATGGCCTTGAACCAGTCGGCCGACATGTGCGCACCGAGGGCGTCGCGACTGTCGTACACCTCGTACATCACGACCACATCGTCGTTCTTCGGGTCGGTGTGCAGCAGGTACACCTGCGTACCGGGCTCGGCGTGGGTGTGCTCGATCGCCCCGCGCAGCACCGCCATCGCGGCATCCCGCTGTCCCGGCTGCAGCGGAAGTGTCGCCACGACCGCCACCTTCCCGCCGAGACGGTCCCCTGCTCCAGCTCCTGCTCCACCTGCTGTTCCACCTGCTGCTGCGCTCACCGTGGGCTCCCCTTCTGACATCGATCGGGCACTGGTGCGCCGACGGCGCTGTGCACGGCGCACCGTACCAGCCGGTGTCGAGGCGTGACCTAGAAGCCCAGACGCTCGCCGACCACGGTGAGAAGTTCGGCGATCGGCACACGCACCTGCTCGGTCGTGTCGCGGTCGCGCACCGTCACTGCCCGATCCTCGAGCGAGTCGAAATCGACCGTCACACACAGCGGCGTGCCGATCTCGTCCTGACGCCGGTAGCGCCGGCCGATGGCCTGCGTCTCGTCGTAGTCGACCATGTACCGGCTCGCCAGCGTGCGGCGAACCTCGTGGGCCAGCGGGGTGAGGGTGTCCTTCTTGCTGAGGGGCAGCACAGCCACGGTGAACGGCGCGAGCCGTGGGTGCAGCCGCAGCACGGTACGCGGCTCGTCGTTGACGACATCCTCGTCGTACGCCGCGAGCAGGAACGCGGCCATCGCCCGGTTCACACCGGCCGCTGGCTCGATCACGTACGGCACATACCGCTCGCCCGTTGCCTGATCGAAGTAGTCGAGCCGCTGGCCGCTGTGCGTCGCATGCTGGCCGAGGTCGTAGTCGGTGCGCTGGGCGATGCCCTCCAGTTCGCCCCATCCCCACGGGTAGGCGAACTCGATATCGCTCGTTCCCGCCGAGTAGTGGCTGAGTTCGTCGGCGTCATGGGGTCGCATCCGCAACATGTCGGCCGGGATCCCGAGGTCGAGGTACCACTGCAGTCGCGCCGCGCACCAGTACTCGTACCACTGTGTGCTCTCGGCAGGGGGCACGAAGAACTCGCACTCCATCTGCTCGAACTCGCGCGTGCGGAAGATGAAGTTGCCAGGGGTGATCTCGTTACGGAAGCTCTTGCCCACTTGGGCGATACCGAACGGCGGCTTCTTCCGACTCGTCTGCAGGACATTGAGGAAGTTGACGAACATGCCCTGCGCCGTCTCGGGACGCATGTAGACCTCGGTGCCAGCACCCTCGATCGGGCCGGCGTGGGTGCGGAACATGAGATTGAAGGCGCGAGCTGCGGTGAACGCACCCTTCGCACCACATCCGGGACACACATCGGGCTCGGTGAGGTGGTCTTCGCGGAATCGCTGCTTGCACTTGGTGCAGTCGACGAGCGGGTCACTGAAGTTGGCCAGGTGCCCACTCGCCTCGAACACCTGGGGTGGAGCAAGGATGGCCGCATCGATGAGCACCATGTCGTCGCGCTCTTGAACCATCGTGCGGATCCAGGCGTCGCGGATGTTGCGCAGCATCAGCGAGCCGAGCGGCCCGTAGTCGTAGCTGCTGCGGAACCCGCCGTAGATCTCGGCCGATGGGTAGACGAAACCGCGCCGCTTGGCGAGATTGACGATCTGGTCGAGGTCGGTGGCGGGCACGGCAGCGAAGGCTAGGCCACGGTCACAGGCGTTCGAACATCGCCACAGTGCGCAGTCGCCGCTCGATGTGGTGCTCGAGCGCGCGCGTGGCATGTCCGGCGACCTCATGGGTCACCCGAGACGCCTCGAGCCCGAGGGCGTCGTTCAGGCGACCGCCGAGGATCGAGCGGATCACCTCGAGGGCCTCGTCACTCAATGCTGCGCCGCTGCGACACTGGCGGCACAGCACGCCGCCCTGTTCGACATCGAGCGCGACGAACGGACCGCCCTCACCGCAGCGGACACACACGTCGAGTTCTGGTCGCACACCCTCGGCCGCCAGCACCTTCCAGTAGAACGCCGGCACGACGAGCGGGCCGCTGCGCTCGCCGATCGTGCGGAGCGCGCCGACGACCATCTGATAGAGGTGCGGCACCGGCTCACGGTCGAGCGTCATCTGGTCGGCAGCCTCGAGGACGGCCATTCCTGCGGTGACGTGATCCAGATCGGTCAGCAGCGGTGCGGTCGTGGCCACCACATCGGCCTGACTCACGATGTCGAGTTCGCGACCCTGAGCGAGCAGCAACCGCACATGGCTCATCGGTTCGAGCCGGGCACCGAACCGTGACATCGTCTTGCGGACACCCTTGGCGACGGCGCGCACCTTGCCGTGCTCCTCGGTCAGCAGCACCACGATGCGGTCGGCCTCGCCGAGCTTGTAGGTGCGCAGGACGACCGCCGTGTCGCGATAGAGGTGGCTCGCCATCGGTGTCCCGGCGCGCCGTCAGTCGACGCCGCCGAAGCGACGGTGACGGTGTGCGAAGGCGCCGATGGCATCGGCGAGGTGGGACGGCTGCAGCGCCGCCCAGGGGACGTCGAGGTACACGAGCTCGCTGTACGCCAGCTCCCAGACGAGTGACCGCGGCCACCGGGCGGCGGGCCCGAGCACCACGGCGAGATCGGGATTCGCCGCCGCAGGGGCGTCGAGCAGCCGGTCGAGTGAGGCCTCGTCGATGGGCGACCCGGCGAGGCGCAACTGCTCGACCGCGTGCACGAACTGCCGGCGTCCGTCGACCTCGTCGTCGGCCGTCACCTCACACGCCCCGACGACCACCCGACGGCGCACCGACCCGGCGCTGGTCGCACGGTCGTCGAGCGGCCGCAGTGTCAGCCAGTTGGCGCCCGCGGCCGCAGCGACCTCGCCGAGCGACTGCAGGGCGTCGA
>JBJSXI010000068.1:0-8597 GCA_046086305.1 Ilumatobacteraceae bacterium
TGCGTGGCATCCGGCGTGTCTCGTCGAAACACACGACCCGGCATGATCGCATAGATCGGTGGCTTCCAGGATTGCATCACGCGGATTTGCACCGGCGACGTGTGCGTGCGCAGAAGGACCGTGTTCGCTTGGTGCTGGTCCGAGAACGGCTCGATGAACATCGTGTCGAACTCGCTGCGCGCAGGATGCGACGCTGGCATGTTCAACGCCTCGAAGTTGAAAAAGTCGGTCTCGACCTCCGGACCTTCGGCGACCTGGAATCCGAGTCCCACGAAGACGTCCTCCAATTGCTCCATCGCCTGGGTCACGATGTGGGCGGTTCCCCTCCGCGGCTCCGTCAGGTACTCGGTCAGGTCCATCTTTTCGTTGGCCACCTGCGCAGCAAACTCAGCCGTCTCGAGCGCAGCCTGCGCCGTCGCGAGTGCCTCCTCGATCGCCTGAGACGCCTCGGAAAGCGCCCTTCCGACGGCCTTCTTCTCCTCTGCGTCGGCGACCTTGCCGAGTTGGGCGCGCACCGCATTCAACGGGCTCTTCTTGTTCGCAAGTTCAGCGGCCACCTTGCGCAATCCAGCGGTGTCGCTGCTGTCAGCGATCGCCTTTAAAGCCGCATCGCGGGCTGAGTGGACGTCGGCAACCAACGACGGTGTGCGTGGACCAGCCATAGACGATTCCAACGCTACTCGTTGGGGTCTTTCCGAGGATGCTGATTTGCAGTGGCGAAGCACATCAACGTCGCGGCCATCGCAACGTTGAGACTCTCGCTTCGCCCACGATGGGGAATCGTCACCCAGTCATCCGCGTCGAATCCGGTGTCCAGCCCGTGGGCTTCGTTGCCCATGACGATGCAGACCCTGCCCGACAGGTCGGCGCGATCGATGTCGACGGCTCCGTGCGCATCGTGTGACGACGTGGCGATGATCCGATAGCCGAGGACTCGGATCTGATCGAGCGAGTGACCTTCCACGACTGCCACATGGAAGAGTGCCCCGGCCGACGCGCGGACCACCTTTGGGTTCGTCGGATCGACGCAACCGTCACCGAGTATCACCGCCGCTGCCCCTGCCGCCTCCGCCGAACGCAAGATGGTGCCGAGGTTCCCCGGGTCGCTCACGGCATCACACCACACGACCCAGTCAGACTCAGTTGGCGCCCAGGCCTTCAGGGTTCGTCGAACGATGGCAAGGGCCGGTTGCGGAGCCTGTGTGTCGGCAACTCGCTCGAGAACGCCCGAAGCCAACGTGAAGCAGTCCGCATCGGTCCCGGGAAAGCTGACGCCTCGATCGGCGACGAAAATCTCCTCGACCCCCCATCCAGCTGCGATTGCTTCGGCGATCAGCGTGGGCCCCTCGACGACGAACGCACCGTCCTCCAGACGAGAACTGCGGCGCCCGATGAGGCGCCGCAGTCGCTGAACCGTCGGATGAGAGAAGGTGAGCGGGCGACCGTCGCCCTGGCTCAGAGTGCCGCCTTGGCCTGTTCGACGAGCGAGCGGAAGGCCGCAGCATCGGTGATCGCCAGATCGGCCAGGATCTTGCGGTCGACCTCGATCCCTGCGGCGTGCATGCCGGCGATGAAGCGGCTGTAGCTGATGTCGTTCTCGCGGCAGGCCGCGTTGATCCGCTGGATCCACAAACGGCGGAACTCACCCTTCTTCGCGCGGCGGTCGCGGAACGCGTACTGGCCACTGCGCATGACCTGTTCGTTGGCGGCGCGCACCGAACGGCTCTTGTTGCCGTAGTAGCCCTTCGCGCGCTCGAGGATCTGGCGGCGCTTCTTCTTCGCGCCGACGGCTCGCTTCACACGTGCCATGGTCGTGGTACTCCTTCGTGTTCGATCGTGTTGGGTGCCGGTCCGGTGGACCGAACGGGCAGGTCAGCGCTCGCCGAGCAGGCGCTTGATCTTCTTGGCGTCGCCGGGGTGCACGTCGACCTCGCCGTCGAGTCGGCGCGTCCGCGTGGACGGCTTCTTCTCGAACAGGTGTTGACGGTTCTGCTGGAGCCGACGCAACTTGCCGGTGCCGGTCTTCTTGAACCGCTTCGCAGCGGTCTTGCTGGTCTTCATCTTGGGCATTTCGATCCTCCGTGGCGGGATGTCGGACGGGTTCGGGCGGCGCCGCGTGGTGCAGGCGCCTCGTCCGGTCGGCGCAGGTCAGTCGGCGGCGGGCGCCACCGGCGGCTCCGCCGGGGTGTCGGCCACCGGATGGTCCTCGGTGCGCTGGTCGTTCTTCTTGGTCGGGGCCTTCTTCTCCGGAGAGAGCACCATGGTCATGTTGCGACCCTCGAGGCGGGCCTGGGTCTCCACCTTGGCCAGCGGTCCGAGCTGTTCGAGCACGGCGTCGAGGATCCGTGAGCCGAGCTCCGGGTGAGCCATCTCGCGGCCCCGGAACTGCAACGTCACCTTCACCTTGTGCCCCTCGAGGAGGAACTCGTGCACATGACGGACCTTGGTGTCGAAGTCACCCTTGCCGATCTTGGGTCGGAACTTGACTTCCTTCACCGAGACGTGGACGGTCTTCTTCCGCGACTCTTTGGCCTTCTGGCTCTCCTCGTACCGGAACTTGCCGTAGTCCATGATCCGGCACACCGGCGGTGTGGCGAGCGGGGCGACCTCCACGAGGTCGAGGTCGAGGCCGCGGGCCATGCCGAGCGCTTCGGGCAACGGCTTGATGCCCAACTGCGCGCCGTCAGGGCCGATGAGGCGGACTTCCCGGGCGCGAATACGGTCGTTGTACCGGTGCTCCGTGGTCTGGGGCGGTGCTATAGCTGCTCACTCCTGTGCAATGGATGCATCCCTCCTATGTCGGTCGACGCGAAGTCACCGCGGAGAGAACCCCGCCACCGGTCGTCACCGACCGAGCGCCATGGCCTCGTGATGACCCGGCGCACGAGTCCCGAGATCGGGAGAGTGGCCGGGTGGGGACGACGATGCGCCCCACTTCGCCTCAGTTGTCGGTTCGGTAGGGTAGCACCCGTGTCCGACGACGCCACCGACTCCCTCGTCGACGACCTCGGTGCCTCCCTCTCCGATGCCCGCGCCCGGCTCGGCGAGATCCCTGCGTCGGTCGTGGTGACGAACCATGTCATGGGTCTGTACGAATTGGCGGCGATCCATCTCGGCGCCTCCCCCGCCCGCCTCGGCGAGGCCGCGTTGGCGATCGACGCGATGGCCTGCGTCGTCGAAGGGCTCGGCGACCGACTGGGGGCCGAGGCCGGCGTGATGCGCGACGCCCTCGCCAACATCCGGCTGGCATTCGTCCAGATCAAAGGCACCGACTGAACCGTCCGGCGGGCGCACGGCACACCCGGCCGGCGCGCACCTCCACGCCCTCGGCGCCGAGCAAGGCGCCCTGCTCGGTCTCGAGGCCGGGGACGAGTCGACCCGAAGCCGTCACCACCCGCCACCATGCGATGTCGACCGTTCCCTCGGCGAGGATGCTCCCGACGAGCCGGGCGCGGCCCGGCAGTCCTGCCGACTCGGCGACGTCGCCGTAGCTGACGACCTCGCCGACACCGAGCAGGGTGATCACCTCGATGATCCGCTGGCGCTGGTCGCGGTTCTGCCCACTCTTGCGCCCGGCGTTCACACCGGCGTGACCGACGCGGCCTCGACCGCTCCGAGTTTGGGGAGCATGGTGAATCGCACTGCCGTGCCGATCGTGATGCGACGTGAGCCGTCAGCGATCTCGACACAGTGGAATCGAACCTCGACGCCGTCGTCACGGCGGATCACGCCGAGGCCGACCTCAGGATCGAACGTGACCACGACACCGGACCAGGTCGTCGACACACTCACGCGGCGACCTCCTGCCGGCAACGCTCTGAGCGGTGTCCGGTGGTCCGCTCGCGCGGCATGGCGACGAGGCTCTCTGGGCTCATCAGT
Organism: Ilumatobacteraceae bacterium; assembly: GCA_046086305.1. GTDB lineage: Bacteria > Actinomycetota > Acidimicrobiia > Acidimicrobiales > Ilumatobacteraceae > UBA668. Next base: position 3,880 of record JBJSXI010000068.1, read on the forward strand.
GTGTGGTCGGTGCCTCGGCAAGGAGACGCAGCGCGTGTGGCAGCACGTCGATCACTGCGCCGAGCTGCTCGACGCAGCCCTTCGGCGAGCCGGGAGTGTTGCAGATGACGGAGGCGCCGCGGATGCCCACGACGCCCCGCGACAGACGGCCGAGCGGGTTGACGAGTCGCATCGCCTCGCTCAGCCCCGGCGCGTCGCGCTCGATCACCCGTCTCGTACCCTCGGGGGTCTGATCCCTCGGGGCGAATCCTGTGCCGCCGGTGGTCACGACCAGACCGGCGAAGCGGTCGGTCATGTCGACGAGCGCCGCAGCGACCGAGTCGGCACCGTCGGGGATCACCCGATGTTCGACCACATCGAATCCGTGCACCCCGAGCTGTTCGACGATCGCCGCACCACCGGTGTCGACGCGTACGCCGGCCGCAACACCATCGCTCACCGTGAGCACCTTGGCCTGCAGGGCATCGCCGTTCGTCATGACTCCCTACGGTACCGAATGAGCACCATGCCATCGGTGCCGTATTCGTGAGGTAGGACACGCCATCCGTGGCCATGTGCCCGCCACTCGCCGACCGGCCGAGCGCCATCGACGACGAATCCGGGCGGAATCGGGTGATCGATCGACTCTGCGTCGAGCACCGTGCAGACCGAGTAGACGAGGCTGCCTCCGAGACGCACCAGACGTGAGGCCTCGCCGAGGATGCGTCGCTGGAGTGCGGCGAGCTCGTCGATGTGGCGCTCCTCCAGACGCCACCGCGCATCGGCACGACGGCGGAGGACACCGAGTCCACTGCACGGCGCATCGACGAGGACATGGTCGAACGCACTGTCGGCGAACGGGCTGCGCGTCGCATCCGCCACCACGACGACCACATTCCCGACGCCGAGACGTCGGGCGTTCTCGGCGACCAGACCTGCACGGTGCACCTGCGAGTCCCCCGCGATGACCATCGCACCGCTCGACGCGATCGCCGTCGCCTTCCCCCCGGGTCCGGCACACATGTCGAGCACGGTCTCGCCGATGACGGCATCCACCGAGGCGGCCACCCACTGCGAGGCCAGGTCCTGGATGTACCCGTCGCCACGAGGCGTGGCAGTCGCAGGCTCGTTCATCGCCGCCAACATCGCATGCGCCTCCGTCGACCCCAATTGTCGTTCGAGCACCTCGACGATCCAGTCCGGGTAACTCAACTCCTCGGCCCTCGAGCCCCACACCATCGGCACGTCGGCCACGCGGCGGAGGATCGCATTGACGAAGCCGCGGGCCCGACGAGGTGCGAGGCGCACCGTCTCGCCGACCGCCGCGTGCGGCGGGACACCGGCGAAGAGCAACTGATAGGCACCCAGTCGCAGCACCGTCCTCACGAGTGGTTCGGGGTCTGCGGCGATGAACCGGTCGACTGCCGCGTCACATGCCCGACGTCGACGTGTCGTTCCGTAGACGAGATCGGTGACGAACCGTCGATCCCGTTCGTCGAGCCGGCTTGCCGCAAGTTCCGCAGGGACGACAAGGTGGGCGAATGCGCCCTCGTGGTCGATGCGTTCGAGACATCGCAGCGCGACCGTCCGCGCGTCGGTGGTCATTCGAAGGCCTCACCGGGCGACGGATGGATCCCGTTGAGGAATTCGGTGAGCGACATGGGTGATCTGCCCTCGGGTTGCACGCGTCCGACGACGAGCCCACGTGCCGGAACCACGGCGCTGCTCCCGCCAGCCGCTGCGTCGCCAGTGGACAGATCGAGGCCCGACTCGAGGATCTTCACCCGGCGCCCGCGGAATGTCGTCCACGCGCCACCGACCCGGACGAGACGGTCGATCTCGACGACGTCCGCCGACCAGTCGATACGCAGTTGATCGGGCGTGATCTTGGCCGCATAGGTCGGGACACCGTGTTGAGGTTCTGGCTCTGGCAGCGGCCCGTCGAGCATCGTGACCAGCAGTCGACTCCCGACGTCGACGAGTCGTCCACGAAGGTCACTCGCTGTGTCGCGTGGCCCGATCGGCGTCTCGACACAGGCGAACACCGGTCCGCTGTCGAGACCCTCGGCGACCTTCATGAGACACACACCGGTGACGTCATCGCCGGCCAGGAGGGCACGCTCGACCGGCGCTGCGCCGCGCCAACGCGGCAGGAGCGAGAAGTGCAGGTTCACCATCGGCACACCATCGGGCGGGCCGAGCAGGCGGGCGGGCAGGAGCTTTCCGAACGCGACGACGACACCGAGGTCGGCGCCGACACCACTGATGTCGTCGAGGTGCTCCGACACGGGCAGTCCGAGCTCGGTCGCGGCGCGCTTGACGGGCGACGGGGTCGACGAGCCGCGGCGCCCGCGGCGGGCATCGGCTCCGGTGACGACGAGGAGGATCTCGTGACCGGCATCGACGAGCGCCCGCAGCGGGGGCACCGCCATGTCGGGCGTGCCGAGATAGACGAGCCGGCGCCTCACCGCGACGGGCTCACTTCAGACGCAGACGACGTCGTTCCCCACGTCCGGCGGGACCCTCCTGGATCCGGCGGTACTCGTCGAGCGCCTCCACCCGCTGATCGGGTGTCATCCGGTCGAACATCAGCACACCGTTGAGGTGGTCGATCTCGTGCTGGAACATCCGACCCATCAACTCGTCGGCCTCGATCTCGACCTGGTTGCCGTCGACGTCGAGGCCACGCACGAGCACCCGGTTGGGCCGCAGGATCTCGACGTACAGGTCGGGAATGCTGAGACATCCCTCCGCGTAGACGTACTCGCCGTCACTCTCCACGACGACGGGATTGATGATCGCCATCGGCTGTTCGTCGAGGTCCCACACCACGACCTGCTTCTGCACGCCGATCTGCGGTGCAGCGAGCGCAAGACCCGAGTCGGTCTCGTACAGCGTGTCGAACATGTCGTCGACCAGGCGGGCGACCTTGCCGTCGACATCGGCGACGGGCGCGGCGGCGGTCTTCAACACCGGGTCACCAAAGGTACGGATCCGCTGAGCCATGTCTGCAAGGCTACCGAGCGGTGCCCGATCCGCCGTCCCACTACTTCGACGAGCGTCCCGAGACCCCGTCGGCACCCGCACGTGTCGAGGTCGTCCTCGCTGACGTCCGACTGTCGCTGACCACCGACCGGGGCGTCTTCGGCCACGCTCGACTCGATCCGGGTACTCGGCTCCTGCTGCAGGAGGCGCCACCACCGTCGCCCGATGGTGATCTGCTCGACCTCGGCTGCGGGTACGGCGCCATCGCGCTGACGATGGCTGTCCGCGCACCGGGCGCAACGGTGTGGGCGGTCGATGTCAACGAGCGGGCCCGCCGACTGTGCGCCGACAACGCCCGTGACCATGGCCTGACCAATGTCCGTGTGTGCGCACCCGATGAGGTCCCGGCCGACATCCGCTTCGCGACCATCTGGAGCAATCCTCCGATTCGCATCGGGAAGGCCGCCCTCCACGACCTGCTGCTCCGCTGGCTCGAGCGTCTCGATGGCGAGGCCGTGCTCGTCGTGCACCGTCATCTCGGGAGCGACTCACTGCAGCGCTGGCTCGAGCACGAGGGCCACTCGACGATGCGCCTCGTGAGCAGGGCCGGCTACCGATTGCTCGTCGTGCGTGGCTGAGGCTCACACCCGCGGCGGATCGACGACGACCCTGCAGCGACCCGTCGGTCGCGGCACCTCGGCGAGACGTGTTCCGAGCTCGAGCCACTCGTCGGCACGGATCAGCGCACCCGACGCGGTCGGAGTCCATTCGAGACCAGTCGCCGCCGCGACCTCGGAGGCACACGCGCCCTCGACGAGGGCGAGCGCGGCGAACGGTGGCAGCCGCAACAGCCTGCGGCGTTCGAGTTCACCCATCCCGAGATCGCGGATGTCACCTGCGGCGAGCGCGACGAGCACCTCGTGGTCGGGCTGATGGGTCTGCACCACGACGACGCCACCCCCGTTGCGACGTCCGACCAGCCGACCCGCCCGGACGATCAGCGCGACCGCCTGCTCGGCTGCTCGGTAGCGAGGTGCGAGCAACTCTGCATCCATGTCGAGGAAGACCACCGCATCGACGTTGCGCACCCTGTGGAGCGCCGCCTCCGTGCCGACGAACACATCAGCGGCCCGATCGTCGATGTCACCGTCACCCGTGACGGCCACTACGGGTCGCGCTGCTGCCGCCTCGAGTTCCTCACGGAGACGAGTGACGCCGGGTCGTACCACGGCCAACGACGACGCAGCGCACCGTTGGCACACCACGGGACGCGTCGAGGCGCACCGCGGACATTCGAGTACCGCGTCCGATGGCTGGATCACTGCCGCTGCACAGGTCTCGCAGCGTTGGAGGGCACGACACGATCGACAGGCCAACAGCCGCGCCCGTCCGGGTGCGTTCAGCACGCAGACGACGCGCCGTGCGGGATCGCGGATCAGTTCGACGAGGCGACTGCCGACGAGTGAGCGACGCCACGGCTCGACCGCTGATCGATCGTCGATCTCGATCGACGGCCAGTCGGCGGGCGCAGCGCTGTCGACCAGCTCACCGACGTCATCCGCCCACTGCAGCGCAGTCGCCGACGGACATGGAGAGACGAGGTCGCACGACGCGCCCGCACGGGCTGCCCGCTCGACGGCCACGTCACGTGCGTGCCAGGTGGGCGTTCGCTGTTCCTGGTACGACTCGTCGTGCTCGTCTAGGACCGCGACGGCGCGAAGGTCCGGACACGGGGCCCACACGGCGGCGCGTGA
>JBJSXI010000069.1:0-24527 GCA_046086305.1 Ilumatobacteraceae bacterium
CCTTCGCGGGATGGTCCCGTTCCCAAAGAGCTCCTGGGGTGTTCCCCTGGGCGCTCCACGACATTTCGATGAATTGACTTCGACTTACGGTGCGGTCGGCACCACGATCGTGCCGGCGATGATCTCGGCCTTCAGGGCGTCGAGTTCGTCGACGAAGTCCGCCAGGTAGCCACCCGAGGTCGAGTAGCCGACACCGTCGGACTTCAGGTCGTAGGTGACGAAGCCACCGCTGAAGGTGCCCTCCTTGAAGGCCTTGGTCGTCTCGTAGACCGCGACGTCGACCCGCTTGAGCATCGAGGTGAGGATGTGCTCCTGCTGCTCGGCCGTGGCGGTGAGGTACTGGTCGCTGTCGACGCCGATGGCCCACTTGTCGGCCTCGACGGCCGCCTCGATGGTGCCCTGGCCCGACCCACCGGCTGCGGTGTAGATGACCTCGACGCCGTCGGCGTACCAGCCGAGGGCGATCTCCTTGGCCTTGTCGGGCGAACCCCACGCAGCGTTGTCACCGGCCGCACCGAGGTACTGCACCTCGACGGTCATGTTCGGGTTGATCTTCTTCGCGCCCGCCGTGTAGCCAGCCTCGAACTTCTTGATCAGGTCGATCTCCTGACCACCGATGAAGCCGATCTTGTCGCAACCGCACGCCAGCGCAGCGGCTGCACCGACGAGGTACGAACCCTCCTGCTCGGCGAACGACAGCATGGCCACGTTGGTCGGGGCGTTCTCGATGAAGCCGTCGACGATCGCGTAGCTCACGTTCGGGTTCGCGGCAGCGACGGTCGCGAGGCTCTCGCCGAACGCGAAACCGACGGCGATGATCGGGTTGGCCCCACCGCTCGAGAGGGTCTCGAGGTTCGGCTTGCGGTCGTCGGCCGTGGCGGCCTCGAGTTCCTTCAGATCGACGCCGAGCTCGGTCTTGGCCTTGTCGGCGCCGCGTGCTGCGGAGTCGTTGAAGGTGCCGTCGCCGCGACCGCCGGTGTCGAACGCGATCCCGAGCGTGATACCGCCCGAGCCGCCCTCGTCGTCACCGCACGATGCGGCGACGAGACCGATGCTCGCGACGACTGCGAGCGCTACGAAGCGCTTGCTGGTGCGCATATATGTCTCCCCCTCTGGAAGTGTTGTGGTGAGGCGAGCATAGTCACACCGGGCACTGCCGGATCCGGTCGACCCGGTGCAGTTCGGCTCAGCGGAGGTCGGCGAGGACGACCAGGGTGGCGGCGATCCAGCCGCCGAGTGCGCCGAGGTGCTCGTCGAGCAGGCTGCTCGTCCCGTCCGCGAGTACGGCCTCGGCCAACTCGTAGAGCCCCTCGTAGGTGACCTCGACGGCGTGGTTCGGCCCACCGGCCGGCTCGTCGCCGGGGTCGTCGGGGAAGGCCATCTCGACGGTGATCCCGGCCCGCTCGAGGCGGCCGTCGCCGATCAGCGGGCTCGTGGTCGGGGTCGCCTCGGCGACACGGACGTGGTCGGGTGGACCCGACAGGTTCTGGACCCGGAAGACCACCTCGATCTCGATCGCGGGGAGGCGTTCGAGCACCTCGTCGACGTACCACTGGCGGTACGCCGTCTGGCTCCACGTCGGCCAGTCGCAGGTGATGTGGGCCACCACATCGGGCGGCAACCCCTCTCCGGGGAGGCCGTAGCTCGTCTCCCACGTGAGATCGCCGAGCAGCACATCGGCCTGGAAGTGCTCCTCGAAGGGTTGGCGCTCCAAGAAGGCGGCCTCGAATGCGTCACGGAGCGCCCCGATGGCGTCGGTGAACACGTGATCGAGCACGGCGCCGACGGTAGCGGGCGTCGCAGCCTGCCCCGCTACGGTGACGGCCGTGCCGCTCGTCGACGTCTCCACCTCCGCCGGTGTCACCACACTCACCCTGGCCAACCCGGCGGGCCGCAACACACTCACCGCCCCGATGGTCGAGGGGATCGTGGCTGCGATGGACGCAGCCGAGGCCGATCCTTCGGTGGGCGCGGTCGTCGTGACGGGTTCGGGTCCGGCGTTCTGCGCCGGTGCCGACCTCGGCAATCTCGCCGAGGCCACGCGCAAGAGTCTCGGCGAGATCTACGAGGGGTTCTTGCGCATCGCGCGCAGCCCACTGCCGACCCTCGCCGCGGTGAACGGTCCGGCCGTCGGTGCGGGGATGAACCTCGCGCTGAGCTGTGATGTCCGCCTCGCGGCGCGCAGCGCCCGGTTCGACACGCGCTTCTTGCAGATCGGCCTGCACCCCGGTGGCGGCCACACGTGGATGCTGCGCCGCATCGTCGGTCCGCAGGCCGCGTTCGCGACCGCCGTGTTCGGTGAGGTCGTCGACGGCGCCGAGGCCGAACGGATCGGCTTGGTGCACCGCTGCGTCGACGACGATGCGCTCGCCGAGGCCGCCCAGGCCATGGCTGCCCGCGCTGCGTCGGCACCCCGCGAGCTCGTCATCGAGGTGAAGCGCACGCTGCTCGACATGGCGACGGTGACGTCGCATCCCGAGGCCGTCGACCGCGAGTTGACGCCGCAGGTGTGGAGCACGCGACAGCCGTGGTTCGCCGAGCGCATCGCCGCCCTGCAGCGCCGCATCAGCGGCAGCGGTTCCTGACGGAGAAATCGCGCACAACTGTTACGCCGGTCGAACGCGACCGCGACGAAGGTGACCTACCGTTCTTCCACGGCACAGCCGTTCACGAACGGAGGTATCCATGAGCCAGCGTCACCGCACCCGGGCCCTGCAGCCGCCGAAGATGGACCTGCGGGCCCATGCGCACAACGAGCGGCACCGCATCCACAGTGAGCTCCACACCGTCGCCCAGCAGGTCAGTGCCGGTGTCGAGCCCGATGAGGTGCACGAGCCGGGACGGGCGTGGGTCCCCGAGCACCGCCCGCACACCGGTCGGGGTCGCGCCGAGCGCGGCACCACACTGCGGCACTGGAAGTTGAAGGCGTGGAAGCGCCGCAGTGCGGTGCGCAGGGCCAAGGCGCAGGCGCTGCGCGCCGTGGCAGAACGAGCCTGAGCGCCGAGGTCAGAGCCACACGCGCGACAGCGCGGCGCACCGGTCGTCCCACTCCTCGGCAGTGATCGCGTAGCGCACGTGGTCCTCCCAGGTGCCGTTGATCTCGAGGAAGCGCAGGGCCGTGCCCTCGTCGCGGAATCCGAGCACCTCCATCACCCGTCGGCTGTTGTGATTACGCGGGACGATGCACACTTCGATGCGGTGGAGGTGGAGTTGCTCGAAGGCGAAGCGGCAGACGACCACGACGGCCTCGGCGATGTAGCGGTTCCCGGCCTTGGCCCGATCGATCCAATAGCCGATCGTCGCCGACTGCTGGGCGCCGCGGACGATGCCGTTGAGGTTCACCTCGCCTGCGAGGTCCGGCCCGACGAACAGACCGAGACCGATCGCCACCCCGGCGAGGCGCTCTCGGTCGCGGGCGTGGCATCGAGCGACGAATGCATCGCGGTCGCGGGTCGGATCGAGCATGCCGACCGGACGCAGCGGCTCCCACGGGGTGAGCCACTCCTCGTTGCGCCGTCGAACCTCGCTCCACTGCTCCCAGTCCGCTGAGGTGAGCGGACGCAGCACGATGCGCCTCCCGTAGAGGCGCAACGCGGCGCCGAGTTGCTGTGCCGGATGCCCTGTCGTCATCAGCCGACCACCGCCGCATCGTCGAGATCGAAGTGGCGCATGACGCCGACGAGCCAGCAGCACGCCCCGAGCACGTCGTGGACCCACTCGGCCGGCAGGCCCGGGTTGCGCGCCCGATCGGCACGCGCCTCGGTGGCCAACGTGCGGAAGACCTCCTCGGCGGCGTGTCGGTCGAGTCGGAAGGGCAACGCCGGCGCACCGCCCACCTCGACGGCGGCGACGACGAGGGCCGACGCACCGGCGAACTCGATCCCGCCGGCCGCCGCACCCGGGAGGGCACGTGAGACGTCGTCGAGGTGATCGAGTACCAGGCCGATGGCGTTCGACAGGTCGGCCGGGTCCGGCGGGTCCCCGGCGATCGAGGCTGCCAGCGACTGCGCGCCGATGGGCACGTCGTGCCGATCCTCACCCCTGCGGAATGTCGCGGTGCTCGGCCCGAGTTCGATCCGCAGTGCCGTCACGGTCGGTCCTCGGCGGCCGCGGTGTCGGCGAGCTGTTCGGCCACCCATCGACCGACCGGGTCGTCGCCGCCGGCGAGGTACCACGCGTAGTGCGCGTGGAGACACTTGACACCCGTGCGTGTACCGCCGACGCCCCCGGTTGCGCGAGGTCCATGATGGTCGGCGGGCACGAGAGCGTCGCGTTCGAAGGCGTACCGGTGATGCGCCGCAGCGAGCTCCGCCGGATCGACCTCGGCCTCGGCGCGTCGCACGCCACCAGCGGCCTCGAGGCGCCCGACCCGCAGCGCGGCCTCGCGGCCGACGAGCCAGTACAGGGTGGGCATCGGGGTCCCGTCGTCGAGGAACGGGGCGTTCCGGACGACCACCGGGTCACCGTGGTCGTCGCGCACGACCACCTCGAACGCGCCCTGTGGAACACGACCGATGAGTTCGGCGACACGCGCGCGGTCGGCCGACGATGCCGGCGCGATCACCGCAGCCAGAGCCACGCCAGCACGACGACGGCGGCGACGCCGACGACGAGGGGGACGAGGCGCTTGGCGACCGCTGCGCCGGCAACACTCGACAACTCGAGGGCGGCCGCCGGCGCCGTCGGCTGGTCGGCGAGCATCGCGTCGAGATTGTTGGCGAACTGGGCCATCAGCTTCTCGCTGACGTCGCCCATGATCCCGCGACCGAACTGGGCGACCTTGCCGGTGACGTGCAGTTCGGTCGTGACCATGCATCGGGTGCGCGATGCGTCGAGTGCTTCGAGTTGCGCGGTGATCAACGCGTCGGCATTGCCCTTGCCGGTCGTGTCGCGACCCTGACCCTTCAGGACGGCGCGGTGTGCGGTGTCGTCACGCTCGACGAAGTGGGCCTGCCCGCGGAACGCGGTCGAGATCGGACCCAACTTCACCTTGACGACACCCGAGTACGTCTCACCGTCGACGCCCTCGAGTTGGGCTCCGGGAAGGCACGGGGCGATCCGCTCGACATCGGTGAGGACTGCCCAGGCCTCGTCGATGGGGCGGTTGACGGTGAATTCGTTCAGCAGCCGTTCCATCGGTCGAGGTCCTCCAGCGTGTCGATGTCGGCTACCGAGCCTAGACACGCCACCCGGCACAGGTCGTCAGTGTGCTCGCGGATGACCTTTCCGGCGCCGTGGTCGCCGGCGGTCGGCAACTCGGGCCACACCGCGGCGGCGAGGCGTACCGGATGTGGTCCGGGGAGGCCGTCGTATTCGGCGACGACGACGCGGCACTGCGGCGGGGCCGCGGCGACGGCGTTCCAGGCCGAGGTCGGGATGAACGGCTGGTCGGCGAGGCCGACGGTGAGCGCATCGGCACCGGCGGCGCGTGCGGCGGCCACGGCCACCTGCAGCGAGCCGGCCTGGCCGTCGGCCCATGCCGCGTGGTGCAGTCGTTCGACCCGGGTCGCCAGCGCCGGCGGGACGACGAGATCGACCGCACCCGTCACGAGCACGATCCGGTCGAACATGGCGGCGGCGACCGCCTCGAGGGCGTGCTGCCAGACGGGTTTCCCGTCGAGGGGGGCGAGCAGTTTGTGGGTCGACCCACCGAAGCGTGTCCCGCCGCCGGCAGCGAGGAGCGCGGCGATCCGGGGCACCTGCGCAGCCTAGTTCATGACGATTTCATGTCGAAAAGATGTCGACCTGACGACATATTTCGATTTGATGACAATAGTGTAGGGGCTTCCCCGGCCCCCCGGCCCCGACCCGAGAGGAGGAGCATGCGTTTCGTGCTCGCCCTCGCCGTCCTCGGCACTGTGTCTTTGACCCCTCACCTCCCTGCGGAGGCGGCTGCGGCTGCGCCCGCCGTCGGACAGCACGTCCTTTCGCCGCTCTACGGGGTGCCGATCGGTGACGACCCCCTCGCCCCGTTGGCCCTCGAGGCCGTCGAGTCGTGGCACATCTACCTCGTCACCGGCATCCCCACCTACTTCGCCCGCCACCTCGAACTTCGTGACGACCTCGCCGCCGCAGCGGCGACTCGACTGGGGATCGACCCCCTGCGCCTGCAGCACGCATGGGCGATGGCCCCGCAGGCCAACATGCTCGTGCTGCTCACGGCGATGACCCAACTCGGCGTGTCGTACCGGACGGACACGAGCGAGCCCGGCCGGGGCTTCGACTGCTCTGGCCTGACGATGTGGGCCTGGTCGTTCGGCGGGGTCGCGCTCACCCGTAGCAGTGGCGATCAGATCCGTGAGGCCACATCTCGTGCGCCCGAGGAGGCCCAGCCCGGCGACCTGATCCACTATCCGGGTCACATCTCGCTCTATCTCGGCATCGACCGTGCCATCATCCACTCGCCCGAGCCGGGCCGAGGAGTCGAGTTCGGCATGGTGACCGAACGCAACGGTCGACGGGTGCGCTTCGCTCACCCGCTCGACTGAGCGACGACCTCAGGAGTGGATCGGCCCCTCGCGGTCGCGCAGACTCGGTACGAGTCGACCCGTGCGACGGGCGATGATCTCGGCGCAGATGCTGACCGCGGTCTCCTCGGGGGTGCGCGCACCGAGGTCGAGGCCGATCGGCGACATCAACCTGGCCAGTTGCTCAGGTCGATCGACACCCACCTCGGCGAGACGGGTGAGCCGCGTCTGGTGCGTCGACCGACTCCCCATCACCCCGATGTAGCCCACACGGGTCGCCAGCGCGCCTGCGACTGCGGGCACGTCGAACTTCGGATCATGGGTGAGGATGCACACGGCATCGCGGGCGCCCAGCGTGTCACCGCGTCGCTCGAAGAGAGGGCTCGGCCAGCTGACGACGACCTCATCAGCCATCGGGAAGCGGCGCCGGGTGGCGAACACCTCACGGGCATCGCACACGGTGACCCGATAGCCGAGCACCTTGGCCACCTTGGCGAGCGCAGCGGTGAAATCGACTGCGCCGAAGATCCACATCTGCGGTGGGGGTGACCACGATTCGACGAAGACGGTGACGCCCGGTGACTCGGCGAGGTCCTCGGGGGTCGTCTCCCCGCGCGGGCCATAGCGACGGACACCGCTGCGACCAGCGTCGAGCTCGGCGAGCGTGTCGCGAGTCGCGATCCGGTCGAGTTCGGGTGTGCCGAGGCTGCCGACGGGCTCGGTGTCTCGTGCCACGAGCAGCTTTGCGCCGACATTCGGCCCGTCGATGACGGTGACGAGGGCAACCGGTTCGTCGCGCCGCAGCCGGTCGGTCAGTTCCGTCAACTCGTCGAGCGGCTCGACGAACAGCCGGATCGTCCCGCCGCAGGTCAACCCGACTGCATACGCCTCGTCGTCGCTGTAGCCGAAGGTGACGATCCGCGGCATCGCCTCGCCGGCCAAGACGGCGAGGGCTTCACTGACGACCGCGCCCTCGACACACCCACCGCTCACACTGCCGGCAACCTCACCGTGCTCGTTGACGACCATCGCCGCGCCCGGTTCGCGGGGGCCCGAGCCCTCGATGTCGACCACTCGCGCAATGGCCATCCGCATACCCGCAGCGCGCCAGCGCGCAATGTCGTCGAGGAGGTCCTTCACCTGCGGGCCTCGGCGGCGATGACAGCGGCGAGTTCGTACATCGCCGTCAGGCTATGCCCCTCGACGAAGTCATCGACGTGCGGGAGCGCAGCCGCCATGCCGCGTGCGAGGGGTGCATAGCCGGGGGAGACCTTCAGCGGGTTCACCCACACGAGGCGATGACAGACGCGCTGCAACCGTTCCATCTGCTCTCCGAGGACGGCGGGATCACCCCGGTCCCAGCCGTCACTCATCACGACGACGATCGCTCCCCGGGCCATTCCACGGATACCCCATTCGTCGTTGAAGCGCCGGAGGCATTCACCGAGTCGCGTGCCGCCGCTCCAGTCGTGCACCTGACTGCTGGCCCGGCGGAGGGCTTCGTCGGGGTCGCGCGATGACAGTTCTTTGGTCATCCTGGTCAGTCGTGTGCCAAGAGCGAATGCCTCGACACGCTGCCGTCCGGCCACCGCGGCGTGGACGAATCGCAGCATTGCGCGCGCGTAGGGCTCCATCGACCCGCTCACGTCGACGAGCAGGACGAGACGGCGCATCCGCTCACCCGGCCGACGCCAGCTCCGGCGGACGGGCTCACCACCCGTGCGCAATGAGGCGCGAACGGTGGCTGCGAGATCGGGCCGGCGACCGCGGGGCGCGGATCGCAGGCGAAGCGAACGACGCGGCGGCCCGGCGAGGCGCAGACGAGACATCAGCGTCTGGGCGAGCTGCAACTCGTCGTCGGTGTAGTCGGCGAAGTCTTTGTCGCGGAGCACCTCGACCGACGAGAATCGCAGCGTCACGCTCGGGTTGTGGTCGGCATCGCCGCCGCCCTCCTCACCGTCGTCGCTGTCGTCGTCGACTGCGAGCGTGACGCGCAGCGGTTCCTCCTCGGGACGCACTGCCACGGGGTCGTCCATCGACGTCCAGAACGCAGCGAAGGCTCGGTCGTACAGCGCGATGTCCTCGGGGGCGTGGACGAGCGTGGCCCGTCCTGCCCAGTAGACTCGGTTTCGGTCGTCGCAGCCGAGGGCTGCCAGCGCCTCGACGAAGGTGAGCACCGATCCCGTCGGTACGGCGAGGCCCGCGCCGCGCAGCACACGGGCGAAGGCCACGGCGATGCGGTCCGACTGGTTGTCGCGACGTGCCGCCGCGGCCGGTGTGTCAGCGACCGCGGGCATCACTGCGTTCGATCGCCTGGCGGACGAGGTCACCGACACCGTGCTGACGCGTGCGCTCTTGATCCTCGCGATACTTCAGCACGGTCCCGAGCGTCGTTGTCACGAGGTGCTCGTCGAGCTCGGTGGCGCCGAGAATCGTCAGCGCGGCGGCCCAGTCGATGGTCTCGGCGACCCCGGGCGGCTTATACAGCTGGAGGCCGCGCAGTGCGGCGGTGGCGGCGGCGACCTGACGGGTGAGGCGCTCGGCGGCACGCGGCACGCGCAGGCGGACGATGGCGACCTCGCGCTCGAACTCGGGATGCTCGACCCAGTGGTACAGACACCGACGCTTCAGAGCATCGTGCACGTCGCGTGTCCGGTTGCTCGTCAGGACGACGATCGGCGGCTGCTCGGCGACGAATCGACCGAGTTCGGGAACGGTGATCTGGAAGTCGCTCAGCACCTCGAGCAGGTACGCCTCGAACTCGTCGTCGGCGCGGTCGATCTCGTCGATCAGGAGCACGGGTGGTACCGCACCGCGCGAATCGATCGCTCGTAGCAGCGCGCGGCGCACGAGGAACCGTTCGGCGTACAGCTGCTGCTCGAGCGCATCGGTGCCGAGCGATCGCGAGTCGCCCGACGCCTCGGCGGCGCGTAGGTGGAGGAGTTGGCGGCCGTAGTCCCAGTCGTAGACCGCCTGCGCAGCATCGATCCCCTCGTAGCACTGCAGACGGATCAACTCACCGCCGGTCCACCGGGCGAGCACCTTGGCGACCTCGGTCTTGCCGACGCCGGCCTCACCCTCGAGCAGCAGCGGTCGGTGCAGGACGAGCGCGAGGTGGATCGAGGTGGCGAGTCCCTCGTCGGCGATGTAGCCATGTCGGGCGAGCGCGTCGAGTACCTCGGTCGGCCCCGTCGGCGGTTCGGTTGCGTTCGCCATCGTGTCGCAGGTTAGAGGCGGATGCCATGCTGGTTGCCCATGGACCCGAGAATCGTCCGTGTCCATGCGCCGTTGGCGGCCCGGGTGGACCTGATCGTCGAGGGTGAGGCCGGCGGGGGCGAGCGCAGTGAACGTCGTACGGCCGCCGTTCGACGCGACGGCGCGTGGTGGACCATCGAGGTCGACGCGGTCGACGGCGAGCGGTACCGCATCGAGGTCGATGGTGGACCGCCCCTCGTCGACCCGCACGCCCGCGATGTCGTCATGACGGCCGACGGGCCGCGGTCGGTGTTCCGTCACCCATGGGTCGCCCAGGAACGGCCTGTCACCGCGCCGATCGACCCGGTGGTCTACGAGTTGCACGTGAAGGGCTTCGGAGGCGGCTATCTCGGGTGCATCGAGCATCTCGACCACCTCGTGTCGCTCGGCGTCGATGTGATCGAGTTGATGCCCGTGCACCCCTTCGACGATCGGTCGAACTACTGGGGGTACATGCCGATCGTGTGGGGTGCGGTCCATCGCGGGTATACGACCGATCCGCAGCGGGCGGCCGAGGAACTCGCTGCGCTGGTGGCTGCGGCGCACGCGCGGGGCCTGGCGGTGTGGCTCGACGTGGTGTTCAACCACACCGCCGAATCGCTGTCGTCACCGTCATCGCTACTCGGTCTCGGCGACCCGGGCATCTACCGCCGTTCGCATGATGGACACCCGACCGACGACAGCGGCTGCGGCAACGACATCGATCCGGCGCATCCGTACGTGCGCGAACTGATCCTCGAGGCACTCGACCGTTTCGTCGACCTCGGCGTCGACGGCTTCCGTTTCGACCTGGCGTCACTGCTCACCCGCGACGGCGGCGGACTCGTCGACCAGATCACCGAATGGGCCACCCGCCGCGGCGTTTCCCTCACCGCCGAGGCATGGGACCTCGCCGCCTATCAGGTCGGTCACGGATGGCCGTGGCACACCTGGGGGCAGTGGAACGACCGATTCCGCGACGACATCCGCAGTTTTCTGCGCGGTGAGCCCGGGTATGCGCGAGCGACGCGGCTGCGGATCGAGGGGAGCCCCGATCTCTTCGGCGCAGACGGACGGGCCCGCACCGTCAACTTCGTCACCGCTCACGACGGGCTCACCCTCCACGACCTCACGACGGTCGACAGCGATCGACACCGGGCGTGGAACTGCGGCGACGAACTTCGACTCCAGCAGCTGAAGAACTACTTCAGCGTGCTGCTGCTGTCGGCCGGCGCGGCGATGTGGGTGATGGGTGACGAGTTCGGCCGCACCCAGCACGGTCACGACAATCCCTACGACATCGACGGGCCGCTGTCGTGGATCGACTGGACGCGGCGCGACGACTGGTCCGAGTTGACGGCGGCCGTGCGCACCCTCGTGGCGCTCCGTCGGGCGCATCCGCCGACGACCTTCACCTTCCACGGGATCGGCCCCGAGCCCGACGAGGGGTTCGAGTCGCGCTCGCTCGCGTGGTGCAGCAACGGCCTCTACGTGATGATCAATGCCTGGTGGGAACCGCTGTGCTTCGAGGTGCAGCAGCCCGGACAGTGGCATCGGGTCTTCGCGTCGGCGTCACCGCAGCACGACGGCCTGCGCTGGACGGTCGAGCCGCGGTCGGTCGTCGTGCTCGAGTCGGTCGAGTGAACCCTCAGCTGTCGAACCCGAGACCGAGTCGGTCGAGGGTGCGCAACCAGAGGTTGCGACGACCGGTGCGGTCTTCGCGGTCGAGCGACCAGCGTGTTGCCTGGATCCCGATGAAGCGGAACGGTTCGGGAGGGAAGGGCACGGGCTTGCGTTTGACGAACTCGGTCTCGGTCGCCGTCGACCGCTTGCCGTCGAGGATGTCGAGCATCACCTCGGCACCGAAGCGGGTGCTGCCGACGCCGAGGCCGGTGTAACCGACGGAGTAGGCGACCCTGCCCTGCAGCCCTCGACCCCAGAACACGCAGAACCGGCTGCACGTGTCGATGACACCACCCCAGGTGTGGGTGAACTTGAGGCCCTCGAGTTGGGGGAACGTGTCGAAGAAGTTCTTGCTCAACTTGGCCCAGGTCTCGGGACGCGACTCGAACTCGGTGCTCATCCGGCCACGCCAGTAGTAGATGACGTCGAAGCCGCCCCACAGGATCCGGTTGTCGCTCGTGAGGCGGTAGTAGTGGAACTGATTGCCGATGTCGCTGAGTCCTTGGCGGTTCGTCCAGCCGAGTTCGGCGAGTTGTGCCTGACTGAGCGGCTCGGTGACCATGCAGTAGTCGTACACCGGGGCGATGAAGTGACCCATCCGCCGCAGGAGTGGCTTGGAGGCGTTGGTGGCCAGAGCGACCTTGCCGGCGCGGATCTGACCGAGCGGTGTGGTGACGAGGACGCCGACACCGTCTCGCTCGATCGAGGTCGCGCGCGTGTCCTCGTAGATGCGCACGCCGAGTGACATCGCCGCCGACTTCAGTCCCCACACGAGACGCGCTGGATCGACGAGTGCCGCCCGATCCTTGCGCCACAGGCCACCGGTGTAGGTGGGCGAGTTCACCTGGGCGCGCATCTGGCCCTCGTCGAGCCACTCGACGCGTTGGCCGAGTGCGCGCAACTGCGAGAAGTCGTCACGGAGTTCGTCGAGATACGAGGGGGCGTGGAACGACGTCGCGACGTCGATCACACCGGTGCGCTCGAAATCACAGTCGATCCCGTATCTGGTGATCGCCGACTCGATCTCGTTGAGGTTGCGCAGACCGAGATCCTCGAGCAGCGGGAGCTCGTCGGGGAAGCGTTGCTGCCCGTTGGCGATGCCGTGGGTGAGGCTCGCCTCCATGAACCCGCCGTTCCGGCCGCTCGCGGCCGACCCGATCTCGTGGGCGTCGATGAGTACGACGTCACGACTCGGGTCGCGCTCCTTGGCGATGATCGCCGTCCACAGCCCGTTGTAGCCGCCGCCCACCACGCACAGGTCGCAACTCTCGGTGCGGACGAGGGTCGGGTTGCTGTCGGGTTCGTCGGCGTCGTCGTACCAATACGGATACGGATCGGCGTCCGCGATGGCATCGAGATGGAATTCCTTGATCAGGTCGTCGGAATCGGCCGACATGGATCTCACCACCGTTCAGGGGTGAGGCTACCCGACCTCGGTCAGCGGGATGCTTCCTCGAGCGCCCGTCTGACGAGCACCTTGGCCAGGTGCACACGGAATTCGGGGCTGGCGTTGAGGTCGTTCTGCGGCTCGGCCTCGGCGGCGGCCAACTCGGCGGCATCGGCGATGGAGGCGCCGCCGGCGAGCGCCGTCGAGACGCTCGAGGCGAGGATCGGGGTGCTGCCCATGTTGACGAGTGCCACCCCGCTCGAGCCGTTGCGCCGCCATGCGGCCACGCCGACGATCGCCCAGTCCTGGGCCCGACGGTTGAACTTCTGGAAGCTCCAGCCGGCACCGTTCATCTTCGGCACCCTGATCTCGATCAGCATCTCGTCGGCGGCCATCGCCGACTCGAGGAACCCCTGGTAGAAGTTGGCAGCGGCAATCTCGCGGCGGCCACCGGGGCCCTCGACGACGTAGGTCGCCCCGAGTGCGAGGGTCGTGGCCGGGAGATCGCTCGCCGGGTCGGCGTGGGCGATGCTGCCACCGATCGTGCCGCGGTGACGCACTTGGGGATCGCCCACATTGCCGGCAGCGCGAGCGAGCAGGGGTGCGTGTTGATGGACGACCGCACTCGTCTCGACGTCCATGTGGCGGGTGAGCGCGCCGATCGCCAGATGGTCTCCGGCGTCGCGGATGTAGCTGAGGTCGCGGAGCCGTCCGATATCGACGAGCACCGACGGCTGGGCGAGGCGCAGCTTCATGAGCGGCAGGAGGCTGTGGCCCCCGGCGAGGAACTTGGCGTCGTCACCGTGTTGGCCGATCAGCGAGATCGCCTCGGCGGCGGATCCGGCGCGGACGTAGTCGAAGGCTGCGGGAATCACTTGGTGGCTCCTTTGGCGCGCTGGATGGCTGTCCAGACGGTCTGGGGACTGGCGGGCATGGGCATGTCGCGAACGCCGAGCGAGCTGAGCGCATCGACGATCGCGTTGATCACCGTCGGCGCCGCACCGATCGTGCCGGCCTCACCGATGCCCTTGACACCGAGCTGGTTGGTCGGCGACGGCGTGACGGTGTGTCCGAGGGTGAGTGGTGGCACGTCGCTCGCTGCGGGAACGAGGTACTCGGCAAGGGTGCTCGTGCGCAGGTTGCCGTCCGAGTCGTACACGGCGTCCTCGTACAGCGCCTGAGCGAGACCCTGGATGACACCGCCATGCACCTGACCCTCGACGATCAGCGGGTTCACCTGCACGCCGCAGTCGTCGACGGCGACGTACTGCAGCACATCGACCTGACCGGTCTCGGTGTCGACCTCGACGGTGCACATGTGTGTGCCGAACGGCCACGAGAAGTTCGGTGGGTCGTAGGTGGTGTGCGCCTCGAGGTTCGGCTCGACGCCGTCGGGCAGGTTGTGAGCGGTGAACGCCGCAAAGGCGATCGCCGCGAGCGGCGTCGAGCGGTCGGGCGATCCCTTCACCGAGAACATGCCGCCGGCGAACTCGACGTCGGCCTCGTCGGCCTCGAGTTGGTGGGCGGCGATCTTGGTCGCCTTCTCGATGATCTTGTCGCACGACAGGGCGATCGCGACCCCGCCGACGGGCAGTGAGCGTGAACCGTAGGTGTCGAGCCCGAGCGGCGACAGCGCCGTGTCACTGTGGAGGACATCGACGTCGTCGGGGCTGACGCCGAGTTTCTCGGCGACGATCATGCTCCACGCGGTCTCGTGTCCCTGACCGTGCGGCGAGGTGCCGGTGACGACCTGCACCTTGTTCGTCGGCAGCACCCGCACGGTCGCCGCCTCCCATCCGCCGGCGCCATAGTTGAGCGAGGCGAGCACCCGGGAGGGAGCGAGACCGCACATCTCGAAGTAACTGACCGTGCCGATGCCGAGGAGCTTGGTCGCGCCCGGCACGTTCTGCGTGCGCTGTCGGGCGCGCACACCGTCGTAGTCGGCGAGTTCGGCCGCCTTCTTCGCAGCGGCCTCGTGGTCACCCGAGTCGTAGACGAGTCCGGTGAACGCGGTGTACGGGAACTGCTCCTTGCGGATGTAGTTGCGCCGACGCAGTTCCATCGGGTCGATGCCCATCGTGCGGGCGAGGGTGTCCATGGCCCGCTCGATCGCGTAGGTGGCCTCGGGTCGCCCCGCACCGCGATACGCATCGGTCGGGGTCATCGTCGTGTAGACGCCCGTGCAGCTGAAGTCGTAGGCGGCAGGCAGGTCGTAGACGCCGGCATAGAGGAATGCGCCGAGCAGCGGCACACCGGCGGTGATCAACTGCTGGTAGCCACCCATGTCGGCGATCAGACGGACCCGCACTGCGGTGAGGCGCCCGTCGGCGTCGGCGGCCAGGTCGATGTGCTGGATCTGGCCGCGACCCTGCACCGCAGCAACCGTGTTCTCGCTGCGCGTCTCGTTCCAGCGCACCGGGACCGAGTGCTTGCGGGCGAGCGCTGTGGCGAGCAGCTCCTCGGCGTAGACGTCGAGCTTGCTGCCGAAGCCGCCACCCACCGCCGGCGCGACGACACGCACCTGGTGCTCGGGGATGCCGAGGGTGATCGCCGTCATCACCTTCAAGATGTGCGGGATCTGTGTCGCCGAGTAGAGCGTGATGTCCCCGCCGAAGGGCTGCGGGACGGCACACACCGCTCTGGGCTCCATGGCGATCGCGATGAGTCGCTGCTGGACATATCGCTCGCTCACCGTGTGTGCGGCAGCGGCGAACGCGGCGTCGACCTGCCCCGGCGTCCCCTCGACCTTGAGGTCCCACGTGTAGCAGGCGTTGGTGCCGAGTCCCTCGTGGATGACGACCCGGTCGGTGAGAGCGTCCTCGAGGTCGATCACTGCCTCGAGCGGCTCGTAGTCGACGTCGACGAGTTCGGCCGCATCGCGAGCGGCCGCCTCGGACGTGGCGAGCACACACGCCACACCGTCACCGACGTAGCAGGCCTTGCCCACCGCCAGCGGGTAGTGGTCGGGGGCCTTCATGTCGGGCGTGACCTTCCATGCGCTCGGCATCGGCGCAGCCCACATCGACTGCAGGTCGGCACCCGTGTAGGCGGCGACGACACCCGGCGAGGCGAGGGCCGCCGACAGGTCGATCTTGCGGATCCGGGCGTGCGCATACGGACTGCGCACGAGCACCAGATGCAGTGCACCCGGGATGTTCAGGTCGTTGGTGAACTTGGCCTCGCCCGTCAACAGGGCGGGGTCCTCCTTGCGGAGCATCCGGCTCCCCAGCACGGATGTCGTTCGGTCGTCGGTGACGGTCATCTCGGTACCCCCAGTACTCGTGACACCTGTGGTTGGATCGGTTGGGTCAGCTGTTCGCCGCGCAGGCGAGCACGGCCTTGACGATGTTGTGGTAGCCGGTGCACCGGCAGAGGTTTCCTTCGAGTCCGATGCGGACCTCTTCCTCGGTGGGCTTCGGGTTCTCGTTCAGGAGACTCGTCGCTGCCATCACCATGCCCGGCGTGCAGTACCCGCACTGGAGGCCGTGGTGCTCCATGAACGCCTTCTGCATCGGATGCATCTCGCCGTCGCGTGCCATGCCTTCGATGGTCGTGATCGACGAGCCGTCGGCCTGCACCGCGAGTACGGTGCAACTCTTCACCGCCTCGCCGTCGAGATGGAGACTGCATGCACCGCACGACGAGGTGTCGCAGCCGATGTTGGTGCCGGTGAGCCCGAGTACTTCGCGCACGTAGTGCACGAGCAGGGTCCGAGGTTCCACATCGCTCTCGTGAGCGGTGCCGTTGACGGTGACGCGAATCTTCACCCGAGATCCCCCCTGTGGATCGATGCCCCCATTGGCCTCCTCATCATGCACCAAAATCCGAGCATGGGAAACAGGGCCTCCGATCACGCACTCGAACACGCACTCGACGCGTCCCCTTCGACCGCCCGGCGGGTGCGGATGGCGGTCACGGTGTGGGTCGCCGGGGCGGCGGTTGCCGCCGTTGCGATGTGGCCATCGGGTGATCGGACGGCGCAGTTCCCCGACGTGCCGCGGGTTGCGGGGCAGGTCACCTCTGTCGAGATCGCGCCGTGCACCGGCACTGCCGTGGCCGATCTCGTCGAGTGCCGGATCGTCTCGGTGCTCCTCACCACCGGCGAAGAGGCCGGCTCGACGGCGGTGCTTGAGCTCGCCGTCACCGGTACACCGGGACGTCAGGTCGACGTCGGCGACCGGATCTTCGTCCGTTCCTCCACCGGCGCAGATGGTCGACCGGTGTACCAGTTCGCCGACTATCGGCGGTCGGGGCCGATGTGGGTGTTGGCGGTCCTCTTCGCCACGGTCGTCGTCGCCTTGGGACGCTGGCGCGGTGTCGGTGCACTCGGCGGGCTGGTGGTCGGCGCGGCCGTCCTGGTCGGGTTCGTGCTGCCGGCGCTGCTCGACGGATCGAGCCCGGTTCTCGTTGCCGTGGTCGGCGCGTCGATCGTCGCGGCGGTGGCGCTGCTGCTCGCCCATGGCCCGGGTCCGGCGACCGAGGTCGCTCTGCTGAGCACCCTGGTGTCACTCTCGCTCACCGGTGTGCTGGCGTGGGCCTTCGTCGGGTTGACGTCGCTCACCGGACTCAGCGACGAGAACGCACTCCTCCTCGGGTCCCTCGGGGTGTCGATCGACCCTCGCGGTCTGCTCCTCGCCGGCGTGGTGATCGGCTCGCTCGGCGTGCTCGACGATGTGACGGTGACCCAGGTGGCCGTGGTCGGCGAACTTCACCACTCGCAGCCGGCGATGCCGACGGCCGAACTGGTGAGACGGGCGATGTCGGTGGGGCGCGACCACATCTCGTCGACCGTCAACACGCTGTTCCTCGCCTATGCGGGCGCGGCTCTGCCGCTGCTCCTGCTGTTCACCGAGACGGGTGTCGGGGTCGCCGAGGTCGTGACGAGTGAGACCGTGGCGATCGAGGTCGTCCGCACCCTCGTCGGGAGCATCGGGCTCGTCGCGTCGGTGCCGATCAGCACATGGTTGGCCGCCGCTGTGCTGCGCCGCGACCCGCTCAGTCGAGCGGGCGGTGATGGTGAGGCATCCGCCGCGGCAGTGTGATGGCGTAGACAAGCGCGAAGAAGCCTGCGGCGACGAGGCCGATGGTGGCACCGGGTGCCGAACCGAGGTGGTAGCTGGCGACGAGGCCGACGATGCCCTCACCCACACCGAGCGCGATCGCGACGAGGGTCATCGTGCGCAGGGTGCGCGTGGCGAGGCGGGCGGTCGCCGCCGGGGTGACGAGCATCGTGACCGACATGATCGTGCCGACGACCCGCAGGCTCACCACGACGACCACGGCGAGGAGCACCACGAGCACGGCCTGCACGGTCTCGACCCGCACACCCACCTGCTCGGCCTGTACGTGGTCGAAGGTGGCGAGGCGCAGTTCGCCAAACAGCGCGAGCACCGTGGCGAGCGCGACGGCACCGAGGACGGACGCGAGGACGACATCGCTCCACGTGACGGTGAGCACGCGCCCGAAGAGCAGGTGGGTCAACTCGACACCGGTGTCGAGTCGGCTGATCACGACGACCCCGAGGGCGAACAGGGCTGTGCCGACGATGGCCACGACAGTTTCCTGGCCCAGGCGCCGCGAGGCCGACAGCCACAGGAGCGCCGCAGCGATCAGCACGCCGGCGCCGAGTGCACCGAGGAGCACTCCGACCCCTGCGGCGTAGGCGAGCGCGACGCCGGCGAGGGTGCCGTGCGCCATCGCGTCACCCAGATTGGCCATCCGCCGCAGGACGACCCACACGCCGACTGCGGGCGCAACCACGCCGATGACGACGGTCGCGACGAGCGCTCGCTGCATGAACTCGAGGCGGAACGGATCAGTCAGCCACTGCACGCGCACCTGCCGATCCGAACGTCGCCTCGAGGACCTCGGTCGACAGCACATCCTCGGGTCGGCCGTCGGCGCGCAGGGTGCCGTTGATGGCGAGACAACGGTCGAAGCGCCGTCGTGCGAGGGCGAGGTCGTGGGTGGAGACGAGCAGGGTCGTGCCCTCGGCGGTGAGGGTGCGGAACACGTCGAACAGGTCGTTGGTGGTGGGTTGATCGACACCGCCGAGCGCCTCGTCGAGCAGCACGACCGACGCCTCCTGGGCGAGTGCTCGGGCGAGGAACGCGCGCTGCAGTTGCCCACCGGAGAGTTCGCTGAGCGAGCGGTCGGCGACATCGGTCAGCCCCACGCGCCGGAGTGCATCGGTCGCCGCGGCGCGGTCGCTCGCTGCCGGTCGCCGGAACCAGCGGTGGAATCGACGTCGGCCACCGACGACGAGTTCGTGGACCGTGAGCGGGAACGTGAGGTCGTGTTCGTTGCGCTGGGGGATGTAGGCGATGTCCATCCGATCGGTCCGGTGGTGGCAGTGCACACCGTTCACCTCGACGATGCCGCGGTGATTGACGAGTCCGCAGATGGCCTTGAAGAGCGAACTCTTCCCTGCACCGTTCGGGCCGATCACACCGACGAGTTCACCGCGACCGACGCCGAAGGTGACGTCGTGCAGCGCGACCCGTTCGTCTCCGTAGTCGACGCCGAGTCCATCGACCTCGAGGATCAACTGCTCAGCCACACCCGAGTCCGGTCTGCAGGGCCGAGAGGTTGGCGCGCATCAGCGACAGGTAGGTGGCGCCCTCATCGATCCGGTCTGCGGGCGGCGACTCGACCGGGTCGAGCACGGCGGTCGTCGCCCCGACCTCAGCGGCGAGGGTCGCCGCGAGGTCGTCGGGGAGTGCCTCTTCGAAGAAGATCGTCGTGACACCCTCGGCCGAGGCGAGCTCGGCGAGCTCCGCAAGGGTTGCAGCCGACGGCTCCTCGCTCGGTGAGATTCCCGCGATCGGGGCAGCGCGCAGGCCGTAGTCGCGGGCGAGGTAGCCGAAGGCGTAGTGGGCGGTGACGAGGACCGCATCGGCGCAGCCGGCGAGGCTGGCGCGGAACTCGGCGTCGAGATCCGCGAGCGCATCGGCGTAGGCAGCAGCATTGGCGCGGATCGGCGCCGGGTCGTCGACGAGCGGAGCAATCGCGTCGGCAACGGCGCGCGCCATGTCGGCCATGAGTCGCGGTGACAGCCACACATGTGGGTCGCCGTCGACGAGGTCGACCGAGTCGAGCAGATCGACTCGGGTCGCCCGGTCGAGTTCGGCCACGGCGCGCTCGACACCCGGCTGCAGCTGGCCGCCGAGGAGGACGACCACGTCGGTATCGGCGAGGTCGTCGAGTTGCTTGGGAGTGGGCTCGTACTCGTGGGCATCGGCCCCTGCGGGGACGATCGGCACGATCTCGATCGCGTCACCGGCGTCACCCACGACGTTGCGCACGAGTTCCTCGACCGGGAAGAACGAGACCGCAACGGTGAGCCGCGTCGATGTGTCGTCGGGCGACGCACAGGCGCCGAGTGCGCCGGCTGCGACGAGCCCGCAGAGGGCGAGAGGTGTCAGGCGGGGGGAATGTGACGGGGGCACCAGGTCAGAGTAACAGAAATGAGAACCATTCCCAATAAGTGCCCGGCCGGTAGGCTGCCGGCGTGTCACCGTCGCCGCGCCCGGATCAGCCCGAGCTGACGCCGGCGACCGCAGCGGCGGTGAACCCGGTGCTCGCCCGCCACGACCTGCGCCTGACGAGCCATCGTCGCGCCGTGCTCGGCGCCCTCGAGGCAGCCGAGCGACCGTTGACCACCGACGAGATCGTCGCCCGCACCGGGGTGCCGACCTCCACCGTCTACCGGAACCTCGCCGAACTCGCCGAGGTGGGTGTGGTGGCGAGGATCGTCGGTGCCGCCGGCGGCGATCGTCACGAACTCGCCGAACAGTTCTCGCACCGCCACCACCATCACCTCGTGTGCGAGTCGTGCGGTGTGGTCGCCGACTTCGACCCGAGCAGCGGCCTCGAGCGGCTCATCGCAGTCGAGCTGCAGTCACTCCTGGCTGCGACGGGATTCGAGATCAGCCACCATGTGTTCGACGCCCACGGTCGCTGCCGTGACTGTCGGACGTCGCAGTGAGCGCGACGACCGCGTCGCGGAACACGGTGGTGTGACGGTCCACATCGGCGTGGGTGTGGTGCGGCGACAGCAACGCCATGTTGTGGAACGGGGTGAGCAGGATGCCCCGATTGATCGCCCACAGGTGCATGAAGGCATCGAGCTCACCGTCGACGGCTGCCGCAGCGGCGGCCCCATCGCGTGGTGGTGGGCAGAACCAGTACTCGGCCCGACAGCCGAGCCGCTGCACATGCCACGGCAGGTCGAACTTGTCGATGGTCGCGCGTACTCCGGCCGCCCAGGCCTCGGCCATCGGAATCATCACGGCGAAGTCGTCGTCGCGCAGCGTGGTCGACAGTGTGGCGCGCACCGCTGCGAGGGCGAGGGCGTTGCCGGTGAGTGTGCCGCCGACGCCGCTCGTGTCGATGCTCGGATCACCGAGTAGCGCCGACAGGCGCTCGGCGATCGCCGCCGTGCAGCCGTAGGCCGCCGCTGGCATTCCGCCGCCGATCGTCTTGCCGATGACCACGAAGTCGGGTTCGAGGCCCCACGCCGCGGTCGAGCCACCGGGTCCGGTGCAGATCGTGTGGGTCTCGTCGATCACGAGCAGCACGCCGTGCTCGCGCGTGAGGCGGCGCAGCGCGTCGTGAAAGCCGGGATCAGGGAGCACGATGCCGATGTTCGTGAGCGCAGGTTCGGCGAGCACACATGCGATGTCGCCGCCGGCGAGCGCGGCCTCGAGTGCGGGTACGTCGTTGAACGGCACGACGACCGTGGTGAGGGCCGGATCGACCTGCGGACCGAGGTTGCCGGCGCGCGGGCGTGGGCGGCCGTCTGGCCCGCGGGTGACGAGGGTCTCGTCGACGCTGCCGTGGTAGCACCAGTCGAACACGAGCACCTTGCCGCGCCCGGTGAGGTGGCGGGCGAAGCGGAGCACGAAGCGGTTCGCATCGGTCGCGGTCATCGCCATCTGCCAGACGGGGAGGCCGAACCGGCGGGCCAGTTCGTCGCCGACCCACGCGGCATCCTCGCTCGGCAGCATTGTCGTGATCCCGCGTTGTGCCTGTCGGTGCAGCGCCTCGGCCACCTGGGGCAGTGCATGGCCGGTCATCGCCCCGGTGTCGCCGAGGCAGAAGTCGACGTACTCGTGGCCGTCGACGTCGTGGAACCGCGCACCCGACGCGCGATCGAAGAAGAGGGGGAACGCCCCCGGCCACCGGGTCATCCATGCCATCGGCACGCCACCGAGCAGGCTGCGTCGGGCCTCGGCCGCCATGGCGCCAGAACGGGGGTGGGTGTCGACGAAGCGCTGTTCCTCAGCGGCCATCAACTCGCGCAGTCGGGCACGGTCGATCATCGAACCTCCTCCAGTGCCCGCCACACCCGTTCGGGTGTGCAGGGCATGTCGACGTGGCGCACGCCGAGGTGGGCGAGTGCATCGATCACCGCCGACTGCACCGCAGGGGTGCTGCCGATCGTGCCGCTCTCGCCGATGCCCTTGGCGCCGAGCGGGTTGACGAACGTGGGTGTTTCCATGTGGACGACCTCGATACTCGGCAACTCGGCGGCCGAGATGAACGCGTAGTCGGCGAGGTTCGAGGTGATCGGATTGCCGTCATCGTCGTACCGGACCTCCTCGAGCAGGGCCTGTGCCGTTCCCTGGGCGACGCCACCGTGGATCTGTCCCTCGAGGAGGAGTGGGTTGAGCACTCGCCCTGCGTCGTCGCACGCGATGTGTCGGCGATGGCGTACCCGCCCGGTCTCGGTATCGACCTCGACGACGGCGACGTGCGCGCCGAAGGGGAACGTCGCGCCGCTCACGCTGTGGAACAACGAGTGTTCGAGACCTGTCGGGAAGTCGGGGTCGCCGTGCGCGGCGCGTGCGAGTTCGGCCCATGTGCGGGCGATCGACGGTGTCCCTCGGACGTGGAATGCACCGGCCGACCGATCGAGCTCGATGTCGGCGGGATCGGCCTCGAGGAGTCGCGCAGCGAGCGAGCGGGCCCGCTCGACGAGTTCGGCCGCCGCCACCCACACTGCGGTGCCGCCCTGCTGGAGCGACCGCGACCCCATGGTGCCACCGCCCTCGGGCACCAGATCCGTGTCGCCCCACACGACCTCGATGCGATCCATGGGGATGCCGGTCTGGTCGGTCGCAAGCATCGACCATGCGGTCACATGTCCCTGCCCGTGCGGTGAGGTGCCGGTGAACACCGTCGCCCGGCCGTCATCGTGAACGACGATGCGCGCATGTTCGCCGTACGGCGCAACCCCGCCCGTGATCTCGACATACGTGCTCACACCGATGCCCAACTGCACGATGTCGCCGCGCTCGCGACGGGCAGCCTGCTCGGTACGCAGCGCCCGGTAGTCGGCGGCGTCGAGGACCCGCTCGAGGGCGCCGACGTAGTCGCCGACGTCGTAGGTCTGACCGACCGACGTGGTGTGGGGCGAACTGAACGGCGCGATCAGGTTCTTCCTGCGGACCTCTGCGGGATCCATCCCGATCTCGGCGGCGAACAGGTCGAGGGCGCGTTCGGCAGCCGCGGTCGCCTCGGGCCGCCCCGCACCGCGATATGCGGTGGTCACGGCGGTGTTCGTGAGCACGCTCGTCGTGCGGCACTCGATGTGGGGGATCGCGTAGACGGCGCTCGCCATCGGTCGGGTCATGAACGGGGCGAGGATGGTGCCCATCTCGGCGAAGTAGCCGCAGTCCTGCACCACCTGGAGCTGGTAATGGGTGACGGTGCCGTCGCGGCGTCCGCCGACGCGGATGTACTGCACCTGAGCGCGTCCGTGTCCCATCACCATCATCGACTCGCTGCGGTTCTCCCGCCAGCGAACCGGCCGTCCGACCTTGGCCGCGATGACACCGAGGAGCGATTCCTCTGGATCGCACGAGATCTTCGCGCCGAACCCGCCGCCGACGTCGGGGGTGATCACACGCACGTGTTCGGGATCGACATGGTTCGCGGCGGCGATCGTCGAGCGGGCACCCTGCGCAGCCTGCGTGCTGAGCCACTGGTGGAGGCGGCCATCGACCCACGCGGCTGCGGCGCCGCGCACCTCGAGCGGACACGGTGCGACGCGCTGATTGACGAAACGACCCTTCACGACAACTTCGCAACCTTCGAAGAAGGCGTCGCCGGTGTTGTCGGGCATGCCGAGCGCGGTGGAGTCGAACACGACGTTGGTGCCGCATTCTTCGAAGATGAGCGTGGTGCTGGCCATCGCTTCTTCCATGTCGACGAGCGCCGGAAGAATGTCGTAGTCAACGATGACCATTTCGGCGGCGTCTTCACCCTGTTCGCGCGTTTCGGTGATGACTGCGGCAACGGGTTCACCCACGAAGCGCACCTTGTCGCTGGCGAGCAGTGTGCGCTTGGCGCCGGGGTTGAACGTTGCGGGCATCGGCTGCAGTTCGAGGTCGGCAGCGGTGTAGACCGCCACGACACCCGGGGCCGAAAGTGCGTCGGACACGTCGATGCCGGTGATGCGACCGTGTGCAACGGTGCTGCGGACGTAGGTGACGTGCGCGGCGCCCTTCAACAGCGGTTCATCGAGCAAGTCGTCGACGTACTGACCGCCGGTTGTCAGGAACTTCGGGTCTTCCTTGCGGATGACGCGGTTGCCGAGAATGCTTCCACCCATGTGATTCCCCTTCGAGACGTGCGACGCCGAAACGTCGTGGCACGACACTACCCAAGGCCCCGAGGCCCCCTGCAACGGAGGCTTTATGGGTTCGCCTGCAGCGGGCCGAGCGTCCAGGAGATCGGAAGAGCACACGTCT
>JBJSXI010000070.1:0-13754 GCA_046086305.1 Ilumatobacteraceae bacterium
CAGCAGCCGAACACGGTGCCCCGCCTCGCGAAGTGCGGCCACCTTCGGGAGCAGCGCCACGTGCTGGCGGCCGGCGACGAGGGCGAGGTGCTCGATGTCGCTGCCCGGGCGCCCGACCAGTTCGACGATCGTGTCGACGAGCTCGGTGGGGAGATTGTCGATGACGTACCACCCGAGATCCTCGAGCACCGCTGCGGCACCGGATCGCCCGGCGCCGGAAAGGCCGGTGATGAGGAGGATGTCGGCCACTGCGCGGATGTTAGGTCGGCTGCACCCGACGGGTGCGGAGATAGAGCAATCTCGGCACGGTGGCCGCAGCCTGGTACTCGGCGGCCCTGGCGAGGAACCCCGGTGGAGGAGGCGGCTCGTCCATCCGCTCGATGACGAGTCCGTGCGCCGCGAGTGCATTCACATAGCGACCGAGCGGTCGGTGGACGAACGGGATGAACACCCCCTTCTCCACCTCCTCGACCGTCTCGTCCTCCACCAGGTAGGGCCCGATCCGCCAGTACTGCTCGGGCGGGTCGAGGATCTGGTCGTCGATCCACCCGCTGCCCGGGGTCTGGAGGAGCGGATGGTTGAGGAAGAAGGCGAAGCGTCCACCGGATCGGAGTACCCGGGCGACCTCGCTGATGGCCGCATCGAGATCGCGAATGTGTTCGAACACGAGACACGCCACCACGGCATCGAAGGCGCCGTCGGCAAAGGGCAGCGCCGCAGCACCGGCGCGCGCCACATGGCAGCCGCCGCCCCGTTCACGAGCGACGACCAGCTGGTTCCACGTGGGATCGATCCCGACGACCAGTTCGGCGCCGAGTTGCGCGGCAAGCCTGCTGATCTGTCCGTCACCGCAGCCCACATCGAGCACGCGGGCAAAGCCGCGCAGTTCGCGGGCGGCCATCGGCAGGATCTGCTCCTCGTACTCGGGATCGGCGCCGTCGGTGAAGCCATCGATCCACCATCGGGCGTGTGTCTCCCAGAGATCCTCGGTCATGCGGCGAGCGTACGGTGCGCGACCGGTCACCCCGCGGGCGGATGGAAGCGGGCGTGGATCGCCTCGGCAACGGCATCTGGCAGGAACGACAACGCCTTCAGATCGTCGAGCGAGGCCCGCTTCACGGCGTTCACCCCACCCATCGCCTTGACGAGCCGGGCCGTCCGCGCCGCACCGAGCCCCGCGATGCCGTCGAGCGAGCCCGTCGTCATCCGCTTGGCCCGCAGTTGACGGTGATAGCTGTTGGCGAACCGGTGCGCCTCGTCGCGGATCCGTTGCAGGAGATAGAGCGCATCGCTCCCCCGCGGCACCTCGACGGGCTCTCTCCGACCGGGCACGAAGACCTCCTCGAAGCGTTTGGCGAGCGCGGCGACGGGGATCTCGTCGACGAGACCGAGCGAGCGGACCACACGTTCGGCGACTGCCAACTGCCCCTTGCCGCCGTCGACGAGCAGCAACTGGGGTGGGTAGGCGAACTTGGCGCGGCGCGGCGTGGGAACTCGGCGCGTGTCGGCATCGACGTCGGCCGGCGACCCGGACGCGTCGGCCTCGTCGAGCCCGGTGTCGAGCCCCGCATCGCGCTCGTCGAGGTAGGCCGTCAGTCGGCGCGTGAGCACTTCCTCCATCGCCGCGTAGTCGTCGTTCCCCTCGACGGTGCGCACCTTGAACCGGCGGTACTCGCGACCGTTCGGTACCCCGTCCTCGAGCACCACCATGCTGCCGACGTAGTCGGTGCCCTGCAGGTGGGCCATGTCGTAGCACTCGATGCGTAGCGGTGCCTCGGGCAGACCGAGGAGATCCTGCAGCTCGGTGAGGGCCCGGCTGCGGGCATTGTGATCGCTGGCCCGGCGCAGGCGATGGCGGACGAACTCGTCGGTGGCGTTGCGCGTGACCGTCTCGTGCAGGGCCCGCTTGTCGCCGCGCTGGGCGACGCGCACCTGCACGCGACTGCCGCGGAGGTGCGACAGCCATTCCTCGTAGGTGGCGAGGTCGTCGGGCTCGACCGGCACGAGCACCTGTTTGGGCACCCCGAGCGGTGGCTCGTCGCCGTACATCTCCTCGAGCACGCGATCGACCAGACCCCCGGGTGTGAGCGGCTCGACCTTGTCGAGGATGAAGCCGCGTCGACCGACCACCCGACCTCGACGGACGAAGAACACCTGCACCGCTGCCTCGAGGTCGTCATCGGCGACGCCGACGATGTCGAGGTCTTCGCTGCGCTCAGCCACCATCTGCTGCTTCTCGATGGCCTTGCGTACGGCGGAGAGGCGATCGCGAAGTCGCGCGGCCCGCTCGTAGTCGAGGGCCGATGACGCCTCGGCCATCTCGGTCTCGAGTCGCCCGACGATCTCGTCGGTATCGCCGTCGAGGAAGTCGCACAACTCGGTGACGAGTTGGCGGTACTGCACATCATCGACCTCACCAACACACGGCCCGGCGCACTTCTCGATGTGGAAGAGCAGGCACGGCCGACCGAGACGGTGGTGCTCGTTAAACTTGCCGGGACTGCAGGTCCGCACCGGGAAACTGCGCAACAGGAGATCGAGGGTGTCGCGGATCGCATACGCGTGGGCATACGGGCCGTAGTACTTGGTGCCCTTGCGCTTCCGACCGCGCATCACCATTGCGCGCGGAAACTGCTCGTCGAGGGTGACCGCGAGATACGGGTAGCTCTTGTCGTCGCGCAGCCGCACGTTGAACCGCGGCCGGTGCTGCTTGATGAGGCTGTACTCGAGCATGAGCGCCTCGACCTCGTTGCGCACCTCGATCCACTCGACGCTCTCGGCGGTGGCGACCATCTGCGCCGTCCGCGGATGGAGATTGCGCACGTCCTGGAAGTAGCTGCCGAGACGCTGTCGCAGGCTCGAGGCCTTCCCGACATAGATCACCCGACCGTCACGATCCTTGAACTGGTACGACCCCGGAGCATCGGGGATCGTGCCGGCGGGTGGACGCTGCAGCATGGCGATCACCGACTCTACGACCCCGGTAGCGTGACCCCCGATGGCCGGCCGCTTCTCGATCTCGTTCCCCGGCCGACGCGACCGCGACGACCCGTGGTTCCGCATCGGCACGCTCGACGTGACCACCTCGGTGCTCGTGCCGATGCTGTGCGTGGTCTCGATGTTCGTGTGGGCCGCCAGCCCGTCGCTCCTCGAGCCGATCGTCCTCTTCGCCGACGACGTTCGCGGGCTGCAGGTGTGGCGGCTGCTCACCTGGCCGCTCGCCAACGAGCCGGGCTTCTGGACCGCGCTGATGCTCGTCATGCTGTGGTACTTCGGCCGCGAACTCGAACGCATGGTGGGCCGCTCGCGTTACATGTGGCTGCTCGTCCTGCTCGCCATCGTCCCGGGCCTCGCCGCAACGCTCTTCGGTGTCGACATGGCCGGCGCACGCGCCCTCCAGATCGCCGTGTTCTGCGTGTTCTGCGCCGAACTGCCCGATGTGCGGTTCTTCGGCGGGATCCCGGCGTGGGTGTTCGCTGCGGCGATCGTCGGGCTCGAGACCCTTCAGCTGATCGGCCTGCGACGCGAGGCCGAGATCGCCATCCTCCTCGTCTCGCTCGCCACGGCCGCGCTCACCGCCCGGTCGTTCGGTCTGCTCAGCCGATATGCCTGGATCCCCCACCTCGGCGGCGGATCGGGTGGCTCAGGCGGATCGCGTCAGCGACGTCACAAGCGCGCCCGCTCGTCGGGTGGGCCGACGGTCGTGACGGGCCCGTGGCCGACGGGGCTCACCCCCGACGAGCAACGCGAACTCGACGGTCTGCTCGACAAGACCAGTGCCGACGGCCTCGATGCGCTGTCGCGCAGCGAGAAGGCCCGGTTGAACGAGTTGAGCAAGAAGCTCAGGTCGCGCTGACCAGGCGAAGGCCGCGCAGCCGCTGCACATAGGCGGCGACGAGCAGGAGTCCGGCGAGCACGGTCGCCGCATCAGCGAGCAGGTGAAAACCCCACGCCTGCTTCACGAACCCTGACGAAAACGCAGCGAGACCGCCGCACAGACTCATCGTCAGATCGGCCGTTCCCTGCACCTCGACACGAGACTGTTCGGGAACGGCGGTGGTGAGGATCGTCGATCCGGCGATCAGTCCGAGGTTCCAGCCGAGGCCGAGGAGGAACAACCCGACGAACACGAGCGCGGGGACGTAGCCACCCAGCACCGTGAGCAGGGTGCCGACGCCGAGCACGACGGCGCCGATCATCACGGCGGCCACCCCGCCGATCCGGCCGACGAGTCGTCCGACGAGCGGCGCGAACCCATACATACCGAAGATGTGCAGGGCGATCACATAGGCCGACAGCTCACTTTGGTCGTGGTCCTTCATGTGCGGCGGGGTCATCGTCATCACGGCGACCATCGCTGTCTGCGACACCACCATTGCGGCAAGACCGAGCGGCGCGAGGTGACTGCGCGCGATCACCCCGGCCGACAGTCGCACCTGGCGGAGCGGTCGCACACGGTCGGCCGTCGGGTCGAGTTGCCCCTTCACCGCCAGCGGATCGGGGCGCAGCCGCACCGACACGACCACTGCGGCGACGGTGAGGAGGAGCGCGGCGGCGAAGTACGGGCCGACGTAGTCGTCGAGGCCGAGCGCCCGGCCGAGCCGTCGTTCCTGGGGTGTGAGCAGCGGACCGAAGACGGCGCCGAGGGTGCCGACCCACACGATGGCCGAGATCGCCACGGCACGACCCGACTCGGGTGCGAGGTCTGCGGCGACGTATCGCCCCTGCAGCGTCGCGGCCTGGGCGCCGCCGAACATCACCATGCCCACGATGAACAGCGGGAACAGGCGTGACTCGCCACCCACGCCGGCGACGAGCGCACCGATCGCCCCGAGCCCGAACGCGAGCGCGAGGCCGGGGCGGCGGCCCCGACGGCGCATGAGCGCCGACAGCGGTACCGCGAGGAACGCCGACCCGAGGGTGAATGCCGCGCCCGCCGACCCGGCCCACTGGTCGCTTCCGAGCAGCGAGCCGGCGAGCAGCGTGCCCACGGCGACCACCCCGGCGACCGCCGCTTGCCCCGGCACCTGCGCCATGCGCAGGGTCGCCATCGTGCGGCGCTGCAGTCGTTCGCGTTCGACGAGATCGGTGCTCACGACACACCCAACAGCGGTCGCAGGAACCGGCCGGTGTGGCTGGCGTCGACGGCTGCGACGACTTCGGGGGCACCTTCGGCGACGACCATCCCCCCACCACTGCCACCTTCGGGGCCGAGGTCGACGAGCCAGTCGGCAGTCTTGATCACGTCGAGGTTGTGCTCGATCACGAGCACGGTGTTGCCCTGATCGACGAGCCGCGACAGGACGGTGAGCAGACGCCGCACATCCTCGAAGTGCAGACCCGTCGTCGGTTCGTCGAGCAGATAGATGGTGTGACCGGTGCTCCGCTTGGCCAACTCGGTCGCCAGCTTCACCCGCTGCGCCTCGCCGCCCGAGAGCGTCGGCGCCGACTGTCCGAGACGCACATAGCCCAATCCGACATCCATCAGGGTCTGCATGTACCGCGCGATCGCCGGCTGGTTCGCGAAGAAGTCGACGGCCTCGGCGACGGGCATGTCGAGCACCTCGGCGATGTTGCGTCCCTTGAACTCGATGTCGAGCGTGTCGCGGTTGTAGCGGGCGCCCTTGCACACCTCGCACGGCACGTAGACATCAGGGAGGAAGTGCATCTCGATCTTGATCGTCCCGTCACCCGAACACGCCTCGCAGCGTCCACCCTGGACGTTGAAGCTGAAGCGACCGGGCAGGTAGCCGCGCACCTTCGCCTCTGCCGTGGTGGCGAACAGTTTGCGGATGTTGTCGAACACCCCGGTGTAGGTGGCCGGGTTGCTGCGCGGTGTGCGCCCGATCGGTGACTGGTCCATGTCGATCACCTTGTCGAGGTGGTCGACTCCCTTGATCGTCTTGTGCTTGCCCGCCGCATCCTTCGACTTGTAGATGCGCTGCATCAGCACCGGCAGCAAGATGTCGCGCACGAGGGTGCTCTTGCCGCTGCCGCTCACTCCGGTGACCGCCACGAAACAACCGAGCGGGATGCGTACATCGATGTTCTGCAGGTTGTGCTCGCGCGCCCCGACGATCTCGAGCCACTCGGTGCCTGGTGCGCGGCGCTGTCCCGGCACCGGGATCGACCGCTTGCCACCGAGGTACTGCCCGGTGACCGACTCCTTCACCTTGGTGATGCCCTTGACCGGACCGCTGTAGACGACCGCTCCGCCGTGCTCACCCGCACCGGGTCCGATGTCGACGATCCAGTCGCTCTCCTTGATCGTGTCCTCGTCGTGCTCGACGACGAGGACCGTGTTGCCGAGATCGCGGAGGCGCAGCAGCGTGTCGATGAGTCGGCGGTTGTCGCGCTGGTGCAGCCCGATCGAAGGCTCGTCGAGGACGTAGAGCGTGCCGACGAGCCCACTGCCGATCTGACTCGCGAGGCGGATCCGCTGTGCTTCTCCACCAGCCAGGGTTCCGGCAGATCTGGACAACGTGAGGTAATCGAGCCCGACGTCGAGGAGGAATCCCAATCGGGCGTTGATCTCCTTGGTGACTCGTTCCGCGATCATGCGATCGCGCTCGCCGAGTTCGAGACCCGCGAGAAAGCCGCTCGAGTCGGCGATCGCCATCTCGCACACCTCGGCGATGTTCTTGCCCCCCACGGTGACGGCGAGGGTGGCCGGCTTCAGGCGCGCGCCGGCACAGGTCGGACACGGCACCTCGCGCATGTACCCCTCGTACTGCTCGCGCGCCCAGTCGCTCTCGGCCGCCTGTCGACGCCGGTTCAACCACGGGATGACACCCTCATACGCCGTCGAGTACTCGCGCGTGCGACCGTACCGATTGCGGTACTTCACCTTCATGTTGCCGTCGACGCCCTGCAGGATGATCCGCTGGGCCTTCACGCCGAGTTTGCCGTACGGCTTGTCGAGGTCGATCCCGTACATCTCGGCAACTGCCTCGAGCATGCGGGTGAAGTACTGGGTGTGACTGCTGCGCCAGGGCGCAATGGCGCCCTCGTTGATCGACAGGTCCGGATCGGGGATGACGAGTTCGGGGTCGACCTCGAAGGTGGTACCGAGGCCGTCGCACGCCTCGCACGCGCCATACGGGGAGTTGAACGAGAAGTTACGCGGTGCCGGCTCGTCGAAGCTCGTGCCACATTTCGGGCACGCCAGGTGCTGGCTGAACGTCAGCGTCTCGCTCTCACCCTCGGCGGGCACCAGTTCGACCTCGGCCACCCCGTCGGCAAGACGCAGCGCCGTCTCGAGCGAGTCGGTGAGCCGTCGCTCGATGCCGTCGCGACGCACGAGCCGGTCGACGACGATCTCGATCGTGTGCTGCTCGTAGCGCGCCAGACGCTCGTCGCGGGTGAGGAACTCGGCGATGTCGACCACCTCGTGGTCGATCCGCGCCCGGACGAACCCCTGCGCGACGAGCTCGCCGAGCAGCGTGTCGTACTCGCCCTTGCGGCCGCGCACCACCGGCGCAAGCACCTGGAAGCGCGTCCCGTCGGGCAGCTGCAGGATCCGGTCGACGATCTGCTGGGGCGTCTGGCGCTGCAGTCGCGTGCCGTCGGCCGGACAGTGCTGCACACCGATGCGCGCATAGAGGAGGCGCAGATAGTCGTACACCTCGGTGATCGTGCCCACCGTCGAGCGCGGGTTACGGCTGGCGCTCTTCTGGTCGATCGAGATTGCCGGTGAGAGTCCCTCGATCACATCGACATCGGGCTTGTCCATCTGCCCGAGGAACTGCCGCGCATACGCGCTCAGCGACTCGACGTAGCGACGTTGACCCTCGGCATAGATGGTGTCGAAGGCGAGGCTGCTCTTGCCCGATCCCGACAGACCGGTGAACACGATGAGCCGGTCCCGCGGCAGTTCGACGCTGACGTTCTTCAGGTTGTGCTCGCGGGCGCCGCGGACGACGATCTTCGAGTCCGACGACGGGCTGGGCACGGGCATGGCGGCGAGACTACCGGTGGATGTCAACCGGCATCCCGGAGTTCGCGACGCAGCTCGGCGACCTCGTCGCGCAGTCGTGCGGCGTACTCGAACTTCAGTTCCGCGGCGGCCTCGTGCATCTCCTCCTCGAGGGTCTGGATGAGGCGGGCCAGTTCCTGCTGCGGCAGCGTTCGGAGTTCGCGCTGCACCTTGTCGCGCTCGCGCGATCGTCGTTGACCCTTTCCGGGAACCGGCGCAGTGTCGTCGGGGCGCAACAGCGAGAGGATGTCGCCGACCGCCTTGCGGATCGTCTGCGGATTGATCCCGTGCTCGGCGTTGTAGGCGACCTGCCGTTCCCGCCGCTGGCGCGTGGTGTCGATCGCCCGCTGCATCGAGGGCGTGACGTTGTCGGCATACATCACGACCTGCCCGTCGACGTTTCGCGCCGCACGCCCGATCATCTGGATGAGCGACGTCTCGCTGCGCAGGAACCCCTCCTTATCGGCGTCGAGGATGCAAACGAGGCTCACCTCGGGGAGGTCGAGCCCCTCTCGGAGCAGGTTGATCCCGACGAGCACGTCGAATTCGCCGAGGCGCAGCGCGCGGAGGATCTCGATCCGCTGCACCGTGTCGATGTTGCTGTGGAGATAGCGCACGCGCAGCCCCTGCTCGAGCAGGTAGTCGGTGAGGTCCTCGGCCATCTTCTTGGTGAGGGTGGTGACGAGCACCCGGTCGCCTCGAGTGATGCGATCGTTGACCTGCTCGATCAGATCGTCGATCTGACCCTTGGTGGGTTTGACGATCACCTCCGGATCGACCAGGCCGGTCGGACGGACGATCTGCTCGACCACCTGGGTGCTGTGCGAGATCTCGAATGCGGCCGGCGTGGCCGAGAGGAACACGCACTGGTTGATCCGTTCGAGCACCTCCTCGAAGCGCAGCGGTCGGTTATCGGCGGCACTGGGCAGGCGGAAGCCGTGTTCGATCAGCTCGTCCTTGCGGCGCCGGTCGCCGAGGTACTGGCCGTGGAGCTGCGGCACCGCGACGTGGCTCTCGTCGATCACCAGCAAGAAGTCGTCGGGGAAGTAGTCGAGCAGGGTGAAGGGCGGCTCGCCATAGGTGCGCCCGTCGATGTGCATCGAGTAGTTCTCGATGCCATTGCAGTAGCCG
Source organism: Ilumatobacteraceae bacterium (assembly GCA_046086305.1). GTDB lineage: Bacteria > Actinomycetota > Acidimicrobiia > Acidimicrobiales > Ilumatobacteraceae > UBA668. Next base: position 9,107 of record JBJSXI010000070.1, read on the forward strand.
ACCTCCTGGATCATCTCGAGGTCGTACTGGGTGCGCATCCTCAGACGCTGCGCCTCGAGCAACTTCCCGTTCGCCTCGAAGAACGCCAGCCGTTCCTGCAACTCGGCCTCGATCCCGAGGACGGCGCGCCGCATCCGCTCGTCGCCCGCGACATAGTGCGTCGCCGGGAAGATGACGATCTCACTGTGCTGGCGGAGGGTCTCACCGGTCAGCGGATCGACGACCGTGATGCGATCGACCGTGTCGCCGAACATCTCGATGCGCACGACCGACTCCTCGTAAGCGGGGTGCACCTCGATCGTGTCGCCGCGCACACGAAATCTGCCGCGGCCGAGTGTCGCGTCGTTGCGGTCGAACTGGAGGTCGACGAGACGGCGGAGGATGCTGCGCATGTCGTAGTCGACACCCGCGTGCAGTTCGAGCAGTTGACCTCGGTACTCGGACGGATCACCCATGCCGTAGATGCAGCTGACCGACGCGACAACGATGGTGTCGCGCCGGGTGAGCAGCGCGGCAGTCGCCGAGTGGCGAAGGCGATCGATCTCGTCGTTGATCGACGAGTCCTTCTCTATGTAGGTGTCGCTCGAGGCGATGTAGGCCTCGGGCTGGTAGTAGTCGTAGTAGCTGACGAAGTACTCGACCCGGTTGTTCGGGAAGAACTCGCGCATTTCCTGTGTGAGCTGGGCGGCGAGCGATTTGTTCGGCGCAAGGATGAGCGTCGGCCGCTGCACCGCCTCGATCGTCCAGGCGATGGTGGCGCTCTTGCCCGAGCCGGTGATACCGAGCAGGGTCTGGAATCGATCACCACGATCGATCCCGGCGCTGAGCGCAGCGATCGCCGACGGCTGGTCACCGGCCGGCTCGAACGGCGAGACGACCTCGAAGCGAGGGGTGGTCGACACGCTCATCGCCGCATCACGGCCGCACTCTACCGGCCCCGAACGCCTGTTCGGATCGATCGACGTGTCCGGGCGCCGGCTCAGCCGGCGTGATCGACTCCGTCACGGCGGCCGCCGACCGGCGCATCGTCGGGCAGCGGCGGGAGCGACGTGAGCCACGCCCACAGCGCGTCGATCTGCGGGGCGAGATCGTCGGGCTCCCCACTGTTGTCGACGACGAAGTCTGCCGTTGCGAGTCGCTCCTCGCGGGTCGCCTGCCGCGCCACCCGCGCCCGAGCATCGGCCTCGTCGAATCCGCGACCCGCGACGAGGCGCGCCACCTGCACCTCCGTCGGCACATCGACCACGATGATGCCCTGCAGCCCCTCGCGCGGGTTCTCGGTCAGCAGCGGAATGTCGAGGACGACGATCCGATCCGTCGCCCGCTGCTCGGCGACGCGTCGGTTGATCTCGGCGCCCACGGCGGGGTGGACGATCGCGTTCAGGTCGCGTAACGCGTCGGCATCGGAGAACACGATCGCCGCCACTCGGGCCCGATCGAGCGAACCGTCAGCGGCGACGACGTCGGCACCGAACCGTTCCGCGAGGCGGGCGAGGAGCGGCGAGCCCGGGGCCTGCACCTCACGGGTGACCGCATCGGCATCGATCACGACCGCACCGCGCGCTGCGAGCGCAGCACTGACGGTCGACTTGCCGGCACCGATGCCACCCGTCAGTCCGACCAGGATCATGACCCGACGGTAGCGGGCGGCAGGTGGTGGCCTTCGGTAGCATCCGGCCCGTGCCAAAGCGCCGAACGCCGGGTCTGACCCCACCCGAGGCGTCGCTCGGGTCGGCCCTGCGCGACACCCCGATCTGGCCGTTCCGACTCGCTGCACTCGTCGGCGCATTCGTCGGTGCCAGCGACGAGCTGTCGCTGCGGAACTGGCAGCTGCTCGTTGTGCTCGCGGCGGCCACCATCTTCACGGTGACCTCATGGCGCCAGCCGATCGCATACCGCGACGACCGGCGTACCCGCATCGTCATCCTGACCGAGCAGTTGTGCATCACCCTGGGCGTGCTCGCCACGGGTGCCTGGTCGTCACCCTTCGTCCTCTTCCTCGTTCCGAGCAGCATGCTGGGAGGCTTCGCCGCAGGGGGTCTGTTCAGCGCTCTCGCCGCAGCCAACTCGGCGCTCGCCATCACGTTGATCCACTGGGGATCGTTCGGCACGAGAAGTGCGATCCAGGACGGTTCGGTGTGGATCGCAATTCTCGGACTCGTTGCCCTCATCAGTGGCTTGGCGAGTCGCGCCGCCCGCGACGCCGAGGCGCAGCAGGCAGAAGTGCTCGACCGCGTGCGCAGCCTCGCTGCTGCGAACTCGCTGCTCGTGTCGTTGCAGCGCGTGGTGCAGTCGCTCCCCGCGACTCTCGACATCGACGAGGTGCTCGACTCGACCTTCGCCCAGATGCGCGAGTTGATCCGTCACGACGCGATCGGGATCTACCTCGTGGAGGGAGACCGGGCGCTGCTCGTCAGGCGCGCCGGGAACGATCTGGTCCCTGCGCTCTGGATGGACCACCTGCCGACGAGCCTTCGACCGACACTCGAGTCGCCACGACCGGTGCGCGTCGCCGACACGTGGCCGCGCAAGGGCCTCAGCCGAACCGGCCGGTCCGGGGTCTACGCAACACTCCGTGCCCGGGGCGCCATGGTCGGCATCCTCGCGCTCGAGGTCGACGCCCCCGGCGTCTACACCGAGCAGGATGTCGACATCGCCCAAGGCCTCGGGGAAGCCCTCGCCATTGCGATCGACAACGCTCGACTGTTCGAGGGCATCCGGGTCGTCGCGGCTGACGAGGAACGTTCTCGCATCGCCCGCGAGCTCCACGACCACATCGGCTCTTCGCTCGCCCTGATCGGCTTCGAGGTCGACCGAGCGATCTCGGTCGCTCAGGATGGCGGCAAGATCGAGCCCGTTCTCGACGAACTGCGGACGCACGTCTCGGCAGTCGTGCGCGACGTGCGGAACACGCTCTTCGACCTGCGCGCCGATGTCAGCGAGAGCCGTGGCCTCGCCGGCACGGTGGCCGACTTCCTCGAGCAGGTCTCGCTACGCAGCGGGGTGGAGGGTTCTGTCGACTTCGGTCCCGACACGGCGCTTCCCCTGCCGATCGAGCGCGAACTGTGGCAGATGATCCGCGAGGCGATCGTCAACGCCGAGCGCCACTCGGCAGGCTCGGCGATCAGGGTGCACGCCGCGAACACCCATGAGGGGTTCGTCTGCTGCGTCGTCGACAACGGGATCGGCATCGATGTCACGTCTCCGCGCACCGACAGTTACGGTCTGCTCGGCATGCAAGAGCGCGCCAGCCTCGTCGGAGCCGTGGTGGAGGCGTACCCTCGACCTGAAGGCGGTACCGAGATCCGCATCGTGCTGCCGCGTGATCCCGACATGCCCGTCACCCGCCGAACCCAGGAGGTACCGAAGTGAGCATCTCCGTTGCGATCATCGACGATCACACGATGCTCCGTCAGGCAGTTCGGCGTGCGCTCGAGGCGGCGGGGATGTCGGTCGTCGCCGAAGCGGCCGACGGCGAGTCGGCGGTGACGGCAGTGGCCGACTCGCGGCCGGACGTCGTCCTGATGGACATCTCGATGCCGGGTCTCGACGGTATCGACGCCACCCGGCGCGTCGTGGCGGCCGTCCCGTCGACACGTGTCGTGATGCTGACGATGCACATCGACCGAGACCTGTTCGACAAGTCGCTGAAGGCCGGTGCCGTCGGCTACCTGACGAAGGACTCGTCGATGTCGGAGGTGGTCGATGCGATTCGCCTCGCCGCCGACGGCAACAGGCCGATGTCGCCCGGCTTGGCCAAGCTGATGCTGCAGGCCGCCAAGAAGTCGACTGAGGGCATCATCTCGGCCCGCGAGGAGGAGGTCCTCCAACTCGTCGCGGACGGCCTCGGTACCACGGAGATCGCCGAACGACTCTTCATCAGTCAGAAGACTGTGAAGAACCACCTCGCCTCGATCTACGAGAAACTCGACGCCCGCGACCGCACTCAGGCAGTCCTGACTGCCGTTCGGATGGGCATCGTCAAACTCGACTGAGCGTCACCCGTCGCCGACGGGCCCGGGTTCAGCCTTCCTCGGCGGCCGCAGGAGCCTCGGCTTCGGCCGACGCATCGGCCCCGGGGTTCTCCTGGTAGTACTCGGCCCACGCCGCTTCGCGCTCGGCATCATCGCCGCCGGCGGTCCAGTTGCCGTGCTCATCGACCTCGAAGTGCTGGCGATACTCCTCGGCGAGTTCGCCACCCTCGGCGGCCTGCTTGATGCTGAGGCTGATCCGACGACGAGCGAGGTCGAGATCGATGATCTTGACCCACAGCTCTTCACCCGGGGTGACGACCTGCTCGGGTGCATCGACGTGGTGGGCGCTCATCTCGCTGATGTGCACGAGGCCCTCGATGCCGTCGCCGACCTGGACGAATGCACCGAACTGGACCAGCTTGGTGACGCGGCCGTAGACGAGCTGGCCGACCTCGTGGGTCGAGGCGAACTCCTGCCACGGATCCTGCTGGGTTGCCTTCAGTGACAGGCTGATCCGCTCGCGGTCGAAGTCGACGTCGAGGACCTGCACGGTCACCTTGTCGCCCACTGCGACGACCGCACCCGGGTGATCGACGTGCTTCCACGACAGTTCGCTGACGTGGATGAGACCATCCATCCCGCCGAGGAAAGCTGAGCCCGGGCCCGTCGGCGAC
>JBJSXI010000071.1:0-27193 GCA_046086305.1 Ilumatobacteraceae bacterium
GGCGTGTTGGGGGTGGACTTTTCCCAGGGGGTTTTTGGGGGTGTGTTCTCCCCTCCCGCCCGGACAAACACGCCCCAGACGGCCTAGCCGTTGCGAGCGTTGTAGTCGGCGATGAGGCCGTTGGCCTGGGCGGCGGCATCAGCGAGGGTCGCCGCCGGGTCGGCGCCGTCGAGGATCGCCGCCACCGCGATTGCGAGAACGGAGCGGATCTCGCGCAGTGGTCCCACGACCGGACCCGCGGACGTGAGCGCATCAGGCGATGCGAGGAGTTGATCGAGTGCCACGGCGAACCGCGGATCCGCGGCCAGCCGCGAGCGGTACGGCTCGAGATCGCGCGCGTCCGATCGCACCGGGATGTAGCCGGTGGCCGCTGCCCACTCCGACTGTTGCTGCGCACCCACGAGGAAGGTGATGAAGTCCCACGACGCCGCCGCCCGGACCGGGTCCTCGTGATCGACGATCCACAACGATGCTCCACCGACCAGCGCACCCGGCTTTCCATCGGGACCAGGCATCGGGCCGACACCGACATCGTCGGCAGCGAGACCGGGGAACTGCCCGCCGGCGAGCACATCGAGGACCGGTCCGAGGGATGCCGAGGTCGCAATGGTCATCGCGGCCGGCTGCTGTGCATCGGCGAGCTTGAGCAGATTGTCGTATCCGGTGGCGCTGTTGTCACCGACGTTCACGGCGATGCCATCACCGATGAGTGTCTGGAGGAACGTCATCAACTCGACACTCGTGGCATTGTCGAAGAGCACCTTCGACGCCCTGCTGGTCCGACCATTGTCGCCGTCGACGTAGAACTCTCCTGCCTTGCAGAACCACTGCTCGACGTACCAGCCGCCACCCGAATCGAAGCCGCTCTCGAGCGCAACGCCGAAGGTGGCCGCACCCGAATCGACGATCTGCTGGCCGAACGAGCGCATCTCGTCGAGCGACTGCGGTGGACGATCGGGATCAAGCCCGGCTGCCTCGAAGACACGCTTGTTGTAGAAGAGCACGGGGTTCGACACGTTGAACGGCATCGACCACTGCACACCTTGGGTTTCGTAGCTCGACAGTGCAGTCGGGAGGAACGCCGACAGGTCGTATCCACTGCTCTCGATGCACTTCCCCACCGGAACGACACTGTCGGTGTCGACGATGTTCTGCACCGTGTACTCGGGGAGCTGGATGAGATCTGGACGACTCGACTGGTTCGACTGCAGATACTTGTCGATCGTCTCCTCATACGTGCCGCTGATCAACTCGACACGTACCTTGTCCTGCGACTCGTTGTACGCAGCGGCGAGGGTGTCGAGGGTGGCCCCGAGCGGTCCGCTCAGCCCGTGCCAGAACGTCAACTCGACGGTTTCGGTCGCAGTTGCCAAGGCGTCGGTCGGACAATCGGGGAGATCGTCGGCCGGGACCGTCGTCGTCGTGGCGATCGTCGTCTCGCTGCCCGAGGCGGTGGTGACCGTCACGCCTGCATCGGTGATCGAATCGCCACCAGTACACGCGGCCAGCACCATCACACCGGCGGCCATGAACGCCACCGTCGAATGTCTCTGCACGCGCCTCATCCCTTCACCGCCCCGGCAGTCAGGCCGCGAACCAGCTGACGCTGGAAGGCCACCAGCATCACGAAGATGGGAAGTGCTGCGATCACGAGTCCTCCTGTGACCAAGTTGAATTGGGAGATGTCGCCCGGAGTGCGAAGACTCTCGAGGCCGATCTGGATCGTACGGTGCGCGTCGTCGGTGATCACCTGCGATGGCCAGAGATAGGCGTTCCAGGTGCCGAGGAAGGTGAACAGGCCGAGCGCACCCAGTGTCGGGCGGCTGAGGGGCGTGGCGACCTCCCACAGGAAGCGCAGGTGGCCCACCCCGTCGAGGGCAGCCGCCTCGCGCAGGTCGCGCGGCAACTGCAGGAAGGTCTGGCGCAGCAGGAATACGCCGAAGGTGGACGCGAGCGACGGGACGATGAGTCCCTGATAGGTGTTCAGCCAGCCCAGTGCGTCGGCCGTTCGCCGATTGATGACCACCGTGACCTCGGCCGGCACGAGCATGGCTGCGAGGAACACGACGAATGCTGCGTTGCGGCCGGGAAAGTCGAGGAACGCGAACGCGTAGGCGGCCAGGAGGCTCGTGACGACCACGCCAAGGGTCACCGCAACTGCGACGACGACGCTGTTGAGCAGCAGCCGACCCAGATCGCCCTCGGTCCAGGCCGCACGGATCGTCCCGAAGGTCAGGTCGACCGGGAGGAGCGAACGTGGATGGTCGAGCGCGTCACGCCCGGACTTCAACGCCTGCATGACGACGGCCCAGATCGGGAAGAGGACGACAGCGGCGACGAACACCAGCAGCGTGTACCTCCCGACCAGCCGCACTCCGCTCGACGTGTCAGCGCGCATAGTTCACTCGCCGGTCGAAGATCCGGAACTGGGCGACAGCGAGGATGAGACAGATGAAGAACAGGAGCACCGCAGCCGCCGACTTCAGCCCGAGGTCGTTGCGGATGATCGAGTCGCGTCCATAGATGAGATAGGGGATCGTCGTTGTGCTCCGCTCGGGATTCGGCCCACCACCGGTGAGCAACGCCACCTCGCCGTAGGTCTGCAGCGCACGCGTCGTCAACACCACGGAGACGAACAGCATCGACGGGGTGAGCATCGGCAGCGTGACATTCGTCAGTCGTCGCCAACTGCCTGCGCCGTCGACATAGGCGCTCTCGTAGAGATCGCGAGGGATTCCCTGCAGACCTGCGGTGATGACGATGAAGGTGAACCCGAGTCCGGCCCACACACTGCTCAACGCCACCGCCGGAAGCGCAGTGTCGGGATCGCGCAGCAATCCTGGACTCTTCAACACTGGCAGCCATCGGCTGAACAGATCGCTGAGGACACCGATCTCGGGTTGGAGGAGCACGAACCACACGAGGCTGGCGACTGCGACACTCGTGGCCACGGTGCTGCTGAAGATCGTCCGGAAGACGGCGATCCCGCGCAGGTGGCGGTCGGCGAGCACGGCGAGACCCACACCGAGGACGAGCCCCGTCGGCACCGTCATCAACGCGAGTTTCAACGTCACACCGAGGGCGCCCTGGAACTCCCGACTCATGAATGTGTCGAGGTACTGACCCCACCCGGCATCCCGACACCGCCGACCCGTGCTGTCGCAGCGCAGGTGACCGGTCTGGATCGCCTCGACCAGCGGGTAGATCGTCCACACCGCGAGCACGGCGACCGACGGGACGAGCAAGACGAGCGCCGCCGACAGCTCGCGCACTCGACGACGGCTCACCGGCGACGCCCGGTCGCGGCATCGAACTCGTGGAACGACGAGTCGTCGGCATCGAACTGCACGTGGTCACCGACCACCGGAAGGGGGCCGGCGGGCGAGGTGCGCAGCGTGAGCGTCGAGCCGTCATCGGTGGTCGACGCGACGATCACCTCGTGGCCGAGGTGTTCGACCTGACGCACCGTTGCGGCGAATCGACCACCCACCTCCACCCGGAGGTGCTCGGGTCGTATCCCGAGCCGCACCCCGGATCGACCGAGTGCCCCCTCGTGCAGGATGTTCATCGGTGGTGTCCCGATGAACTCGGCCACGAAGATCGATGCGGGCCGGTCGTAGACCGCCTGCGGCTCGTCGACCTGCTCGATGCGACCAGCGTTCACCACGGCGACCTTCGTCGCCATCGTCATCGCCTCGACCTGATCGTGGGTCACGTACACGAACGTCGTGTCGAGACGGCGATGGAGGTCGACGAGTTCGGCGCGTGTATCACCGCGAAGCTTGGCATCGAGGTTGCTCAATGGCTCATCCATCAAGAACACGGCAGGATCACGGACGATCGCCCTGGCCAGCGCAACTCGCTGACGCTGCCCCCCACTCAACTGCCCCGGGCGACGGTGGAGCAGTTCGCCGAGGCCGAGTACATCGGCGGCGCGAGCGGCTGCCTCCGCACGATCGGCTCGACCGACACCGCGCACCTTGAGGGGGAACTCGATGTTGCGCTGCACGGTCTTGTGCGGGTACAGCGCGTAGCTCTGGAACACCATCGCCACGTCGCGCTCCTTGGGCTCGACGTCGTTCATCCGCCGATCGCCGATGTACACCTCCCCCGCTGTCGGGTCCTCGAGGCCAGCGATGATGCGCAGGAGGGTGCTCTTGCCACACCCCGACGGACCGAGCAGCACCATGAAGGCGTGATGGTCGACGACGAGCGACACGTGGTCGACCGCGGTGACGGCGTGGTCACCATCTCCGAACACCTTGGTGACATGTTCGAGCCGGACCTGCGCCACGCGGCCACGGTACGCCATCGGTCGCGTGGTCGATAGCCTCGTGTCAATGTCCGATGCGGCTGATTCCACCCCCGACACGACCTCCAGCGCCGCTCAGGCGCTCGATCTCGATGGCGTCGAGCGCGAGCTCGCCGATGTCGATGCGGCCCTCACCCGACTCGATGCCGGTACCTACTGGACCGACGAGCAGACCGGCGAGGCGATCGCCGACGAGCGACTGGCCAGCGATCCGCTCACCCGCCGGGCCCATTGACGCTCCGGCCCGACCGCATGTCCGGTCGGGCCACTACAGTTCGCTCATCAGTCGTCACCCGGGGGCATGAACGTGGCAGATCCGCACAAGCCGAGGGAGCCCTTCGCGCCGTGGGACCGCCGGCAGCTCCCGGGCCTGTTCGATGTCGAGGAGACCGCCCGGCGCGTCGGCCACTACAAGTGGGCCGAGATGAAGCTCTTCGAAGCGCTCGGTGGATGGATCGCCACGGTGCCCGAGCTCGATGTGAAGATGCGACTCGGCACCCACTGCTACCACCATGCGTGGCACGCCGAGCTGTGGCACAAGCGCCTCCCGGAACTGCGCGAGATGAACCCCGACCGGCTGACCGTTCCACCGAACGACGCGATGGTGCGCTTCGTCACTGCGCTCACAGAACCCGAGTCGGCCGACTCCACGATCGAGAAGCTCGTCGGTGTCTACCGGGTGTTCATCCCCCACTTCATCGCCGCGTACACCTATCACCGCAACAACACGAGTGAGATCACCGATGCGCCGACGATCCGCTCGCTCGACTTCGCGCTCCAGGACGAGTTCGCCGACTGGCGCGACGGTGAGATGCTGATCCAGTCGTTGCTCGAGACCCCCGCCGAGGTCGAGCGTGCGGCGAAGCATCACGCACGACTGGAGACCCTGTTGGTCGAGGCCGGTGGAATCGCCGGCCCCGGAACGATCGGAGGATCGTCATGAGGAAGTTCTTCCCCGTCGAGGAACTCGCACGAGACGAACGCTTCACGCAGATCACGATGCGCGAGGCACAGGCCGACCCACGGGTCGAGCATCGCAGCGACGCACCCACGGCAGCACGCGCCTCGCGGTCGAACCGTCTGACACCTGATCGCCCCGATGCGAGCGAGTCTGCGCGAGCCCTGATGCACGGGATCTTCGTCGGCGAGATCCAGGCTCTCGAGGGTGCGGGACGCACGTGCCACGACTTCGAGACCGGCACCGAGGCACCGTTCGCGCTGAAGCTCGACATGGCTCGTCAGGCATGGGACGAAGCCCGCCATGTCGAGATCAGCGTCAAGTTGAGCGACTGGATGGGCAGCGGGATCGGCGAATACGCCGAGAACACGGTGCTGTTCGAGGCGGCGTGCAGCAACGACCCCGTGCTGCGCCTCGCCGGAGTGAACAGGGCGCTCGAAGGGCTGGCGATCGACGTGTTCACGGCGATGCGCGACTTCGGCGATCTCGCCGGTGATCCGTTCCTCGAGTTCTGCGAGGACTGGATGCTCGCCGACGAGGTGACCCACGTGAAGATGGGCAGCGACTGGCTGCGCCGGCTCACCGAACACGACGCTGAGCGACGTGCCCGGGCGCTCGAGTTCCAGAACGTGGTCGACAAGATCTTCAGCTACGGCGGATTCCGCAGCGACAGCGACGAATCGGCCATCGGCCTCGCCCGACGGTTCCGGGCCCTCGCCGGATTCACCGACGACGAGGTTGCCGAGATCGCCGACGTCAGCCTGCGCGCCCTCGAGGAACGGCGGGCCTTCGCCGAGGCCGTGCTCGCAGGCGACGCCAACTCCTCGACGACATGACGGTCGAGGTCACGCCGACGACCTTTCGCTTCGTCGAGTTCGACGCCGCTGAGATTCGCGACCTGGTCGAGTCTCTCGTCATCGACCTCGGGATCGATCGCGACGTGCACATCGCCATCGACGAGACCACACCTCTCGCTCGCGTCCGAACCGAGGTCGACGCGCAGATCACGATCCGAGTCGACGGCGGAGCGCTCGAGGACACCCGCCGACCGCGTCGCTTCGGACGCGACATCGCGATCGGCACACTCGGGCGGGCGCTGCTCCGTGCTCGCGATCGATCCGAAGCCGGATTCGCCGATGCACCCGACGACGAACACCTCTCACTCGCCCAGATCGCCGCATGGGACACCACCTGCGCCGGCCGACTCGCACGCCTCGGACGTCACACCAGCCGACAGCGGTGGCTGTACGACTTCCGCAATCGGCACGGGTTCACGGATCTCGCCGACGAGACCTTCGAGACGCTGTGGTCGGCGAGCGGTCTCACCTGGCGACAGATCGACACTCTGAGCGCCACGGCGCTGCACGCACCGCACGACTGACCTGCGAGCGCACCGGTCACCTCGCCGCAACGAACACTGCGGTTGCGGCCGACTAGCGGCGATTCAGCTTCGACAGCAGGCGCAGCATCTCGAGGTACAGCCACACGAGGGTGACGAGCAGGCCGAATGCGGCGAACCACTCCATCCCCTTCGGCCACTTCTCGGCGGCCCCGCGCTCGATGAGATCGAAGTCGACGGCAAGCATCATCGCCGCAAGGCCGGCTGCCAGCACGCTGAACCCGATCCCGAGCGGACTCGCCGAGTTGAGGAACCCCACGGCATCACTGCCTGCGATCAGCCGGATCACGAAGGCACCGAGGTAGAACACCATCAATCCCATCGTGGCGCCGATGACGATTCTGCGGAACCGGTCGGTGACCCTGATGATCCGCAGCCGATACACCACCAGCATCACTGCGAACACGGCGAGTGTGGCACCCACTGCCTGCACGACGATGCCGTCCTCCCACTGTTCGTAGGCACGCGACACCACACCGAGGAAGAACCCCTCGGCGAGGGCGTAGACGGGACCGAGCACCCGGGCGAGGCGTGGGCGGAACGCAACTGCGAGTGCGCAGACGAGTCCGACGACCATGCCGATCAGCGCGACACCTGGGATGCCGTCGCCGTCGGGCGCCGTCGTCCAACCCACGACCGCGGCGGCGAGCAGGAGGACGAGCAGCACCCCGGTGGCCGTGGCCGTGCCCTCGACCGTCATCACCTGTGTGCGAACCGTCGACTGCCAGGGGCTCACCGGTCCGTCACTGACCGGGGCGCCCCACCCGGCACGTGCCGCCTCGGCGGCAGAGCGGTCGTTGAGCAGTGGATTCGACATGGGTCCTCCCGGTCGATCGATGAACACCGCCGACCCTACCCGCACGCTGCGTGCCGGGCTCAGCGCAGGTCGTGGGCGCTCGCGCCGTCCCACAATTCGACCTTCGGCGCGCCTGCGAGGAGTCCGGCGCACGACTGCGCGAGTTCGACCGTGACGGCCGCCTCGAGGTGCCGCCGGTGATGGGTCGGCGACTCCCACTTCTCGATGACCAAGAACCTGCCGGGACGGCCTGCCGAGGCGCACAGGTCGACATTGCGGCAGCCCGGCTCACGGCGGGTCATCACGACGTAGTGGGCGAGGAAGCCCACCACCGCAGCGGGATCGGGGGCCTCGAACTGCATGGTCACGATCGTCAGGTCGACGTCGGACGCTCCGGGCGGGCCGCCAGTGCCGGATTCGGCCGCAGTCACGGTCCGGGAGACTAGTTCCGTCTCCAGAGGTGAATCCCTGACGGCGGTGGGATGGGGTTGACCCGGTCGGTATCGTGACCAAATCAATCGGGGTGTCGCCCCTGACCTTCCAGAGTGCAATTCGAGGAGCAGACGTGGCGAAAGATCGAGTGGAACGGGACGAGGAGGACCTTGTCCGCCTGTATCTCACCGACATCGGCCAGTACACCCTTCTGACGAAGGATGACGAGGTCCGACTCGCCAAGCAGATCGAGACGGGCAAGGCTGCCGCCGCCGAACTCGCCGAGCCCAAGGGCCTCACGCCCGCACGCAAGCGCGAACTGCGCAAGCAGGCTCGTGAGGGCGAGGATGCAGAACGCGCCTTCGTGCAGAGCAACCTGCGCCTCGTCGTCAGCATCGCCAAGAAGTACCAGGCGTCCGGGCTGCCGCTGCTCGACCTGATCCAGGAGGGCAACCTCGGCCTGATGCACGCTGTCGAGAAGTTCGATTGGCGCAAGGGATTCAAGTTCTCCACCTACGCGACGTGGTGGATCCGTCAGGCGATCACCCGCGGTATCGCCAACACCGGACGTACCATCCGACTGCCCGTGCACGCGGGCGACACCCTCGCCCGGCTGCAGAAGGCACGCAGTCGCCTCGAGCTGAAGCTCGGTCGACCGGCAACGCTCAGCGAACTCGCCGCAGAAGTCGAGATGCCCGAGGACAAGGTCACCGAGGCACTGCGATTCGCTGCCGAGCCGCTCTCGCTCAGTGAGCCGCTCCGCGAGGACGGCGACGCCGAACTCGGCGATGTGGTCGAGGACCGAAGCGCGGAGAGCCCCTTCGAGGTCGCGGCCACGGCGCTGCTGCCCGAGGAGATCGCTCGACTCCTCGCACCGCTCGACGAGCGCGAGCGCGAGATCCTGAAGCTCCGGTTCGGCCTCGATCGCGGCGAGCCGCGCACACTCGAGGAAGTCGGTGAGCACTTCAATCTCACCCGCGAGCGAATCCGTCAGATCGAGGCGCGCGCGATGAGCAAGTTGCGTCATCCCTCGTCCGACACCGGTGCACGCGACCTCCTCGCCGTCTGACCCTCGGGCCGGGTCACCGATCGACGTCACAGAAGGTTCGTCGTGGACCTGATCGATCTGATGCCGAACTCGATGTCGTTTCGAGTTGTCACGACGATCGACGTCGACGACGAGGCGATGATCCCCGCAGGCTTCACCGGACGGGTGAAGCGACACGAGCATGCGCCCTTCGACCATGTCGCCTACGTCGCGTGGTACGAGGAGGGTCGGTTGCACGATCCCGGCCGCACACATCCCGCGTACCGCAGATTTCGCGCCGACGGGCGGCTGAAGTACGAGCTGTTCTACAGGAACGGTCGTCTCCACGACCCCGCGGGCAACATGCCTGCCGTGAGGGGTTACTTCGCTGACGGGTCCGTGCACTACGAGGAGCGCTACCGGAACGGGGAACGCAACGATGGCCCCGATGGAACACCGGCCATCCGCAAGTTCCGCGCCGACGGTTCACTACGACACGAGCTCCACTACGTCGGAGGCACTCGCACGAACGGCGCGTCGCGCACGTGATCCGACCAGCCGACTGCCGGTGTGGCGGAGGTGGACGGGAATCGAACCCGCCGGACGAGGGTCACCCGTCCCGACCGCGTTGAAGGCGGCGGCACCCACCAGGCGTGCGGACACCTCCGCCGAGCAGGGTAGCCGTCGCACACTCGATCGACTCCACGGGCGACTGACTACGCTGCGCATATGAAGCGAGTGATCCTCCTCCTCGTGGTCATCGCACTGGTGATCTACGTCGTCAAGAAGGTCCAGGACAACTGACCACCACGATCCTCTGCTCGGCGAGCGCCATTCGTCGCCACGGAGCAGCGTGGTCCGCGGTCGGTGACGTTCACCTCGTCGAGTTCTCCGCGTCGAGTCGTCCGACCGATGAAGAGTTACGCGGCATTGACATCGCTGTGTTCAGCGACGACGTGTGGCAGGACGGCCATTCCCGCTCGTTCCTCGGTGCCGCGCTGCGCATGCCCGACCTGCGCTGGATGCATGTGTTCGCCGCAGGGCTCGACGATCCGGTGTTCGACCAGTTCGTATCCCGCGGCGTACGACTCACCGGTGCCCCGGGGTCGACTGCGGTGCCGATCGCCCACACGGTGATCGGAGCGATCATCGCGATGTGTCGCAACTCGAGTCGGTATGCGCTCGCGCAAGCACGTCACGAGTGGACCCCGCTCGATGCCCTCGACCTCGAAGGACGACGGATGTGCATCGTCGGTCTCGGGGCGATCGGCACTGCGGTGGCATCGATCGCACCGCACCTCGGAATGCATGTCGTGGGTATCCGACGAACGCCGACGGGCAACGAACCGTGCCCAACCTCACGTCCCGATCGGCTCCACGAGTTGCTGCCTTCGATCGACGATCTGGTGCTGACGGCATCACTCACCGACGCGAGTCGAGGAATCATCGGACGCGCCGAACTCGCGCTCCTGCCCCGCGGTGCGCACCTCGTCAACGTCGGTCGAGGCGCGCTCGTCGATGAGCCGGCACTGATCGCCGCGCTGCAGTCGGGCCAGCTCGGAGGGGCTGCGCTCGATGTCGTCGCAGCCGAGCCGTTGGCGGCCGACAGCCCGCTGTGGGACCTGCCCAACGTGCTCATCACACCGCACGCGGCCGGTCGGACCCCGCTCGGCAGTAACCGGGCAGCGGCGATGTTCACCGACAACCTTCGTCGCTGGGTGCACGGCCTTCCCCTGCACCACGAGCGCTCGGCATAGGCGGAACTCGATGGATCCGGGCCTGGAGATCGAACTGAAGTTCCACATCCCCGCAGGTCGCCTGCCCGACGTCGTGCGCGATCTCGGGCCCGCGGTCACACACCATCTCGAAGCCGTCTACGTCGATACGCCTGACGACCGCCTCGCATCGGCAGGTCTTGCGTGGCGACTTCGACGCGACGAAGGCATATGGGTGCAGACGCTCAAGGCAGCCCGATCCGACTCGATCGTGCGGCTCGAGCACGAGGTGCCCCACCGCGGCCCGCACCAGCCACCACTCGATCCGACCCTGCACGCAGGATCCGAGGTGGGGCGACGACTCGACGACATCCTCACCGAAGGCGCCTCACCGACCGAGCGGTTCCGGACCGAGATCGAGCGACGGCTACGGGTCGTGCGGACTGCGGGGTCGACGATCGAGCTGGCCCTCGACGTGGGCGTCATTCGCGCCGGTGGCCGCACCGCAGAGGTGTGCGAGCTCGAACTCGAACTGGTCGAGGGCGTGATCGGCGAC
The DNA here is from genome assembly GCA_046086305.1 of Ilumatobacteraceae bacterium. Classification (GTDB taxonomy): domain Bacteria; phylum Actinomycetota; class Acidimicrobiia; order Acidimicrobiales; family Ilumatobacteraceae; genus UBA668. Next base: position 11,196 of record JBJSXI010000071.1, read on the forward strand.
CTCGTCGCCACCGCGCAGCAGTGGGCACGACGCCATGGTTTGTGGATCGATACCGTCACCAAGTCGTTGATCGGCACCACGCTCGCGGCCGGACGCGCGACCTTGCCCGTCGCCCCGTGCGACGACGTAGACACCGATCGACATGCTGCGCCGCACCGCCGCGATGACACGGCGATCCGGCGGAGGGTCGACGCCTACCTCCGCGCCATCTGTCTGAACGCGAGCGCAGTCGCTCGCGGCTACGGCCACACGGCACATGTCGAGATGGCGTGCGAGGCAATGTGCCGACTCGGTGCAGCCCTCGTCGACACGGACGATCCGACGATCGACCCGTCGTGGGCCGGTCGACTCGTCGATGCCGCTGCGCGACTCGGCAGCGCACACGGCATCGACCGAACTGATCTCACCGCGTTGGTCCTCGAACTGCTCACCTTCGTCCACGGCCCGGCCGGATCCGACATCACCACACATTCGACCCCGCCCTGACTCGGGGTTGGTGACTCGCCGAGCAGTCGGTAGGTTCCCGCGCGCCGGGCAACCGACATCGCTCCCCGACCGCTCCCCTCACGCAGCCACGCGCAGCCTCGGGGGTCATCATGTACATCTGCTGGTCGGTCAAAGGGGGGAGCGGCACGACAGTGGTCGCCGCCGCACTCGCCCTCCTGAAGTCACATCGACATCCCACCCTCCTCGTCGACGTCGGCGGCGATGTCCCCGCTGCGCTCGGCCTCACCGAACCACGATCGCCGGGGCTGTCCGACTGGCTCGCCTCCACCTCTGCCGACGGTGATGCCCTCGTCCAACTCGCCATCGAAGCGACCGACTCCCTGCGCGTCCTGCCGCTCGGCGGTCCGATCCAGCCCCGACCCGACTGGGCGCGACTGCGCGCCGCGCTCCCTGACGACGCCGTCGTCGATCTCTCCGGACGCGTGCCACCACCCGAGTTCGTCGCACCCGGTGATCACAGCATCCTCGTCGTCCGACCGTGCTACCTCGCCCTGCGCCGGGTCATCTCCTGCGGCCACACGCCCACCGGCATCGTCGTCGTCGACGAGCCGGGTCGGGCCCTGCGAGCCGCCGATGTCGCGCGGGCCGTCGGTGCGCCGGTCGTCGCCGAGGTGCCGTTCGACCCCGCGCTGTCACGGGCGGTGGACGCAGGGCTGCTGGCCACACGTCTACCCCGCACCATCGCCCATCCACTGCGCGGTGCCGCGTGATCGACCTCGTCGCTGAACGGGCGCCGCTCGGCGGACTCGAACGGTGGCTCGACGATCCCGAGACCGACGAGGTACTCGTGAATGGTGGCGGCGAGATATGGGTCGACCGCTGCGGTCACCTCTCGCTCGTCGGCCACATCCGCACATCCACCCTGCTGGCCGTCATCGAACACCTCCTCGCACCGACTGGACGACGAGTCGATCGTTCGCAACCCGTCGTCGATGCACGGCTGGCAGACGGTTCGCGGTTGTGCGCCGCACTCGAGCCGGTGGCGGTGGACGGTCCGTGTCTGGCGATCCGACGGCTCACCCGGCGACGCTTCGAGCTCGCCGACTTTGCTGCTCCTCCCGTCGTCAGAGTTCTCCAACAGTTGCTCGATCACCGAGCGAACATCGTCGTCAGTGGGGCAACCTCATCGGGGAAGACGAGCTTGCTCGGGTCGCTCCTCGCCGCGACATCCAGAGACGCACGGATCGTCACGATGGAGGACGTCGCGGAGCTGCCGATCGTTCATCCGCACGTCGTGCGACTCGAAACCCGTCCCGCCACACCCGACGGCGTGGGCGAGATCGAACTCTCCGACCTCCTGCGAGCCGCACTCAGGCTCCGCCCTGATCGCTTGGTGCTCGGTGAGATACGCGGAACCGAAGCGATCCACCTCCTCCATGCCCTCAACACCGGCCACGACGGCTCGATGTCGACCATCCATGCCAACAGCGCCGCCGATGCGGTCACCCGTCTGTGCACCCTGGTCGTCCAGTCGGCGGCCAACTGGCCGCTCGCGGCCGTCCACGAGCACGTGGCCCGGTCCATCGACGTGATCGTCCATGTCGAACGAGGTACCGATGGGCGCCGATCGATCCGTGAGGTGGTCGAACTCGACCGAAGGTCTCGAACCGATGGCGTGGTGAGCCGCCACCTGATTGCCGAGGGCGTCGTCTGCGCGGAACTCACGAGGGGCCGGAGATGACACGGCGTATCCGTCGGCCCCCGACCACGGCCGCCATGTGGGCGGCACTCCTCGACACGACTGCCGCCGAAGTGCGCAGTGGCGCGTCCCTCTCCATCGCCTGGACGCGAGCCCTCGAGCGACACGGACTCGACATCGATCCGAACCCCGGCGCTGCTGCTCGCCGCACACCGCGCGATCCCGATGAGGCGGTGGTCGTCCAGGTGGTCGGCGCCGCTGTCGAGTTGGGCGGTCCGATCGCCGCGACCCTCGATGCCGGCGCGGCCTTGCTGCGCGAGCGTCTGGCCACACGCGCCGACGCCGCCGCGCACGCCGCTCAGGCTCGCCTGAGCGCCCGGGTACTCACCGCCGTCCCCCTCGTCTTCGCTGCGTGGAGTGCTGCGTCGAGTTCCGGATTTCGCACTGCCCTGCTCGGTGGACCCGGCGCCGTCGCCGCCTGTCTCGGGGCGGGGCTCAATCTCGCCGGGTGGCGGTGGATGCGGCACATCGTCGAACGGGTCGCACGATGAGGGCGCTGCTCGCCATGGCCGGCAGTGGACTCGCGGCCGTGGTGATCATCGGCACGGTCCGGGGATCGAGATCAGCAACGATCCGCACCTTCGCACGAGCGGTCCCATCTGATCCTTGCCCTCCACCGCGCACTCAGCTCGTCTTGCGGCGCCGAGGGTCGCGGGCGGCACAGGCCGCCGTCGCCGCTGCGTTTCCCGATGCCATTGACCTCATCGTGCTCGCGATCCGCGCGGGACACCTTCCAGCAGCCGCCGTGCGAGCGGTCCTGCGTCATCTTCCGGACGCGGTCCGCCCAGCGTTCGGCGCCGTGCTCGAACAGGTCGATCGAGGCGCGCGTTTCGCCGACGCACTCGACGAGCTCCCCCGCCTCCTCGGTCCGATCGCCCATCCGCTCGCCGACTCGTTCGCCGCCACCGACCGCTACGGGCTCCCACTCGCACCCACGCTCACTCGTCTCGCCGACGAGGCGCGCCGACAGCGTCGACGAGCCGTCGAGATCGCGGCACGACAACTGCCAGTGCGCCTCGCAGCACCGCTGGTGTTGTGCACTCTGCCGTCATTCATCCTCCTCGCCGTCGTGCCATTGCTGCTCTCAGCCATCTCGTCACTCGAGTGGTGACCCGAACTCACCGACCGCCACCCATCGTCCACCGCACCGGGAGATCCGATGTCCACATCACTGCTCACACTCCATCGATTGGTCCTCGACACGGTCGAGCGGATCGGCCACCGAGTCGACCGAGCCCTGTCAACCCTTGCCGACGACGACGGACAGGCGACCACCGAGTACGCGCTGGTCCTGCTCGGCGCCGCACTCGTTGCGCTCCTCGTCGTGGCGTGGGCCTCGAGCGGCGGCACAGCCGGACGTATCGGCACCCTCTTCGACAAGGTCATCGACTCGGTGATCGACCGACTGTGATGTCCCGCCAGCGCGACGACGGACAGGCGGTGGTCGAGGTGGCCCTCGCCCTCCCGCTCATATGCACGTTGGTCATCGGGATTCTCCAGATCGCCCTGGTGGGTCGGAATCGTCTTGCGCTCGAGGTGGCCGCTCGTGAGGCGGCGCGCGCTGCTGTCGTCTCGGCCGATCCAGCAGCGGCGGCAGTCACCGCGGCACATACTGCTGTGACGCTGCGGCCCCTCGTCGTGAGTGTCGAGGCCGGCACCATCGCTGACGTGCCATCGATCACGGCCTCGATCAGCTGGACGGATCCGACGGACATGCCCATCGTCGGGGCGTTCATGCCCGACATCCCCCTCCACACGGAGGTGACGATGACGATCGAGCCCCCGTGATCGGGCGGTGCCCGCCCGCTGATCGCACTAGCGTTCATCAGTGATGGACCTCGACTGTCGTCACGTCGTGATCGGCGGACGTGGGGTCCTGCTCGTTCGCGGTGAGCTCGATCTGTCCACCGTTCCGCAGTTCCGCGATCAGCTCAGCCGGGCCGCTGCGTCGAGCGACGGCGGCACCCTCTATGTCGACATCGACGGACTCAGTGCGCTCGACGACACCGGGTTCGGTGTGCTGCTCGGTACTGCGGCACGCCTGCGCGAGCAGGGCGGCAATCTGGTGATCGTGTGCACCGCTGATCGCCTCCGCGCCCGGCTCCGCCTGAGCGGTATGGATCGGGCGATCAAGGTCGTCGCCTCGGCGACAGCCTGATCAGCCCCGTCCACCGCCGGGCGCCATCGAGGTCGGTCCGTCCATCCGGAACCCCGGGTCGTGACGACGGAGTTCGCGGCGGGCGATCGTCATCTTGTGCACTTCGTCTGGCCCGTCGGCAAGACGCAGCGTGCGAATACCGGCGTACATCCGAGCGAGCGGGAAGTCACCACTCATCCCTCCAGCACCGTGCACCTGCATTGCTCGGTCGATGATGCGCAGCGCAACATTGGGTGCTGCCACCTTGATGGCGCTGATCTCGATCGCCGCGGCCTTGTTCCCCACCGTGTCCATCATCCATGCGGTCTTCAGCGTGAGCAGGCGCACCATCTCGAGGTCGATCCTCGACTCGGCGATCCAGTCCATGATGTTGCTGCGCTCGGCGACGCGCCGCCCGAATGTGGTGCGCGAGAGCGCCCGTTGGCACATCAGGTCGAGCGCCCGCTCAGCCGCGCCGATCGTGCGCATGCAGTGGTGGATCCGGCCCGGTCCGAGGCGCGCCTGACTGATCGCAAACCCATCACCTTCGCCGGCGACGAGGTTGGTTGCCGGCACACGCACGTTCTCGAAGAGCAGTTCGCAGTGACCTTCCTGATCCTCATATCCGAAGACGGTGAGCGGCCGGACCACCGTGAGGCCGGGTGCATCGAGCGGGACGAGGATCTGACTCTGCTGGCGGTGTGGAGCAGCAGAGGGATCGGTCTTGCCCATCACGATGAGGACAGCGCAGTGTGGATGCTTCGCACCGGTGATCCACCACTTCCGACCGTTCAGCACATAGTCGTTGCCGTCGCGTTCGATCCGCAGGGAGATGTTCGTCGCGTCACTCGATGCCACATCAGGTTCGGTCATCGCGAACGAGGAGCGGATCTCGCCGGCCAGCAGCGGTCGGAGCCACAGGTCCTGCTGCTCAGGCGTGCCGAACATCGTCAGCACCTCCATGTTCCCCGTGTCCGGCGCCGAGCAGTTGCACGCCTCACTCGCGATCGCACTGCGCCCCATGATCTCGGCCAACGGCGCGTACTCGAGGTTCGACAGCCCCGGGCCCCAATCGGGATGGGGCTGGAACAGGTTCCACAGGCCGCGCGACTGCGCCTCGGCCTTCAACTCCTCCATCACCCTGGGCTGGTGATGCGGGTTGCCACTTGCTGCGATCTGCTCTTCGTAGACCGACTCGTTGGGGTAGATGCACTCGTCCATGAAGGCGACCAACCGGTCGCGGTAGTCGAGACAACGATCGGAGAAGGCGAAGTCCATGTCGACACCGTACGCCCTGCGCCATCGCCGGTGACGAGTTCAGTGCGGTCACCTCGGTCGACGAACTCCTCGGCGATCGAGGCTCCGCTCGTGGACGCGCTGCTCGTCCTCGAGTGCCGCTTCCTCGGCGACGAGTCGCTTCATGCTGTCGAGTCGCCGTACGTCGAGCCGCCCCTCGGCGACCGCCACGGCGACCGCACAGCCAGGCTCGAGCTCGTGCTTGCAGTCGCGGAACCTGCAGTGGTCCATCAGCTCGAAGACATCGGCGAAGGCCCGCTCGATGCCGTGCCCACTGCTCCACAGACTCACAGCCCGCACACCCGGCGTGTCGATCAGCCACCCGCCGGCTGGCAGGCGGACCAGCTCGGCTGCCGTCGTGGTGTGCCGCCCACGCTGGTCGTCATCGCGTACTGCCGCGGTCATCTGCCGCTGCTGCCCGACGAGGGCATTGACGAGCGTGCTCTTGCCCACGCCGCTCGCGCCGAGCAGGGCGATCGTCGCATTGTCCGCTGCGTAGTCGCGAATCCGTTCGACACCTTCGCCCGTGATGCCACTCGCGACGAGCACATCGACCCCAGGCGCCACATCATGCAGCGACTCGAGACCCACCGACGTGTCGTCGACGAGATCGGACTTGGTGAGGACGACCACGGGCTTCGCCCCACTGTCCCATGCAAGGACCAACTCGCGCTCGAGTCGGCGCTGGTTCGGTGGCGATGCGAGCGAGTGGACCAGGACGACGACATCGATGTTCGCGGCGATCGTGTGCGACTCGGCACGCTGGCCGTCGAACGATGCCCGCCGGACGAAGGCGCTGTGCCGATCGAGCACTGTTGCGACTCGCTCGAGGTCGTCACTGACCACGATGAAGTCGCCGACTGCAACATCCGCGCCGATGTTGCGCACGCGCAACACATCGGTGTCGAGGTCGGTGAGCACACTGCTCCAGCCCCGGTCGAGTCGCGAGACCCGTCCGGCGGGCATCGGCGAGCCCAAGGCGCGCCAGTGACCCAGGGGTTCGGCCGACCAGCCGAGACGTGGGTCATAGGGGTACTCGATGGCTCCCACGCTACTTCCGTCTGACGGCGCAGTTCCGTGCCCCGACAGGGCCTACGGGGTGATGCCTTGACAACCACGGTCCACATCACCTAGCGATTGCCGACCATGGCCCGTCCACTCGTGATCGTCGAGTCGCCCGCAAAGGCGAAGACCATCGCGGCCTTTCTCGGTCGCGAGTTCGATGTACGCGCCTCGGTTGGCCACGTCGCCGATCTCCCCAGCAAGGGTCTGCAGATCGACATCGACAACGGGTTCAAGCCGACCTACGAGCTCACCCTCCGGGGTAAGGATGTGGTGCGCGACCTCCGTGCGGCGATGAAGGATGCCAGCGAGTTGTACCTCGCAACGGACGAGGATCGCGAGGGTGAGGCGATCAGCTGGCACCTGCTCGAGTACCTCAAGCCGCGTATCCCGGTGAGGCGGATGGTCTTCCACGAGATCACCAAGGCGGCAATCGAGCATGCCGTGTCCCACCCCCGGGGGATCGACTACGGCCTCGTCGACGCAGCCGAAACCCGCCGCCTCCTCGACCGTCTCTATGGATACGAGTTGTCCCCCGTGCTCTGGCGCCGCGTCAACCGTGGTCTGTCGGCTGGTCGGGTCCAGAGCCCGAGCATCCGCCTGATCGTCGAGCGCGAGCGCGAGCGCATCGCCTTCGTGACGGCTGGCTACTGGGACATCGAGTTGACATCGGCGACGAAACCCTCGTTCACCGCAACGCTCATCTCACTCGACGGGGTGAAGGTCGCGACCGGGAAGGACTTCGACGCGGCCGGCCAGCCGAGGGGAACGGTCGTCGTCGTCGACGAGGCGCGGGCCACAGCGCTCGCCGATGCACTCGACACGGCGGCCTTCGACGTTCGATCGGTCGAGGACAAGCCCTATCGCAGCAGTCCGAAGGCGCCGTTCATGACCTCGACACTCCAGCAGGAGGGAGGTCGCAAGCTTCGCCTCAGCGCAAGTCAGGTGATGCGCGTCGCCCAAGGCCTCTACGAGCGCGGCTACATCACTTATATGCGTACCGACAATGTCGTGTTGAGTGACGAGGCGCTCGGCGCCGTACGCACCGAGGTGAAGCGCTCCTTCGGCGAACAGTTCCTCTCGAAGGCACCCCGGCAGTACAGCACGAAGGTCAAGAACGCACAGGAGGCGCACGAGGCGATCCGTCCGACGACACCGCTCCGCTCGCCCGATGCGGTGAGTGGCGAGCTGAGCAGTCAGGAACTCGCGCTGTACCGCCTCGTCTGGCAGCGCACACTCGCCTCGCAGATGGCCGACGCGACGGGCACCACCGTCGCAGTGCGCCTCGGCGCCGTCGCCGCGGGCACCGACGCCGTGTTCGCCGCGAGCGGCACCACGATCACGTTCCCCGGCTATCGACAGGTCTACGTCGAGAGCAGTGACGACGGTGCGGAGGAGGGTGACAAAGAAGCCCTGCTGCCGCCGCTACAGGTCGGTGACCCGGTCGATGTCGATTCGTTGGCGGCGCAGGGTCACTCGACCACTCCCCCGGCGCGCTATACCGAGGCTTCGCTCGTGAAGCGCCTCGAGGAACTCGGGATCGGCCGGCCGAGCACATGGGCCTCGATCATCCAGACCGTGCAGGACCGTGGGTACGTCTGGAAGAAGGGGCAGGCGCTCGTACCCACCTGGACGGCATTCGCGGTGGTCGGACTGCTCGAGCAGCACTTCGGCGAGTTGGTCGACTATGCGTTCACAGCTCGCGTCGAGGAGGACCTCGATGCCATCGCCCGAAGCGAGCGCCAGAAGCAGGACTGGCTGCACGACTTCTACTTCGGCGACGACACCGAGGGCATGCCCGGTCTCAAGCGGCTCGTCGAGGAGAACCTCGACACGATCGACGCCGCCGAGATCAACACCTTCCCCATCGGGTTCGACCCCGACGGTGTCCTCGTCGTCGTGAAGCCCGGCAAGTACGGCCCGTATGTGAAGCGCGGCGACGACACGGCGGGTGTGCCGGACGATCTCACTCCTGACGAACTGACCCTCGAGGTCGCGCTCAGCCTCCTCGCCGCACCGAAGTCGGATGAGCCGATCGGCGAGCTCGACGGTCTCCCCGTGTTCGCCAAGAACGGCCGATACGGCCCGTATGTGCAGTGGGGCACTCCCGACGCACCGCCACCGGGGTTCGACAAGCCGAAGATGGCGAGCCTGTTCAAGACGATGGTGCTCGAGCGTCTCACCCTCGACGAGGCGATCGAGTTGCTACGCCTTCCGCGTTCACTCGGCGTCGACCCAGCCGACGGCGTCGAGATCCTCGCCAGCAACGGTCGGTACGGGCCCTACATCCAGAAGGGCAAGGACTACCGCAACATCACCTCTGAGGAGCAGTTGCTGACGATCACCCTCGACGAGGCGCTGGTGGTGCTCGCCCAACCCAAGGTCTTCCGTCGTGGTGGGTCGGCCGCGGCCAAGCCCCCGCTGCGCGAGTTCGGCCCCGATCCGGTGAGTGGCCGTCCGGTGCTCGCCAAGGAGGGCCGGTTCGGCACCTATGTCACCGATGGCGAGACGAACGCCTCGCTGAGCAAGGGTGACCGGCTCGAGGCCATGCTCCCCGAGCGCGCCTTCGAACTCCTCGCGATCCGCCGCGACGCGCTCATCGAGAAAGGCGGCACTGCGGGCCGTAAGGCGGCAGCGACCAAGAAGGCCGCAGGGGTGAAGGCGACGAAGGCTGCGGGGACCAAGAAGGCCACCACGAAGAAGGCCGCACCGAAGAAGACCGCCGCCAAGAAGACCGCCGCCAAGAAGACGGCCGCGAAGAAGTCCACACCGAAGAAGACCGCCGGCGACTGACCCCTCCGATCGGTAGGGTTCGACGACGGTCATGGGGCACTACATCGCGTTCGAGGGGCCAGAGGCCGGGGGCAAGAGCACCCAGGCGGCGCGTCTGGCTGCCGACCTCGACGCCGTCCTCACGCGCGAAACCGGCGGCACGGCGATCGGTCGACGCATCCGCGAGATCCTCCACGACACCTCGATCCACGACATGTCACCGCGCACCGAAGCGCTCCTCGCCGCCGCCGATCGGGCCCAGCATCTCGCCGAAATCGTCGAGCCCGCACTCGCAGCCGGTCGCACTGTGGTCAGCGACCGGAGCGTCTACTCGACCCTCGCCTACCAGGGGTATGCCCGAGGCCTCGACGTCGACATCATTCGCGCCACCAACGACTGGGCGATCGCCGGGCGTTGGCCCGATCTGGTCATCCTCGTCGATGTGCCCGACACGGTTGTCGAGGCCCGCCTGCGCGACCGCACACTCGACCGCTTCGAACGCGAGGACGCCGCGTTCCACCGGCGCGTGCGCGCCGGCTTCCACACCATGGCCGCCGCAGATCCTGATCGCTGGGTCGTGATCGACGGCTCAGCCCCGATCGACGCGGTGGCACTCAACGTGCGCACCGCAGTCCGCGACAAGCTGGGACTCTGATGTTCCCCGAGTACACCCGCTCGGTGTTCGACGGCGTGATCGGACAGGCGAGAGCCGTCGCCCAGTTGCGCCACGCTGCGATGACGCCCGTACACGCCTACCTGTTCGTCGGGCCACCGGGGTCCACCAAGGACGATGCCGCACGCGCCTTCGCCGCGCTCCTGCTCGCCGGACTCGACGACCCGACTGCTCGCCATGCTCGCCTCGCACTCGACGGTATCCACCCCGATGTCCGCGAGCTTCGACGCGACGGCGCACGGTTCCTCGAGGACCAGATCAAAGAGATCATCCGCATCGCCGCGCTGGCTCCCCAGGAGGGTCCGCGGACCATCGTGATCCTGCACGAGTTCCACCTCATCGATGCCGAGGGCGCAGCGCGTCTGCTCAAGTCGGTCGAGGAGCCCCCCGACCGGACGATGTTCGTCATCCTCGCCGATCAGGTGACCCCCGAACTCGTGACCATCGCGTCTCGGTGCGTGCGCATCGACTTCGACATGATCGACGACGAGACCATCCGCAGCGTCCTGCTCGCCGCTGGGGTGCCCCCCGACCGTGCGGCACTCGCGACCACATCTGCGAGCGGCGATCTCGATCGAGCCCGCCTGCTCGCCGCCGACGAGTCACTCGCTCGCCGCCGTCATGCCTTCGCCGCGGTGCCCCGACGCCTCGATGGCACCGGGAGCAGGGTGGTCGAACTGTGCCGCGAACTCGATGAGTTGATCGATGCCGCTGCCGCGCCGCTCCTCGCCCGCCAGGCTGACGAGCTCGCCCGACTCGAGGAGCAGGTGAAACTGAGTGGTGAACGCGGGAGTGGTCGTAAGCGTCTCGAGGAGCGTCATCGGCGCGAGCTTCGCAAACACCACACCGACGAACTGCGCAGCGGGCTGACGATCATTGCCGGGGTCTACCGCGACGCGCTGGTCGCAGGGACGTTCGCCCGGGCCGATGCCGCCATCGACGCTGTGCACCGGGTGAACAAGGCGACCGCAGCACTCGGACGGAATCCCAACGACATCCTGCTCCTCCAGTCGCTGCTGCTCGACGTCCCGTCGCTGCCCACGTGACCCGTGTTGCCCGAAGGGGCCACCGCTAGCATTGCCACCTGCGCCCAGATAGCTCAGTCGGTAGAGCAACGCACTCGTAATGCGTAGGTCGGGGGTTCGATTCCCCCTCTGGGCTCCAACATCAGTATGTCGTCGGACTCGACGTCCCCATCACGTGACGACCTCCGCTTCGGCGGCTGGCGACCGGAGGGTCGACCAGCACTTCGAGAACACCAGAGCCGCAACCACGATCATCAGCGGCGTGTACGGCAGGCGATAGCGGTAGTTGCCGTAGTACAGGAAGCCGTACAGGAACAGCATTGTGGCGAGGCTCGTGGCAATCGCCCGCAACATCGGCTGGCGCCACGCGGCACGCCCCAGACCCACGACGCCGAGCGCCGTGAACGCCACCAGCGCGAACCAGGCGGCGTCGGCAGCTGTCCCGATTCGCTCGACATGGATCCCCAACAGCGGTGGCTCCGGGGCTGCATTCACCCAATCGAAGGCGTACGAATCGCCGCGGAACATCGCCGTGATCTTCCAGGGGATGAGGCGCACCTCGTCGACCGGGTGCGTGAGCATGTAGCGGATGGCTTCCGAGCGGAGCGCGTTCGCCGAGTCGAGCTCGCGAGCTGGCTGCTCGGTGCCAAACTGCTCGTAGAACTCCGACGTCGGGTACATCTGCGCACCCGTGGCATTCGGATTGTGCCCCACCCACAGCGTGCTGCTCGAGTTGGTCGCGAGTGGCACGAACGCGCCCATCGCGCGAGCGTTGCGGATCGTCCACGGAGTCATCGCCAGCAACACCACCAACCCCGTCAACGCCATACGCGGCAGCCAGGTTCGCCAAGGCACCTCGCGGTACCACAGCACGAGCGGCACAAGACCCCACGTGAGTGCTTCACCCCGCACCATCACGCCGAGCCCGATCACTGCGCCGAGCGCCACCGCCCACGCCCACGTGGGCCTCGACCGCACCACCAACGCGAAGAAGCACACGAACACGAAGGTGAGCAGCGTCTCCGACAGCAACATGTCGGTCCACAGGATCGGGCCAGGCATCACGCAGAGGATGACAGCGCTGACGGTGGCCACCTTGCGACCGAGCGCACGATCGACGGCGAAGTACAGCACCACGACGGTGATCGCACCGATGAGCGCATTGCACAACTCCCCCACCACCGGGCGCTTGCCGAACACCCAGTAGAGAAACGCCAAGAGACCGGGGAACCCCGGGGGCCACTGTGCCATCGGCTGACCGGTGAGGTCGACGAACCCCTTGCCATCGACGATGCCTGAGGCGAGGGAGTGGTACAAGAGGGCATCGTTCAGCACGAAGCCCACACGGTCGACCGCCAGCACCCACGCCGCTCGAAGCACGAATGCCAGCGCAAAGAGCAGGCCGATCCGCTTCCAGTCGGCACGCATGTGTTGACCGTATCAAATGGATGAGAGAGGGCCCCGACCGGTTGTCGTCAGCACACGCGTCATGGCGCACGAACGTTCAGCGCAAACACTGGCAGATCGGGCCATTGACAGCGGCCGGGGTGACTTACGCGGGCCCCAGGCTTGCGGGAGCCGCGAGAGCGACGCTCGGAGTTGGTGGCAGCTTGCGAACCGATCCCGGCGACGGCGACGCGGACGTCGTCGCCATCGATCTGTTGAGTTTCGGAGAGTCTGCTCGCGGCACGTCTGGTGCGGTGAGATCAGTCAGCCCGTGCAGGCCGTGTCGACCCCTACCGACGCCGCGCAGCCCCAGCTGCCGATGCCCTGGGACAACTCACCTCTCTGAGTCTCGACTGGCAGGTACTGCACATGCAAGTAGTCTCCGCTGTGTGACAGTCAGCGGACTCGCTGTTGCGACCGACTCGGACTCAGTTCCATCAAGAATCAACCGCCAGAGGGTTCTCGACGTGGTCGGTGTCAGCGCCATCGTCGCTCTGACACTGGCTGTCGGGGCACGAGACCTCGCACCAAAGGTCCTCTGGCTCGACGATGCGTGGGTCGGTCTCGTCCATAAGGCACCGCTCTCATCGACGATCTCCATGTCGAGCACTGCGCCTGGGTTTGGTCTGCTCCTCAAGCTATGGCTCGAGACGGTTGGGTTCTCGGAGACAACTGCACTCCTCCCCGCCTTCACTGCCGGCCTCATGGCACCCGCGGCGGTCTTCTGGATGTTCAGAGAGCGTCTCGGACGGGTACTTGCACTTGTTGCTGGGCTCATGATCTCGCTGTCCCCAACTCTCGGCGACTACATGGACTCGGTCAAGCAGTACACCTTCGAGGTTCTGATCTCGGCAGTGATCGTGTGGGCAGCGCTCGGTGTCCTCGACAGTCCAAACCACACTCGCGCCTTTCGTCGGCTCAATCTCATCGTCATCGCCGGAGTCATCTTCTCCTTCACTCTCGTCATCGTCGCCATTCCCGCCCTCCTTGCGGCCTTGTTCGCGGTCGTCGGGAACACCCATCCTCGCGCCGGCTGGTCACTGCGGTCTCGTACCCAACTCACACCCATCATCGGCTGGACGTCGCTGTCCGGACTGGTATCCATTCTCGTCTATCTCCTCACCGTTCGTTCCCGCGTCACCGGTGCTCTCACGAGCTTCTGGTCGGACTTCTACATCAACGCGACCGGCACGCCATCGGAGATTCTCCGATCGATACTCGGACTCCTCGCACGTTTCAGGGATTCCCTGACCGTCCTGCCGACCTCGATCGTCGCGGTGTGGGTCATCCTTGGCCTCATCCTGACGCTTCGTGCCCCACTCCAGGCAGTCGTGACCCTCGGACCTCTCGCGCTGACGATGCTCCTCTCCGCAGCCAGGCTCGTGCCCCTCGGTGGTGGTCGAACCGATCTGTTCCTGCTCGCCCCTACTGCGATCGCCGGCGCACTAGGTGCCCGTTACGTCGTCAACCTCCTCGACGTTGCATTGTCCGATCGGCGTACTGTTCGGCGAGCGGTGAATGGCTCACTCATCGCCGTTGTCGCGGTGGCAATCTGGACGACCGCACACACGCTTGCGCCAGTCGGCTACGAGAATGAGGACATCGAGTCGATGATCAACATCCTCCGCGCAGAACGAAGACCCGATGAACCTGTCGTCATCTACGGCTGGTCGCAGTGGCAGTTCGCGCTCTACACGGACTACGACTTTGAGATCGACTCGTCCGATACACCGTATGGGATCACGTTCACCGATGATCTCATCATTGCCCAAGGCTTACACAGTGACGATCCCCCGAAGTTCGCCGATTACTCCGCAGCGGCGGATCGGCTCGGGGGCCGAATGTGGGTGATCGGCTCTCATCTCAGTCCACTCTGGGATCTCAGCCTCGATCAAATCTCCGAAGATCTCGGCAGACGAGAGATCAGGAGATGGACCGCTGCGAATGCGGCTCTTGTCCTCTTCGAGGCTCGTACACCCTGACGAGCATCGTCCGATCGTCCGACAATCCGCCCACCTCGTCTGACCATCGCGCAGCCGTCATCAATGATCCCGGTGCCGGGCCGTCACTCGTGTTGGTTCGGATCGTCGGGCAGTTGCATCGCGCGTCCCCCTAGGAGCGTGCCACGAGCATTCGCATCGATCTGGCACTCAGCCACACCCACAGCACCATCAACACGATCCAGACAGCAACGGCGACCACGCTGAATACATCGGCATCCCACAGTCGAGAGAGCTCGGCTCCGAGGGCGACGAACGCGCCGAGCGGGAAGGTGAACCCCCACGTCCCGATGTCGAAGTGCATCTCCCGCCGATGCCGCGCCACCTGGAGGAGCGCGAACCCGAGCCACCACGCAGCGAAGCCCCACATCGCAGTCGCAACGACACGCACCGCGAGCTCGGCGGCCGCTGCCCCGCCTGCCAGGTCCGTCTGCAGCATGCGCACGGCTGCGACGAAGCCGAGCGCGCCGGCACTCGCCGGAGCGAGCCAGATGAACCAACTGGCGATCGTCTGCGCCGGCGGTGGTGGCTGGGTGATCAGCCGCCATCCGACGATGGCACCGAGGAACACGAAGAGGAACATGCCCGCACCCCATGCGGCGAGTGACAGGGCCTCGACGGTCGGCTCGTGCAACGCGGAGCTGAGAGCCAGCACGCGGACCATCACACTCGGCACGATGACGAGGACGACGACAGGGACGAACCACACACCGCTGATCATCTGGATCGGGAGCTCGCGATGACCGACCACCCCGGCGAAGAACGACATCCCCAGGCCGAGTGATGCGATCACCCCACCCACGACGAGTGCGGTAGCGACGGGTGCAGCGATCCCGGCACTGATGCTGTCGAGCATCCCGAGCTGGGCCACCACGAGGGCAAGCACGATCAGGCTCGCCGGCGAGGTTCCGAGAAGTGCACCGTTCACCGGGTGGCGCAGATCGTCTCGCACCGCAGCGGGGTGGCGGAACATCCTCACCACGGTGACGGCGAACATCGCGATCGTCGCCACGATGGCCACCCCGGCCACCACCGAACCAAGTCGACGGTCGATCTCGGTGCCCGGCCACGGGTCGACCAGACCTGCGACGGCCACCCCTGAGGTTCCGAGCGCAAGACCTGGCCAGCCGGGATGGAACCCGCGTAGACCGCTGGTCGGGTAAGACATCATGCGCGCACTCTAGGTCTGGACATGGTCCGACATATCGACCACGCGTCATCTGACGCCGAGCATCAAGGCCGAGCGCTTGTTATGGTCAGCCAGCGACGATGCGCATGAGACCTCCGCGCAGCGAGGTGATCAACAACTCGCGTTCGGGGGTCTCGGCGAACGAGGTGAGCGTTCCCTTGATTCGCATGTCGAGCCGCACGGCGGTGTCGC
>JBJSXI010000072.1:0-26425 GCA_046086305.1 Ilumatobacteraceae bacterium
GATGTCGAGGTCGTAGAGCACCTCGAGATGGTCGGCGACGAACCCGACGGCGCTGACGACGAGTCCGTCGTCACCCGTCGCGGCGCAGCCGTCGATGACCTCGAGGATGTCGGGTCCGAGCCAGGGCTCGGGTGTCCGACCGGCGCTCTGCCACGCGATGTCCCATGACCCATCGGCGAGTCCGGCCGCTGCCGCCACTGCCGTTGCCGTGGCGCGCAGCTCGTCGGGATAGCGGTCGCCCGCGTCGATGATCCGGGTCGGCAGCGAGTGAGCGGTGAAGAACACACGTGTGTGTGCCGGCATGTCGGCGAGTCGACGTCGCAGATCGGTCGCCACGAAATCGACGAATGCGGGTTCGACGGCCCAACTCTCGATCCCGACGACCTCGATGCCGTGTGGTGCTGCCGCCGTGCGGGCCCGATCGAGGTATTGGCCGACCGAGTACGTCGACCAATGCGGTGCGAGCACGAGGCCGATGATGCGGCGGACACCTTGCGCCGCGAGCGCCTCGACAGCGGCCTCGACCTTCGGATCGGCGTGCTTGAGACCGAGTGTCACGGTGTAGGCACCCGGCGCGAGCGTGTCGAGTGCCCGCTGCAGCGCGTCGCGCTGAGCATCGGTGCGCGCTGCGAGCGGGCTCGTTCCGCCGAGCGCGTCGTAGCGCGCCGTGAGTTCTGCGAGCAGTTCGGGAGTCGGCGGGCGGCCGCGACGGATGTCGGTGTAGTAGGGCTCGATCTCATCGCGGGTCCGAGGGGTTCCGTAGGCCATGAGCAGTACGGCGGTGGTCGGTGTCGTCATGTGGTCGTGACCTCCCTCACCCGGTCGACGACCGCAGCGAGCACGTCGGGATCGGTCGACGGATGGACACCGTGACCGAGATTGAAGATGTGGCCGGGGTGGCGCTCGCCATCGACGCGGCAATTCCGGGCGAGCACCTCGTCCGTGGCCGGAACGGCGACCTCGCGGCCGGCGAGAACCAGCGCGGGGTCGAGATTGCCCTGCACGCGCAGGTCGTCCCCCATCCGCTGGCGAGCCTCGTCGATCGGTGTGCGCCAGTCGAGCCCGAGGACGGCGGGTCCCGCAGCCAGCATCCGCTCGAGGAGGTGGTCGCACCCGATCCCGAAGTGGATACCAGGGGCGTCCGGGACGGCCCGGGCGACCTGTTCGAACACGGCGCGACTGTGGGGGAGCACGAAGGTGTCGTAGTCGGCACGCGACAGTGCGCCGGCCCACGAATCGAAGAGCTGGAAGGCCCGTGCCCCGTGACGGAGTTGGGAGACGATCGACGCGACGGCATGGTCGACGAGGCGGGCCATCAAGGTGTGCCACAACTCGGCGTCCCGGTGCATGAGCTGCTTGGTGTGTTCGTACGTTCGACTGGGTCGACCCTCGACGAGGTAGCTCGCGACGGTGAACGGCGCGCCGGCAAACCCGAGCAGTGGCACGTCGGGCGGAAGATCGCGCACCACCTGGGCGACGGTGTCGCCGACGTAGGGAGCGTGCTCGTCGGGCACGAATGTCGGGAGCCGCTCGAGATCGGCGGCGGTGCGGAACGGCCGCTCGCACACCGGACCGGTCCCGGGCGCGACATCGATCCCGAACCCGACGGCATGGGCCGGAACGACGATGTCGCTGTACAGCACGGCGGCATCGACGCCGTACCGGGTGACCGGTTGGAGGGTCAACTCCGCGGCGAGGTCGGGGCGCCGGATGGCCTCGAGGATGCTCCCGTCGCCCCGTCGGGCGCGGTACTCGGGCAGGCTGCGCCCGGCTTGGCGCATGAACCACACCGGTGTACGCGTCGTTGGACGGCCCGCCGCGGCATCGAGGAACGGCACGGGAGGCATCGCCACGTGACGCTATCGGTGGTCGCTGCGGCCGACCGTGTCGCCGATGCCACCGATAGGATTTTCCGACCCCCGAACGGGGGTCGATGTCCACGGCAGTCCATGAGCCAGCACCACCCCGACCTCGCCGCCGAACAGGCGCACATCGACCACGCGTACGAGTGTCTCGCGCGAACGCGCGACGACGCATGGAGGATGCGTGGCCTCCACGAGGGCACGCTCGGTGGGACGTTTCAGGCGCGCTACGAACGCGACGTCGTCGACGAGGCGGTCTTCCAGCGGATCACCCAACTCGACGTCGGTGATGCGGCGCTCGTGTTCGGACGGATCGACCGACTGGCCGAGAGTCCCGGCTCGATCGAGAGTTTCCACATCGGTCGCCTCGCGGTCGCCGACGAGCACAGCGATCCCGTCGTCGTCGACTGGCGGGCGCCGGTGTCGGAGCCGTTCTACCGCGCCACGGGGCGCCAGCCGCTCGGGCTGGTGCGTCGTCGGCACTTCCACGTCCACGGGCGCACGTTGCTCGGTCTGGAGGACGAACTGTTCGGCGAGGGTCATCTCGGGATCGGTGCCGAAGAGCCCGGGGTCGATGCGATCGGCCGCCCCGAGGGTCTGCGCGGCTACAGCACACTGCTCGCCGCGATCGAGCGCGGGCGTACCGGTCAGCTCGGCGACATCGTCGCGACGATCCAGGCCGAGCAGGACGAGATCATCCGTTCACCCCAGGCAGGGGTCCTCGTCGTCCAGGGCGGTCCGGGCACCGGGAAGACCGTCGTGGCACTGCACCGCGCGGCGTATCTGCTCTACACCCACCGGTTCCCCCTCGAGGATCAGGGTGTGCTCGTCGTCGGACCGAACCGTGTGTTCCTGCGCTACATCGAGCGTGTATTGCCGTCGCTGGGTGAGGCGGGTGTCGAGCAGGTGGTGCTCGCCGATCTGGTCGGCGACGTCGACTGGGCGCGCTTCGGCGTCGATCCTGCCGACAGCCCGCTGGCCGCACGGGTCAAGGGAGATGTGCGGATGAGCCGGGTGATCGATCGAGCGGTCACCGATCGCGAGCGGCCACTGCGCAACGAACTCGTCGTGCCGTTCCGCACCGGATACCTGCGACTCAGTGTGGCCGAGAGTGCGCGAATCGTGCGTGCTGCGCAGCGACGGTTCCATCGGCACAACGCAGCCCGGCGGTGGGTCGAGGCTGAGATCTGGGCCACGATGGCCCAGGGGTGGCGTGAGGGGGATGCCTCGCCCGCACAGGTGAAGGAGTCCGTGCGACCTCTTCCGGAGGTGCGCGCCGCGCTCGAACGGATGTGGCCCGTGCTCACCCCTGCCGAGTTGCTGCA
This sequence comes from Ilumatobacteraceae bacterium, assembly GCA_046086305.1. Taxonomy (GTDB): domain Bacteria; phylum Actinomycetota; class Acidimicrobiia; order Acidimicrobiales; family Ilumatobacteraceae; genus UBA668. Next base: position 3,188 of record JBJSXI010000072.1, read on the forward strand.
CGATCTGTTCGGGTCGCGTGCCCTCTTGCGCTCTGCGGGAGCGCGGTACCTCGACGAGGACGAGTACCTCGCGCTCTACCGACCGCGTCGTGCGGAGGTGGCGGAGATCCGTTGGACCGAGCACGACGTCGCCCTGCTCGACGAAGCGCGTCACTACCTCGGCCCGCGGCCCGCGCGCGGCGGCGCCGAGCCCGACGAGATCCGCACGTACGGGCACATCGTCATCGACGAAGTGCAGGACCTGACGCCGATGCAACTACGTATGGTCGCCCGTCGGTCGTTGAACGGCAGCCTCACCGTTGTCGGTGATCTCGCCCAGGCCACAGGGGCGCTCGCCCCTGACGCCTGGGCCGATGTCCTCAGCCATCTGCCCGATCAGCGCCCGGCACGCATCGTCGGTCTGAGCGTCGGCTATCGCATCCCGTCGCAGATCATGAGCCTCGCCAATCGCGTCATGGCGGCCGCCACGCCCGGGCTGCGCGCGCCGACGAGTGTGCGCGAGGGCGAGTTCGAGCCGGAGTTCATCCGTGTCGATCCCGCCGAACTGCTCGCCGCGGTGGTCCGGACGGCGGTGCGCCTCGACGGCGAACTCGGCGACGGCAATCTGGCGGTCGTGGTGCCCGACGCGATGTACGAGGCAGTCTCGACGGCATTCACCGAGGCCGGTGTCGCCCACGGATCGGCCACTCGTTCGGGCCTCGATGCCGCCGTCACGGTGGTCCCGGTCAGTGTGGTGAAGGGTCTCGAACTCGACGGTGTGATCGTCGTCGAGCCAGCGGCGATCGTCCGTTCGGAGGCACAGGGTCTGCGTGCGCTCTACGTCGCACTCACCCGCAGCACCAAGCGACTGGCGATCGTGCACACCGAGGATCTTCCGGCGCCGCTCGTGATCAGCGACTGAGACTCACGTGCCGTAGGCGTCGACCAGGACGCGCAGGTTCTTGAATGCTCGGTCGGCATCGGCGGGACGGTTGCGATCGGCGGCGAGCCGGCACCGCGAAACGACGAACTCGAAGTCGGCGAGCAGTTCGGGGCGTGTCGCCGCCACCTCGTCGCGCGCGACGGCCCAGAGGTTCTCGATGAGTGTCGCCGCCTCCTGGTCGCCCCGACCTGCCTCGACCTTGCGCCCCAGTGTCTCCACCTCGACGAGCATCGCCGCGAGTGCGTCGTCGACGGTTGCGATCGGCACCGTGGTCGACGTCGTCGGGGCGACGGTGGGGGCGACGGTGGCGTCGTAGGTGGTGGGTGCACACGCACTGAGGAGTGCGAGCGCGACCACGACGGCTCGAGGCTGGACCCGCACGATCAGACCACGACGAGGATGCGTGCGCTGGCGAATGCGCCGATACCGACATGGCGGCCATCGATCGAGATCGTCACCGTGCCGTCCGGCGAGGTTGCGGTGATCATGCCCTCGCGTCCGGGCAACACACTCGACTCCTCGAGGTAATCGAGCAGGCCGGGAGTGAACTCGAGCTCCTCAGGAATCCGCGACACGGTGAATCGGCCGCCGATGCCGACCGTGGCGAGCGGCACCTGGTCGGGCACGGCGTAGTCGGCGCCCGGGATCGGATTGCCATGCGGGCACGTCGTGGGATTCCCGAGCACTCGGGTCAATGCCGTCTCGACCGACGCGCTCATCACGTGCTCCCACTTGCCTGCTTCATGATGTGCCTCGGCCCACGACAGGCCGAGGAGATCGGTGAGGAACCGCTCGGCGAGGCGGTGCCGGCGCACGGTGCGCTGGGCGAGTTCGAGGCCCGCAGCGGTGAGGGTGATCGCACCATCGGTAGTGATCAGCCCCTCGGTCTCGAGTCGGCGGATCATCTCGCTCACTGCAGGTCTGCTCACCTGGAGTCGCTCGGCGATCCGTGCCTGGATCACGGCAACGTCGTCCTCGAGCAACTCGAAGATGCACTCGCAGTACTCCTCGAATGCGGGGTGGAACTCGCCCGACGCCGGCATGACCTCAGGCTACCTGCGGCGCAGCCACGCCTCACCGTGGCGAAGGCGCCGCTCGAGTTGTTCGTTCGTGGCCGAACCCACCGAGGAGATACCTGCCAAGCGGTTCAACTCGGCCTGGACCCGACCGTGGTTCCAGCCGGTGAGGTCGACGAGTCGTCGTGCGAGGTCCATGTTGCGGTCGCGCAGATCCTGTTTGCGCTCGGCGACACTCGTCGAGCCGGTGAGCACGAACCCTGCGTCGGTCGGGATGTCGTCGAGGTCGAGGCCGACGTCGAATTCTCCGGACGGTTCGGGCATCTCGGGTTCGTCGTCGAAGAGGGTCAGGCCCATCTCGGTGAATGCATGGACGGTCATCCCGGTGGCGACGCTCGACAGCACGTTGAACAGCGAGAGTTGCTCATAGCCGGCGAAGAGTTCGAGTTCGGCCTCGAGGCGCGCATCATCGGGCGAGAAGTCATCCTCGCGCTCGGTGGGTGGACGCAGGACATGCCGGCGGGCCTCGGCGATCTGGAACGCATGGGCGCGCAGCCGGGGATCGTCGGGCAGGTACATGTACGCCTTCTGGGTGGACATCCCGCGGGTCCAGCGGACGAATCGACCGACCGCCTGGCGGAAGAACAACTCGGTCACGACAGTGCTCGCATAGACGCCGACGCGCAGACGGGGGATGTCGACCCCCTCACTGACCATCCTCACCGCGACGAGCCACGGTCGGTCGCTTGCGGCAAACGCAGCGATCTTCGCGCTCGCGCCCGGATCATCACTGACGACGACCTCCGCCTCGACACCGCACCGCGTGCGGATCAAGCGAGCGAGTTCGCGGGCGTGTTCCTGATCGATGCAGATGGCGAGCCCTGCAGCATCGGGGTGCGTTGTACGAATCTGCATCAATCGATCGTGGGCTTGCCCGACCACGGCGGGCAGCCACTCGCCCTGCAGGCTCAACGCGGCGCGGAGACGGTGGGATTGGCCGGCCCGATCGAGTTCGTCGTGGAAGCCGGCACTCAGGATGCTGCCGTCGGGCGCGCTCCACTCCATCAGCCCGTCGAAGCGCGGGAAGTACACGGGACGAACGACCCCGCCGTCGCGCAGCGCGTCGGCGTAGCCATAGGTGAAGTCGGGCTGGGCCTCACCGCCGGCGCCAGTCTCGGCGTACCGCACGAAGGGAATGCTCGCTGTGTCGCTGCGAAACGGTGTGCCGCTCAGGCACAGGCGACGGTGAGCGGACTCGAATGCCGTGCGCACGCCTGATCCCCACGCTCGCTCGTCGCCGGCGTGGTGGATCTCGTCGAGGATCACGAATGCATCGTGGGCGGCGCCGCGCAGGATCCGTGCCGTGTCTGCCGTGGCTACCTGTTGATACGTGGTGACGATGCCGTGGACATCACGCGCGATCCCGTCGCTAGGTGACCAGTTGTGGTCGAGTTCGAGCCCGAGCCGATGAGCGGCGATGGTCCACTGGGTCTTGAGGTGTGTCGTCGGGGCGACGACCACGACTCGACGGCGCTGCTGGGCGAGCACCCATCGGGCACATGCGAGGGCGAAGGTGGTCTTTCCGGCCCCGGGGGTCGCGACGGCGAGGAAGTCGGGCTCGTTGCTCGACGTGAAGGCGTCGAACGCCACGCGCTGCCACGGACGGAGGAGGAGTCGGTCACTCATCGGGAGGGTCGATTCTGCCGGGGCACGAGCGCACGAGCGCAGCACTGCGCCGTAACCTGCCGGAATGGCCGACCACGAGGTGCTGGGGGGCTTCTCGGCGGCAGTGCGGGCGTGGTTCGCGACATCGTTCCCTGCCCCCACCGATGCTCAGACAGCCGGATGGCCGGCGATCCGCAGTGGCGCCCACACGCTGGTGTGCGCGCCGACAGGAAGCGGCAAGACGCTCACGGCCTTCCTCAGTGCGATCGACCGACTCGTGGTGCCCGCCGACGATGACATCGACCCGCGTCGACGCACGCGTGTGCTGTACCTGTCGCCGCTTCGCGCGCTGGCGGTCGATGTCGAGAAGAACCTCAGGTCGCCGCTCGTCGGGATCGGGTTGGCGGCCGAGCGACTCGGGGTGCCGTTCGTCGCCCCGACCGTGGGGATGCGCACGGGTGACACGCCGGCGCGCGAGCGCCAGGCACTCGTTCGGAGACCACCCGACCTGCTCATCACCACCCCAGAGAGCCTCTATCTGATGTTGACCAGCGAGGCCCGGCACACCCTCGCCGGCGTCGAGACGGTCATCATCGACGAGATCCACGCGCTCGCCTCGTCGAAACGCGGCGCGCACCTGATGGTCAGCCTCGAGCGACTCGAGGAGCTCACCGCCCGTCCTCCGCAGCGGATCGGTCTGAGTGCCACACAGCGACCGCTCGAGGAGGTGGCCCACTTCCTCGGTGGCCACGACCCGTCAGGTATCCGCCGACCGGTGGCGATCGTCGATGTGGGAGTGCGTCGACCGATGGAACTCGAGGTCGTCGTTGCCATCGACGACATGGGAGCGATCGGGCAGCCCGCTCCGGTCGAGCTGCACAGCGGGCCGGCGCACGCTGCGCTCACGCCGCGGCGGACGAGTATCTGGACGAGTATCACCCCGCGGATCCTCGAGCAGGTACTCGCACATCGCAGCACGATCGTGTTCTGCAATGCGCGACGACAAGCCGAACGCCTTGCAGCCCGACTCAACGAGCTCGCCGGTGAGGAGCTGGTGAAGGCCCACCACGGATCGCTGGCCCGCGAGCAGCGGATCCTCATCGAGGACGAACTCAAGCGTGGCGAGCTGCGCGCGATCGTCGCCACCAGCAGCCTCGAGCTCGGTATCGACATGGGAGCCGTCGATCTCGTGGTGCAGGTCGAATCACCCGGGTCGGTCGCCCGTGGGCTCCAGAGGATCGGTCGCGCGGGTCACGGGGTCGGTCTCGCCAGTCGCGGCTCGGTCTTCCCGACACACCGTGGCGATCTGCTCGAGGCAGCCGTGGTGGCGCGCCGGATGCGAGAAGGTCGGATCGAGACGACGCGTTTCCTCCGGCTCCCCCTCGACGTGCTCGCCCAGCAGATCGTCGCCTTCGTGGCGGTCGAGGAGGAGTGCACCGTCGATCGCGTGGCTGCACTCGTCCGAAGGTCGGCGCCGTTCGCCGGGCTGTCCGACGAGTTGTTGCACGGTGTGCTCGACATGCTCTCGGGCCGCTATCCGAGTGAGCAGTTCGACGCCCTGCGACCGCGCCTCGTGTGGGATCGCGCCGGCGGAACCCTGCGTGCGCGCGACGGTGCCCGTCGACTCGCCGTGACGAGCGGCGGAACCATCCCCGACCGAGGCTTGTTCGGCGTGTTCCTGCCCGACGGCACACGGGTCGGTGAGCTCGACGAGGAGATGGTCTACGAGAGCCGTCCCGGCGAGACGTTCCTGCTCGGTGCGAGTACGTGGCGGATCGAGGAGATCACCTTCGAACGGGTCATCGTGACCCCGGCTCCCGGACTGCCCGGCAAGATGCCGTTCTGGCACGGTGACCGGCCCGGCCGGCCGCTCGAGCTCGGTCGGGCACTCGGTGCATTCCAGCGCGAGGTGCGGGCGCTCGCCGCGGACACCGCGGTCGACGTGTTGCGCGCCGACTATGCGCTCGATCCAATGGCTGCATCGAACGTCGTTGCCTACCTCGACGAGCAGGCGGCGGCGACGGGCGCCGTACCCGACGACCGCACCGTCGTCGTCGAGCGGTTCCGCGACGAGATCGGCGACTGGAGGGTGTGTGTGCTGAGCCCCTTCGGAACGCGGATCCATGCGCCGTGGGCGCTCGCCGTGCAGCGACGGCTCGGCGAACGGTTCGCCGCGCCGATCGACGTGATGTGGACCGACGATGGAATCGTCCTGCGACTCCCCGACGGCATCGACGAGCTCCCCGTGGAGGATCTCGTGCCTGGTGCCGATGAGATCGGTTCGCTCGTCGTGGAGGCGGTGCCGCAGACGTCGCTGTTCGCGGCGCGGTTCCGCGAGTGTGCGGCACGAGCGCTCTTGTTGCCGCGGCGCCGCCCTGACCGGCGCACACCGCTGTGGCAGCAGCGTCAGCGGGCACACGACCTGTTGTCGGTGGCAGCGCACTTCCCCCAGTTCCCGATCTTGCTCGAGAGTGGCCGCGAGTGCCTCGACGATGTCTTCGATCTGGCCGGACTTCGCGAGGTGCTCCGTGGACTCGGCGATCGTTCGATCCGCCTCGTCGCGGTCGACACGGTGCGTGCCTCACCGTTCGCGCAGAGCCTGCTGTTCAACTGGATCGCCGCCTACATGTACGAGGGTGATGCTCCACTCGCCGAGCGCCGGGCGGCGGCCCTCGCGCTCGATCGTGATCTGCTCCGTGATCTCCTCGGCGTCGAGGAACTCCGTGATCTGCTCGATCCTGATGCGCTCGTCACGACCGAGGCAGAGCTGCAGTTGCTCACCCCCGAACGCCGCTGCCGTGATGTGGACGAGGTGCACGATGCCCTGCGGCGGCTCGGCGATCTGTCGCGTGGCGAGTTGATCGAACGTGCCGCGCAGGAGGTGTGGATCGACGAGCTCCTCGCAGCGCGGCGCGCCGTCATGGTGACCGTCGCCGAGCGTGAGCGGCTGATCGCCGCCGAGGACGCCGGCAGGTATCGGGACGCGCTCGGCTGCGCGCTTCCTGTCGGCCTTCCCCAGTCGTTCACCGAGCCGGTGGCCAGACCACTCGAGTTCCTCGTCGGCCGGTACCTGCGCACCCACGGGCCCGTGACGGTGGGAGAGGTGGCCGCACGCTTCGGCGTGGCCGACGATCGTGTCGCCGCCGCACTCGCCGCACTCGAGGCTGCAGGTCGTGTCGTGCGTGGCGAGTTCCGACCGCACGGCCACGGGACCGAGTGGTGTGACACCGAGGTGTGGCGGATCCTTCGTCGTCGGTCGCTCGCCGCACTGCGCCGCGAGGTCGAATCGGTCGAGCAGGCCACCCTCGCCTCCTTCCTCTCCGCATGGCACGGCATCGGCTCGTCGCGGCGGGGGATCGATGCGCTCGTCGAGGTCATCGGGCAACTCTCGGGTGCAGCGATCGTCGCGAGCACATTGGAGACCGAGGTGCTCGGTGCGCGCCTCGTCGACCACCGTCCCGCTGATCTCGACGAGCTGTGCACGAGCGGGGAGGTCGTCTGGGTCGGCGCGGGGGCGATCGGGTCGCACGACGGTCGGATCCGGCTGTTCCTCTCCGACGACCTGCGCCCCCTCCTCGGAGCATGGGAACGTCCGCCCCGTCCGGAGGGCGCACTCCACGAGGCGATCCGCGGCCACCTGGCAGCGAGCGGAGCATCGTTCTGGAGCGGCCTGCGCGCGGGTGTCGCCGACGGCACCGAGACCGAGGTGCTCGCCGCACTGTGGGACCTCGTGTGGGCGGGAGAGATCACGAACGACTCGCTCGCCCCACTGCGCGCCCACCTGTCGACCCGCTCCGCGAGCCGTTCGTCGGCGCGCCCGTCGGGACGTCCGCGTTCTGGACGGCTCGGTCGCACCGGGCCCCCGGCGGCCGCCGGTCGCTGGAGCCTGGTACCGGTCGCCGGCGCATCATCGACCGAGACGGCCCAGGCGGCCGCCCAGGCGTTGCTCGAGCGCCATGGCGTCGTCACCCGCGAAGCGGTCGCCGCCGAAGGGATCATCGGGGGCTTCTCGTCCGTCTACCCCGTGCTCCAGTTGCTCGAGGAGCGCGGTCGGTGCCGTCGCGGCTACTTCGTCACAGGTCTCGGTGCTGCGCAGTTCGCCGTACCGGGTGCGGTCGATCGGCTCCGCGCCACGTCGCCGGGTGACGGCACGCCGGGTCCGCCGGTCGTCCTCGCGGCGACCGATCCCGCTCAGCCGTACGGCGCGGCGCTCGCGTGGCCCGAGTCAGCGGGGCGCCCGGCACGCTCGGCGCGCGCCCTCGTCGTGCTGCGCGCCGGGGTTCCGCTGGTGTGGTTCGACACGGGCAGTCGACACCTCGTGACCTTCGCCGGTGCGGCGTCGGACCCATCGTGGGCCGAGGCGCTCGCCGGACTGGTCGACGCGCGCCGCCGGCGTGCGATCGAGGTGCACCGTGTCGATGGCGAGCCGCTCGATCCATCTGGTGTGATCGCCGACCAGTTGCGCGGTGCCGGATTCGTCGCGGGGTATCGGGGAATGGTGCGCAGAACCTGAGTCGACTCAGGCGGTGCGGTGGACGACGCGCAGGCCGGCCCAGGCGAGGTCGGCGATCTGTTGACCGAGGACCTCGGGATCGAACCGTTCGCCGCGCTCGACGAGATGGCGGCTGACACCCTCGGCCAACCCGACGAGTCCGTGCGCGAGGGCACGCTGATGGTCGGTGTCGATGTCGGCGGCGATGAGTGGCGCAATCGCCGTTGCGGTGTCGGCGGTGATCCGCCTGATCGTGGCGGTCGCCTCGGCGTCTCGCCCGGCGCGCGAGCCGAAGAGCAGGAGAAAGGCATCATGGTCATCGGCGACCCAGCGGAAGTAGGCCTTGAACCCGCGCACGGTCTGCTCCTTACCGGAGGGCGCGCCGTCGACCGCGGCGGTGACCGCCGTGCGCAGCCGGCTGCCCGCCTCTTCGAGCAACGCCCTGTAGAGCTCCTGCTTGCTGGCGAAGTGCTGGTAGAGCACCGGCTTGGTGACTCCGGCAGCCTCAGCCACGTCGTTCATCGACGTGGCGTGGAACCCTGCTCGGGCGAACACCTCGACCGCGATGTCGAGGATCTGATCACGGCGGGCGGCGGCGGGGAGGCGGAGACTCATCGGACGGTGGGGAGCGTAACGGGCTGCTCCGCTAGATGCCGCGCTCACGATCGTCGCGTTCGGCTGCCTTCACGGCGTAGCCGAGGACGATCGACGGCGCGAGCAACGCCGAACCGACGACCAGCGCGACGATCACGATCGTGGCAACCGTCGCAGTGAATGACACGGCGAAGCCGATGACGAAGGTCGCGACGGCGACCGCCATGCACAGGTAGCCGATGCGATTGGCGAGCAGTGTGTAGTGCGCGACTCGGGCTCGACGGGCACGCACCGGATCTGTGGGGTGGTCGATCATCGGCTCACAGGTCGGGTGGGAGGAGGCGGTTCAGGTTCTCGTACCAGAAGTAGAGGCCGACGAGGAACGGCATGATGCCGACGGCGAAACTGACCCACAGCCGGCGCCTCCATCGACCGAGGTGGTAGGCGCCGAGCGCGATCGCTGCGAGCAGGGCACCCCACCCGAGGACGTGCGGGATCGCAGCGGTGTCCTCGAACCAACCTGCGGCCAACTCGCCCTCGACCTCGTCGGTGGCAGGATCACCGCCGAGCCCGCTCTCGGACTCGCCTGCGGAGGTCGGTGGTGTCGATGGCGGCACGGTGGTCGCCGTCGGGTCGCCCGACGCGATCGACGTCGCCGTCATCGACATCGTCGTCGAGGTGACCGCCGTCGTGGTCGGTGCTGAGTTGTCGTCGAGGGACGGCAACACCGAACGGAGACTCGGATTCGACAGCAGCAGGCGCGGTACGGGGTAGTACACCTGATCGCTCGCCTCAGCATCGAGCGTGGCGCGCACGATGAGGCGCTGGCGAGTGGTGTACGCGGGGTGGCAGGTCATCAAGGTGAGCGTCGCCCGACCGGCGATGCGCGTGGGGACGACCTCCACGTAGTCGTCGGGCTCGATGACGAGTGTCTCGTCGACGAGATAGATGTAGGTCCCGGTGAGCGTGCGGGTCTCGATCACGTCGCCCGGCTGGAGTTTGTCGAGATCGAAGAACGGCGCACCGTAGGTCGTGCGGTGACCGGCGATCGCCGAGTTGCCGAGTTGGCCCGGCAGTGGACTCTCGGGAAAGTGGCCGGGCCCTTTCTTCAGTTCCTCGCGCTGCACCCCTTCGACGAACACCATGTCGACACCGATCGCCGGAATGATCAACTTGCCGAGCGGTGTCCCCGGATCGACCGGGCCGTTGTCGGTGGCTGTCGGGATGGTGGTCGTGGTGGGTGTGTCGGAGGGGATCGTGATCCCGGTCGTGGTCGGCGGCGCTGTCGTCGTCACCTCCGAGAACTGCTCGGCGAACTGATCCTCGAGCGCGCCCTGGGCGCGCGCCGTCTGGAGTCCCGTGCCCCACAGCTGGTAGGCGACGAAGCCGAACAGCAGGACCCCCGTGACGATGAGCGAACGGCCGACGCCACCGACGACCCACCGCCAGTCTCGGGGTTGGCGGGGACGATCGAAGTACGAGGTGCGCCGGGGGCGCTCGAACGGACTCTGCGGGCCCGATGGGGACGGCGTTGCGGGCGATGTGGGCTTGGCGTGCGGGAAGTTCGCGGCCCGGTTCACATCTGATGACGCTACCCGTCGCTGGCGAGGGAGTCCCGTCGCCGCGACCGTTAGCGTGTCGTTCTCGTGGAGGCCGTCGTCCGTCTCGTCGACGTGGTCTCGGTCGTGGACGGGTTCCCGGTCCTCGCCGGAGCGTCCCTCGTCGTCGAACGCGGCGAGATCGTGCTCCTCCGGGGTCCGAACGGTGCGGGGAAGACCTCCCTGCTGCGGGTGTGTGCCGGCTTGCTGCCCGTGCAGCGCGGCACGGCCGAGGTCGCCGGTGTCGACCTCGTGGGGAACCCCCGCGCAGTCGGACCGCTCGTCGGGTTGCTCGGCCACGCCAATGGTCTGTACCGCGAGTTGACGGTCGCCGAGAACGTGGCGTTCTGGGGGGCGACGGTCGGCGCATCGACGACCGAGGTGGCTGCGGCCATGGAGCGGATGGGAGTCGGGGGCCGCCTCGCGACCCTCCCGATCGATCGGCTCAGTGCGGGTCAACGACGCCGCGTCGCGCTCGCCTGTCTGGTGGCGCGCCGGGCAACGGTGTGGTTGCTCGACGAACCCCACGCCGGACTCGATGCGGCCGGTCGCGACGAACTCGACCGTGTGTTGCGCGACGCCGCAGCGGCGGGCGCGACGGTCGTCGTTGCGAGCCACGAACTCGAGCGCGCCGGTGCACTGGCGACCAGGGTCGTCGAGGTTGCTGGTGGTCATGTGCGCACGGAGGGCCCGTCGTGATCATCAGGACCGCCCGCTTGGTGGCGGCGAAGGATCTGCGCGTCGAGCGACGAAGTCGTGTCCTGCTCAATCAGGTCGTCCCGTTCGCCGTCCTCGTGATGGTCGTGTTCGCCTTCGCCCTCGATGATGACGCCGTCCTCACGCGAGTGGCGCCCGGCCTCGTGTGGTTGGCGACCCTCTTCAGCCTGCTCGTCATGGTGCAGCGGTCGTTCGCCGTCGAGACAGCCGATGGCGCACTCGACGCGCTGCGTGTGGCAGGCGTCGCCCCGTCGGCGGTCTTCATCGGAAAGTCCGTAGCGCTGATCGTCGAACTGCTGGTGCTCGAAGTCCTGCTCTTCGGTGCAGCGGTCGTCCTGTACCGGGCCGAGGTGGCATGGTCGGGTGTCGTGCTGCTCCTCGCTACTTCATTCCTCGCGACCTGCGGACTCGCCTTCGTCGGTACGCTCTACGGAGGTCTCGCCGCCGGGGCCAGAGGTCGAGAGACGCTGCTCCCGCTCCTCGTGCTCCCGGTGGTGGCACCCGCACTCATCGGTGCAACCCGGGCGACGGAGGCTGCGCTCGGCATCGACGGTGCGGCGCCCGGTGAGGGCTGGCCGTGGGTCGGCCTGCTCGCCGTGTATGCCGCGGCGTTCGGTGCCGGCGGGGTGATGTCGTTCGGGGCGCTGATCGATGAGTGAACCGAGAGCCGACGAACCAGCGACCATGATCCCCGACACCGTGCCCTCCGACAGCGCAACCCCTTCGGTCGCGACCCCGACGAGCGACGGCGGTGGGCGCACACGACGGGCGGCCCGCCATCGGATCGACCCTCGGCCGACGGGAACCCGGTTCTCCAGGGGTCTCGGCGTCGCCACGATCGTCGGCATGTCGTGGCTCGCGCTCTTCGGACTGGTGCTGTCGCCCGACGACGCCGTGCAGCGCACCGGGGTCCGCATCCTCTATGTGCACGTGCCATCGGCATGGCTCGCATATCTGGCGTTCATCGTCACCGCGATCGCCAGCGCCGCATACCTCGTGCGGCGCACGCGCAGTCTGGTGTGGGATCGCATCGCCGGAGCGAGCGCCGAGGTCGGCGTGTTGTTCATGGGGATCACGCTCGTCAGCGGCAGCCTGTGGGGTCGGATCACGTGGGGCACCTATTGGACGTGGGATTCACGATTGACGACGACGGCGTTCCTCTTCGTCACCTATGTCGGGTACCTGGCCGTGCGCGGCCTCGGCGGTACGCAGCACCGACGAGCGCGACGTTCGGCGGTGATGGCGCTGCTCGCAGTGCTCGAGGTGCCGCTCGTCCACTTCAGCGTCGAGTGGTGGCGTCCACTGCACCAGCAGGAGTCGGTCGCAGAGGGTGAGCTGTCCGATCTGATGCTGTTCAGTCTCTTCGTCGGCATCGTGGCGTTCACGTTGCTGTATGTGTGGCTCGTCCTGCACCGACAGCGCGCACTCGCGCTCGACGACATGGTTGCCGAGCGTGGACTCGAGGTCATGCTCGCCGAGCGACGTGCGGAGGACGCAACGCGATGATGGCGATGGCCAATGCGCCGCATGTGATCGGCAGTTACGTCGTCACCTTCGGTGCGATCGTCGTATATGTGTGGAGGGTGGTCGCCGGCGCTCGCCGGTCGGCCCGATACGTCCCACCCGAGGATCGACCGTGGACCTGAGCCCCCGTGAGGTCGTACCGACCGCCGTCGGCACGCGTCGACGCCGGCCGTGGGTCGCGACCACGATCCTCGTGGTGGTGCTGGGGGCCGGGGGAGTGATCGTGGCGCGCTTCTTGTCATCTGCGGTGGACTACTACTGCAACGTCGACGAGATCTCCGTCAAGGACGGATGCGACGTCGGTCGACGGATCCGGATCCAAGGTGTCGTCGAGCGCGACTCGGTCGCCGATGCGTCCGGCGGCGTCAACTTCGTCATCAGCTACGGGGGGTCGTCGATGCCGGTCATCGTCGGGAGCCGTCCGACAGGGATCTTCCAGGAGTGCATCCCCGTGGTCGTCAGCGGACGCGTCGTCGGTGAGGGGACCGATCTGGTCTTCGAGGGTGACGAGGTCATCGTCATGCACGACAATCAATACGACGCAGCGAACGCCGATCGTCTCGAGCAGGGTGTCGAAGAGGCAGCAGCGTGCGCTCGACAGGGATGATCGCCACTGAAGGGCTGAACGGTCTGCTCGGTCATTCGGCGCTGATCGTCGGGCTCGCCGCGTCGGTGTTCGGGGCAGCCGCTCTCGCCACGGCAACCGCCCTGCGCGACGGTCGGTTGGTGCGCACCGTGCAGGCGTACGTGTGGGTCGCGCTCGGTGCCGCAGTGATGGCAGTGGTCGTGATGGAGCGAGCACTCATCACCCGCGACTGGTCGGTGGCGTACGTCCAGAAGGTCGGCTCGCCGACGACCCCGGCGCTGTTCAACGTGACGGCACTGTGGAGTGCGCTCGAGGGAAGCATCCTGCTGTGGCTTGCGCTGCTCGCGATCTACACATTCATCATCGCTCGACGCAATCGCTCCCGACTTGGTGATCCACTCGTCGCGTGGGCGGTCGTGGTGCTGCTGCTGGTCACTGCGTTCTTCTTCTTCATCGCCCTCGGGCCGACGAACGCCTTCGCCGCTGCAGCGACACCGCCCGACTTCGACCGCTGCTGTCGGGGACCGAACCCGCTGCTGCAGAACCACATCCTCGTGTTGTTCCACCCGCCGATCCTCTACCTCGGCTACGTCGGCTTCACCGTGCCATTCGCGTTCGCCATCGCCGCGCTCATCACGGGCCGGGTCGGCGAGGGGTGGTTGCTCGAGACGCGTCGGTGGGCGCTCACGGCGTGGGGGTTCTTGACCCTCGGCATCATCCTCGGCAGCTGGTGGAGCTACGAGGTGCTCGGCTGGGGCGGTGTGTGGGCGTGGGATCCCGTCGAGAACGCGAGCTTCCTGCCGTGGCTCACCGGCACCGCATATCTCCACTCGGTGTTGGTGCAGGAACGGCGCGGCATGTTGCGTGTGTGGAACATCAGTCTGCTCGTGGCGACCTTCGCGTTGACGATCCTCGGTACGTTCCTCACCCGCAGCGGCGTGATCGACAGTGTCCATGCGTTCAGTGACGGCACGATCGGCCCCTATCTGCTCGGAGGGTTCGGCGTCGTCGTCGCAGTGTCGCTCGGACTGATCGCGTGGCGGGGCGATCGACTGCGCTCACCCGGGGCGATCGATTCCCCGGTGTCGCGCGAAGGTGCCTTCCTCGCCAACAACGTCATCTTCACCCTGTTCGCCTTCGTCGTCCTGCTCGGCACGGTGTTCCCTCTGATCGTCGAGGCACGCGATGGGCGACGCATTGCGGTCGGGGCGCCGTTCTTCGATTCGATGGCCCGCCCGATCGGGTTGGTACTGCTGTTCTTGATGGCAGTGGCTCCCGTGCTCCCGTGGCGTCGGGCGAGCACCGAACTGCTGCGGACCCGGCTGTTCTGGCCGGCGTGGTGCGGTGCGGCAGCGCTCGCCGTCGCCGTGATCGGCGGCGCAACCGGTCTTGCGCCACTCGCGACGTTCGGTCTTGGCGGCTTTGCAGCCGGTGCGGCCGGGCGCCAACTCGTCCTTGCGACGCGCCGGCAGGGCTGGCGCGGTCTGCTCGGCCGGGCGAACGGCGGGATGGTCGTGCACCTCGGCGTGATTCTCATCGCCGTCGGACTCGCCGCGTCGAACAGTTACACGCGTTCGGCCGAGTTCACGATGCAACGCGGCGAGACGGTCGAGTTCGACGGACGGACGTTCACCCTCGTCTACGTGCGTGACGTCCGCGACGCGCGGTCGGTCGGCGTCGAGGCGGCGATCTCCATCGACGGTGGTCAGGCGTACGAGCCGCGCATCACCAAGTTCACGTCGTTCGGCACCGACATCGCCACCCCGAGTGTCCGCGCCGGCATCCTCGAGGACATCTACCTCGTCGTCGAGCCGGGAACCAAGGCGTCGAGCGGAGTCGCCGAGGTGAAGGTGTTCGTCAAGCCGATGATCGTGTGGCTGTGGATCGGTGGCCTGCTCTGCGGGCTCGGCACGCTGCTCGCCCTGTTCCCCGGAGCAACGCGTCGTCGACCGACCGATCCGGTGTCGGCGCCGGTGCCGGTGGACGCACGATGACCAACGCCGTGGCCGACGATCCGACGCAGGGCCCGCCGTCGGACGACACTGCCCGGCGTCGCGTCGCGCCACTCATCGCCCTTGCGGTCGCAGTCCTCATGGGTGGGTTGCTGTGGGTACTCGCACGCGGCGGCGGGTCCGACGATCCGGTCGGCATCGTCGAGACCCATCTGCTCGATCGGGCCGCACCGGCCGTGCGCAGCACGACGCTCGACGGGGCGCCCTTCGACCTCGCACGCCGCAAGGGCAGTTGGGTCGTGCTGAACTTCTTCAACTCGACATGTGTGCCGTGCAAGGCCGAGCACCCCGCGCTTGTCGAGTTCACGGCCGGCCAGTCGCGCCTCGGACCTGAAGGTGCCGAGTTCTACACCGTCCTGCAGTACGACGACGACCTCGACGACGTCCGGCGCTTCTTCGCCGAGCGCGGTGGCGACTGGCCGATCGTGCGCGACGACGACGGGCGGATCAACGTCGCGTTCGGCGTCGCCCAGGTGCCGGAGACCTTCGTCATCGATCCCGACGGGATCGTGCGCCTTCGCTGGGCCGGCCAGATCGACGCCGAGACGCTCGCATTGCTCGTGCAGCGTGAACGCGACGTCTACCGCTTCGGTGGGGCGTGATGCGGCACCGTCTCGATCGGTGGCCATCGTGGGCACTGCTCTTCGTCGTCGTCGTGGGTCTCCTCGCCGTCGGCTCGACACGCGACTCTGGTCCACGCAGCCCCGACGAGCGTCTCGACGCGATCAGTCGGCGGCTCGCCTGCCCGATCTGTGACGGTGAGTCGGTCTACGAGTCGCAGAACACGGCATCCTCGGCGATCAGGGCAGAGATCCGTGCACAGGTCACCACGACCGACGCCACCGACGACGAGATCATCGCCTATGTGGTGCGCAACTATGGGGCGCAGACCCAGCTCGTACCGATGGCGACCGGGTTCGAGTCACTCGTCTGGGCCCTTCCGGCGGCTGCGCTGGTGTGCGCGGTCGTCGGCCTCGGTGTGGCATTCCGGCGGTGGCGTCTGGAGATCGACACGGTCCCCGACGACGCCGACCGCGCCCTCGTGGCCGACGAGTTGGCCCGCTTCGCCGAGGATGAGGGTGATGACCGCAGATCCTGATCGCCTCGCGCGACTCGAGGAGGAGCGGCGGTTCCTGCTGACGAGCATCGGCGATCTCGAACGCGAACGATCGGTCGGCGATGTCGACGAGGCCGACTACCTGGTGCTGCGCGACGGCTATGTCGCGCGCGCTGCGGCAGTGGTGCGCGAGATCGAGAGCGGACGCCGAGCACTCGCCGCACATCGTCCGGTGTCGTGGCCGCGCCGGTTGCTCGTCCCTGTCCTCACTCTGGCAGTGGCCTCGACGCTCGGCATCGCGGTGGCGCGATCGGCGGGTCAGCGGCTGCCCGGCCAGACGGTCACCGGCGGCCTGCCGCTCGACGAGGTCGCCACGCTGCTCGCCGAGGCGCGCACACAGTTCGCCACCGATCCAGCTGCAGCGATCGCCGCCTACGACCGTGTGTCGGTGCTCGAGCCGGAGAATGTCGAAGCGGTGACCTATCGCGCGTGGCTCGTGATCCTCGGCGCCCGGGGGGCCGGCGATTCCGGACTTGTCACCGCGCAACTCGACGAGCTGCGCCGCGCCGTCGATCTCGACCCCTCCTATCCGGATCCGCACTGCTTCCTCGCCGTCGCCGCTGGCTCGATCCTCGAGCCGCCGCTGGTCGACGTCGCGCAGGCCGAGGGTCAGCGCTGTCTCGAGCTCGAACCGCCCGGTGCGCTCGTCCCGGGGATCGAGCAACTCCTCGCCCGCCTCGGGGGCTGAGTCACAGCTGCGGCGGTGGCCACGCCGTCGCGGTGCGGATGTCGCCGTCGACGCGCTCGAGGACCCACACGCTCGCCTTGCGCCAGTCGGGGGCGCCGATGATGCGGCACGATCGCCGCTGGAGGGCCTCGATCGTGGCGGGGATCACGTCGCCGTGGCTGCACAGCACGGACCCGTCGGGAACCTCGTCGATCAGGTCGAGCGCTCCCGAGAACGAGCGGTCCTCGGCGAGACGGTCGTCGAGGACCACCTCGCCGACGAGGCGCGTTGCGAGGGGTGACATGGTCTGGACACAGCGGAGGTACGGGCTGCTGACGATCCTGCCGTCGACCTCGGGTGCGAGTCGCTCGGCGAGGGCGATCGCCTGCCGCTCACCGGCGGAGGTGAGCGGTCTGAGCCGGTCGTCTCCCGTCCACTCCGCACGCCGTCCCGCCTTGGCATGGCGGACGAGGTAGATCACTGGATCTCAGACCTCGCCGGTGCACCGCATGTGGCGCGCCGAGAGTTGACGGACGAGCTGCAGGTAGACCACGGTCGTGACGACCGAGATGATCGACAGCACCACGGTGATCCGGAAGTTCTGGTCGAGTGACTCGGCAGCGGCGCGGGCGTCGCCGAAGTCGCCGATCCGAGTGAGCGAACTGGCGGTGGTGATGATGCCGACGAGCGGCACGAGTCCGTAGAGAATCCACCAGACGTGCACGATCGGACTCACCGGTCGACGCCGCCACGACGGGTCGTACGGGGCGACGGCAGGATCGCTGCCGCGCCACAACTCGGTGAACATCAGCCACGGGATGACATAGATGGCGCACGGTGGGACGAACCATCCACCGATGGCCCATCCCGGTGACCACGTGGGCTCCTGTCGGCCGAGGCTGCGCAGGTTGACCGCCATCCGGTACATCCAGATCATCGTCAGGATCGCCACCGGTATCACGAGCAGCTGGGCGATGAGGCTCCCGTCGAGTGCCGATGCCTCGAGGAACGCATCCTCGTCGATCTCCCCGGCGAGGAAGCGACGGGCGTCTCGGACCGTCGAGAACGAACTGACGACACCGAGCGCCTGGAGCGGCGCCATGATGGCGAGCAGCGTCACGAGTCCACGGCTGATCCTGCCGATGCGGTGTGTCCCGGTCGGAGCTCCGGCAGCTGGGGGCGGGGCGGACCACTGCCCGGGCGGCGGCGGGGGTGGGGGCGGCGGGGGGAGATCGGTCACGTACACACCTCGGGCATGGGTTCACCTTAGGCGTCGGGGCGCGCCACACTGGCGGCGTGGGCTTCTTCGAGCGCAATCGCAACGACGTCATCGCCAAGGGGTACGACCCGGGTCGGCTCCCCCCGGGGCAGTACCTGACGGATCGGTTTCCCGTGCTCCACGTGGGCGACGTGCCCCACTACACACCGGGTCAGTGGGACCTGACGGTCACCGGCCTCGTCGATCGACCGTTCACGATCGGTCTCGACGAGTTGCGGGCGATGCCGGCAGTGACGTTGACCTTCGACATCCACTGTGTGACCAAGTGGAGCAAGTTCGACACGACGTGGACCGGTGTGCGAGTGCGTGACCTGCTCGACCGGGCCGGTGTGCAGGCTGCAGCGACGCACGTTGTCGAGCACGCCGAGTACGGCTACACGACCAACCTCCCGCTCGCCGACATCACCACCGATGAGGCGATCATCGCCTACGCGTTCGAGGGTGACGAGATCGAACCCGTCCACGGCGGACCGGTCCGCGTGGTGGTGCCCCATCTGTACTTCTGGAAGAGCGCGAAGTGGGTTCGCGCACTCGAGGTGCGTGAGGGTGATCACCCCGGGTTCTGGGAGCGCAACGGCTACCACATGTACGGCGATCCGTTCCGCGAGCAGCGCCACTGGGGCGACTGACCCGGTCAGTCGACGCGCAGGGCGCTGAGGAACTTCTTGCGCGGCCGCAGGTCGGTCGCGATGCGGCTGGCGATGTCGTGGAAGGCGCGGGAGAGTTCGCTGTCGGGGTCGGCGACGGTGATCGGCATTCCTGTATCGCCGCCCTCTCGCAGCGCCGACACGAGCGGCAACTGGCCGAGGAGCGGTACCCCGAGTTCGTCGGCGAGGGCCTGACCCCCGCCGCTGCCGAAGATCTCGTAGCGGCGCCCATCGTCGCCCGTGAACCAACTCATGTTCTCGATCACGCCCTTCACCGGGAGCTTCACGGTCTCGGCCATCGATGCCGAGAGGCGGGCGACCTTCTGCGCGGCTGGCTGCGGTGTCGTGACGATGTACACCTCGCCGCGCGGAAGATAGGTGCTGAGGCTGAGCGCGATGTCGCCGGTGCCGGGCGGCATGTCGATGAGGAGGAAGTCGGGATCGTCCCAGAACACGTCGGCGAGGAATTGTTCGAGTGCCTTGTGGAGCATCGGGCCGCGCCACACGATCGCCTTGCCCTCGGGGACGAAGTAGCCGATGCTGATGCATCGCACGCCGTGGGCCTCGGGCGGGACGAGCATCTGGTCGATGACGACCGGATCGCGATCTGCGCCGAGCATGCGTGGCACCGAGTACCCGTAGATGTCGGCATCGACCACACCGACCCGATAGCCCTGCGCGGCCAGTGCTACGGCGAGGTTCACCGTGACACTGCTCTTGCCGACGCCACCCTTGCCGCTGCTGATGAGGATGGGACGCGTCCGTGAGCCCGGCTCGTTGAAGGGAACCGCCCGACCCTCGGCGTGTCCGTGGGCCTGACCGTGACCCTGACTGGCCCCCGGTGCGCCATGGAGCATCTCGCGCACCTTCTGGCGTTCCTCGTCGGTCATCACGGTGAAGTCGAGACGCACGGCATCGACCCCGGCGAGCGGGGCAACCGCCGAGGTGACCCGCTGTTGGATCTCGTTGCGCAGCGGACAGCCGGCCACCGTGAGGGCGATCTGCACCCCCACCGTCGTCCCGTCGATGCGGATGTCGCGCACCATGCCGAGATCGACGATGCTGCGTCGCAACTCGGGGTCCTCGACGGGGCGGAGGGCGTCGATGATCTGCTCGCTGGTCGGCACGGCGGCTCCGTTCGGGGGTGGGCGCACGATGTGCGGCGAATTTGCACTACGTGGATAGGTAGAATACCGCCGTGGCTTCGCCGTCGTTCACCGCCACGGTCTCCGCGATCACCGACGCCTTCGGCGATCCGACGCGACGGGGCATCTACCTCGTCGCCCGCGAGACCGAGGGTGGGGTCACGGCGGCGCAGGTGGCCGAGCGGTTCGGCGTGCACCCGAACGTGGCCCGCCACCACCTCGACAAGTTGGCCGCCGGCGGCTACCTCGAAGTCGTCGTCGAACGGGCCGAGGGCGCCGGTGCCGGTCGGCCGAGCAAGCACTACCGGGCCCCGGCGGTGCGCAACGACGACGGCACACTCCCCGTGCGCAGCGACGACCTCGTGCTCTCGCTGCTCGGTCGGGCGTTGGCGCTGCTGCCGACCGACCAGGCCGCCGAGATGGCCGAGGAGGTCGGTCAGGAGTACGGCCGGGCGATGGCCCAGGGGCTCACCGGCGTGGATCTCGCGGCCGGCCAGCGCAGTCTTCGCTCGGCCATCCAGGCCGTCGCCGATGCACTCACGGCGCACGGCTTCGCCGCGCACGCGGACCAGCGCAACGATCAACTGCGGATCATCAACAACCACTGCCCGTTCGGGGAGGTCGCGATCGAGCATCCGGTCATCTGCGCCGTCGACCGGGGCATGGTGAAGGGCATGCTGTCGGCCCTCTACGGCGAGACCGAGGTCAGCACACTCGCCTCGCTGCCCCAGGGCGACTCCTTCTGCGCGACGAGGGTCTGATCTCCCGCCGAGTCCGGGTGTGGCCGGCGCCGGTACGCTGCAGAGGTCATCGTGTCGGAAAGGACAACCGTGGACGTACGCATCGGCGTCACCCAGACTGCTCGTGAACTCAGCTTCGAGTTGTCCGACGACCTCGACCGCAGCGAGTTGATGGGCCGCATCGAAGCGGCGCTGTCGGGCGCGGTCGATGTGCTCCGACTCACCGACAAGAAGGGCCGCGACATCGTCGTGTCGTCGGCGAAGCTCGCCTACGTGGAACTCGGCACTCCGGAGGGTGAGCGGCGGATCGGCTTCGGCGGCTGACCGCCGATGAAGGGCATCGTCCTCGCCGGAGGCACCGGGAGTCGGCTGTGGCCGATCACTCGCGGGGTGAGCAAGCAGTTGCTCCCCGTCTACGACAAGCCGATGATCTACTACCCCCTGTCGACACTGATGCTGGCGGGCATCCGCGATCTGCTCGTCATCACCACACCGCACGAGCAGGCCGCATTCCGAGCACTGCTCGGCGACGGCGGCCAGTGGGGGATCGCGCTCTCGTATGCGGTGCAGCCCGAGCCGAACGGACTCGCCCAGGCATTCGTCATCGGTGCCGAGTTCGTCGGACGTGAACCGAGCGCGCTCGTCCTCGGCGACAACATCTTCCACGGCCACGGGCTCGTCGATCAGTTGCGCACCGCCGCGGCACGCACTCGAGGCGCAACGGTCTTCGGCTATCAGGTGAGCGATCCCGAGCGGTACGGCGTCGCCGAGATCGACGACCGAGGGCGGGTGGTGAGCCTCGAGGAGAAGCCGACCCATCCGCGCAGCAACTTCGCTGTCACCGGTCTCTATTTCTACGACGATCAGGTCGTCGACCTGGCAGCGGCGCTGCGACCCTCGGCGCGGGGCGAGTACGAGATCACCGACCTGAACGCCGAGTATCTCCGACGCGGTGAACTGCACATGGAACTGCTCGGACGCGGCTATGCGTGGCTCGACACCGGCACCTACGACTCGTTGCTCGAGGCCGGATCATTCGTCGCGACGCTCCAGAACCGTCAGGGCCTGCAGGTCGCCTCACCCGACGAGATCGCCTATCGGTCGGGTTGGATCGACGAGGTCACACTGCGGTCCAACGCCGAGCCGATGGCGCGCACGCCCTACGGCCAATACCTGCTGCGTCTGGCCGACGAGGGGCGCCACGGGTGACGGCCGACGGATCGGTGGTCGGCCACTCGCTCCTCGACCGCCATCTGTTGTTCGTCTCCGGCAAGGGTGGAGTCGGCAAGACGACGGTCGCTGCGGCGCTCGCGACGATCGCTGCGGCGGAGGGGCGCCGCACGCTGGTCTGCGAGATGGATGCGAAGGGTGCGCTCTCGACAACCCTCGGCGACAGCGGCCACGATGGATTCGCGCCACGTGAGGTGGCGCCGAACCTGTGGGTCATGACGATGAACACCGAGGACGCGTTGCGCGAGTACCTGCGCGTCGTCGCGAAGGTGCCCTTCGTCGGGCGGATCGGACCGGTGGCGCGCACATTCGACTTCGTCGCCGACGCGGCCCCCGGTGTGAAAGAGATCCTTGCGGTGGGCAAGCTCTGCTACGAGGTGCGCGAGCGTCACTTCGATCTCGTCGTGGTCGACGCCGAGGCGTCGGGTCATGTCGTGGCCCAGCTCGGCGCGCCGACCGTGATCCGCGACCTCGTGCGCGTCGGGATGGTGCGCGATCAGACCGACTGGATGCTCGACATCCTCGGTGATCCCCGACGGACCGGACTCGTCGCGGTGACGACTGCCGAAGAGATGCCCGTGACCGAAGCGATCGATCTCGTCGGGCAGGTGCGCGCGACAACGGTGGTCGATGTGGCCGCCGTGGTCGCCAATCGGGTTCCTGCCGCGTGGTTCGTGTCCGACGACGATCAGGTCTTCGAGGTGCTCGCGACGTCGACAGTCGCAGTGGCCCACGCGGTCGGGGTGCCGACCGACGGGGTGTCGACCGTGTTCTCGGCTGCCGTAGCGGCCCGGGCGCGTCGCGTGCGCGCGGTCGCACAACTCGACCACCTGCGCGCTGCGCTCGGATCGACGGCACCGGTGCTGCTCATCCCTGAGCTCGCCGCTGCTGGACTCGATGCGGTGGTGCGCGCCCTCGGTGAGGAACTCCCGTGACCACTTCGCTCGCCGAGGTGCTCGACAGCCGACGGATGGTGCTCGTCTGCGGCTCGGGCGGTGTCGGCAAGACGACGGTGTCGGCCGCGCTCGGGCTCGGTGCCGCGTCGCGGTCGGCGCGTCGCGTCCTCGTGATCACCGTCGACCCTGCACGCCGTCTCGCCGACTCGCTCGGCATCCCCGCTGCGTCGTTCGCAGGAGCAGGCGCCGTGCGTGTCGATGGTGCTGATCACCGCTGGCCGGGAGAGTTGTGGGTGGCGATGCTCGACACCAAGGCCGGCTGGGACGAGCTGATCCGGCGCCATGCACCCGACCGGGCGCTCGCCGAGCGTGTGCTCGCCAATCCGCTCTA
>JBJSXI010000073.1:0-29929 GCA_046086305.1 Ilumatobacteraceae bacterium
CCTGCGCGTCGTCGAGATCGAACTCGCCCTCGCCGACCTCGAGACGGTCGAGAAACGACTCACCCAGGTACAGCGACAGGCCAAGCTCGACAAGAGCGCCGGAGCCGAGCTCGAGGCCCTGCAGGCAGCCCACGACGCGCTCGTCGAGGGCACGCCGCTCTACCGAGCAGGCCTGAAGGCCGAGTGGCGCGCGACGCTGCAGCCCTACTTCCTGCTGACGAACCGCTCAGTGCTCGCGGTGGTCAACGTCGGTGAGAACGAACTCGACCAGATCCCTGCCGCCGAGGAACGGGTGCGCGCCGAGTTCGCGTCGGCCGGCGACAACGTCGAGGTGATCGGTATGTGCGTGCAGCTCGAGGCCGAGGCAGCCGCCATCGCCGACCCCGTCGAGCGGGCCGAGATGCTCGAGGGCTTCGGCCTCGGCGAGGGTGCCCTGTTCCGGATGGTCCGCTCGGCATACCACCTGCTCGGACTGCGGACGTTCTTCACCACGGGTGAGAAGGAGTCACGAGCCTGGACCTTCCGTGCCGGATCATCGGCACCCGAATGCGCCGGTCGGATCCACACCGACTTCCAGCGCGGCTTCATCCGCGCCGAGGTCATCCACTGGGACGAACTGCTCGAACTCGGATCGTGGCAGCGGGCCAAGGAGGTCGGCCGCATCCGCGTCGAGGGCAAGGACTACCACCCCGTCGATGGCGACGTGATGGAGTTCCGCTTCAACGTCTGACAGGCACGACCGGCACCCGGGCGACGATGCGTCGCGACGACGTGCCGATCCGCAACTCGTGCGGCTCGTCGACGACACGCCACGACCCCGTCGCGACGTCCCACGTGGAGAACGACCGGTCGTCGAGTGGCACCGCCACCGTGCGCACCTCCCCCACGGCGAGGCACACCTTGACGAACCCGACGAGCCACTGGACGGGCTGGTCGCCGCCCGTACGCGTCGGACAGTGCGCGTACACCTGCACCACCTCGACCGCCGGCCGCGCCCCACGGTTGGCAACCTCGACAACGACCTCGTGGACGACCCCGTCGATGGGTGGCGCCGCCGCGCCCACGATCTCGACCTGCCCGTAGCCCAGGCCGTGACCGAACGCGAACAGCGGTTCACGCCCGGTCGTGTCGTACCAGCGGTGGCCGATCAGCCGACCCTCGGCGTAGTGGGCGACACCGTCGCGCGGCGGCAGATGTTCGAAGGCGGGCGTGTCCTCCAACCGACGCGGGAAGGTCACCGGCAGTCGGCCCTGCGGCTCGACGTC
This sequence comes from Ilumatobacteraceae bacterium, assembly GCA_046086305.1. Lineage (GTDB taxonomy): Bacteria > Actinomycetota > Acidimicrobiia > Acidimicrobiales > Ilumatobacteraceae > UBA668. Next base: position 1,266 of record JBJSXI010000073.1, read on the forward strand.
ACCGACGAGCACATCGACGAGCGCGTCACCGAAGGCCTGTCCCGGGAACCACGCCACGACGACGGCATCGACCTCGTCGAGCCACGGCATCGCCACGGGTGCTCCTGCGTTGATCACGACGACCGTCGGTGTCCCGGTTCGGGCAACCCGTCGGACGAGCTCGTCCTGATCACCGGGGAGGTCGAGGGACCGGCGGTCCCATCCCTCACTCTCCCAGTCGTCGTTGGTACCCACGACGACGACGGCGAGGTCGCTCGACGCAGCGAGGTCGACCGCCTCGGCGAGCGGATCGCCGACCACCGGGGCGAGCGCACCGAGGCTGGCCCCGGCCAAGGTCATCCCCATCGCCGGATGACGAAGGTCGAGCACGATCTCGGTGGGTCTGCCCTCCTCGAGCGACACGGTGGCCCGCTGCTCGCTGCACCCGTTACCGAAGAACGACCCGCCGAGCGGCGCGCCCGCCGTGTCGAGCACCATCCGACCGTCGACGTGCAGCCGGACCGATCCGATGCACTCGACGCCGAACTGCCACGCACCCGACACCGATGGGGTGAACGTGGTGCGCAGCCGAGCGCCGAACGACGGGTTCGGGCGGGCCTGACCAGTGGGGTCGACCTGCCACATCAGACGTGTGCCGCGCACCGACCGGGTGCGGACCGGCGCAACCGACGCGTCGTCGAGGTCGTCGGGTGAGCGGTAGATCTCGACGGTGAACTCGGTGCACTGCCGCGGGTCGAGCGCTGGCAGTCGGCGGTGGATCCGACACCCCTCCGCAAAGGCAACCTCGACCCCCGACGGGCCGAGACGGCGCGCCAGAGCGTCGAGCGGATGCGACGCAGACGTCGGCGTCACATGCGCACTGCCACCACCCATCAGTTGTCCGCGATCGGCATTCGGGCCGATCACCGCGACCCGGCGGACCGTCGTCGGGTCGAGCGGCAGGACCGGTCGGTCGGTGCGCACCACATTGCGCACGAGCACCATGCCCTCTGCGGCAGCGCGACGGACGAGTGCATGATCGTCAGGGTCGTCGCGGGTCGACTCTGCGCCGGGATCCTCCCGATCGAGTGCGCCGGTCCACTCGAGCGTCTCGAGCACTGCACGGGCGCGCGCCCGCACCACATCGATTGCGACCTCGCCGGCATCGATCGCCGCGGCGAGGGTCGCGCCGCGATGCAGCGTGGGTCCCGGCATCTCGAGGTCGGTCCCCGCGATCACGGCCTCGACGGTCGAGTGAAGCCCGAACCAGTCGCTGATCACCACGCCGTCGAACCCCCACTCGCCGCGTAGCACTTCCGCGATCAGGCGGTGGTCGGTGCAGAACGATCCGTCGACCCGGTTGTAGGCGGTCATCACGGCACGGACACCGGCCTCGCGCACCGCCGCCTCGAACGGGACGAGATACACCTCGCGCAGCGTCCGCTCGTCGATACGCGAATCGACCGTCATCCGCTCGATCTCGGTGTCGTTCCCGACGAAGTGCTTGATGCAACTGGCGACACCCGTCGATTGCACCCCGCGTACATAGGCGACCGCCATGCGCGCCGACAGCTGCGGCTCCTCGCTCATGAACTCGAAGTTGCGCCCGCCGATCGGTGTCCGGTGCAGGTTGACGGCCGGCGCGAGATGCACCGACACACCCTTGGCGACGGCCTCGCGGCCGAGCAGTTCGCCGATCTCCTCGACGAGTCCCGGGTCCCACGTGGCGGCGAGCAATGTGCTGCAGGGGATGTTGATCGACGCAGGACCGTCGAAACGCGTGCCGCGCACGCCGACCGGTCCGTCGCTCACCCGCATCGCCGGGATCCCGAGGCGGGCGATCGGCATCGTGTGCCACAGGTCGCTCCCCGAGGTGAGGGCCACGAGTTCGTCGGGGGTCGCCTCGTCGAGGAGTCGGTCGATGCGGCTCCCCTGACCGATCGGAGGGTTCATCGGGGGAACGCTACTGCGGTGCGCCGCATCGCTCCCGCGTACGATCGTGCTGCCATGTCGACGACGTCATCATCCCGCCCGAACGTGCTCCTCATCACCCTCGATCAGTACCGCGGTGATTCGCTCTCGTGTGCCGGGCACCCCGTGGTCCGCACACCGAACCTCGATGCCCTCGCTGCTGCTGGCGTGCGGTTCGCCCGCCACTACTCGCAGGCGGCGCCCTGCGCACCCGGACGTGCAGCGCTCTACACCGGCACCTACCAGATGAACAATCGGGTCGTCGCCAATGGGACGCCACTCGATCACCGCTTCGACAACGTCGCGAGGGCGGCGATCCGCGGTGGCTACCACCCCGTGGTGTTCGGGTACACCGACGTCGGTGCCGACCCGCGGCAGATCACCGACCCCGACGACTGGCGTCTCAGCACCTACGAGGGGGTCCTCCCCGGCTTCGACGAAGTGCTGTGCCTCGACGAGCGCCATGCGCCGTGGCTGGAGTGGTTGCGCTCGCTCGGGTACGACGCCGACGACCCCGACGTGATGCTCTCCACCGAACACGAGCGTCCCGCCGACCACTCGGTGACGACCTTTCTCACCGATCGGTTCCTCGAGTGGCTCGACGAACGCGACGGCGGCCCCGACGGCACGACACCGTGGTTCACCCACCTGTCGTTCATCCGGCCGCACCCTCCGTACAGCGCGGCAGGTGAGTACGCCACGATGTACCCGACCGACACCATCCCGCCACCGCTGCCGATCCCCGATGACCGTCATCCGCTGCACGAGACCCTCCTGTCGATCACCCGTGCGGCCGCCCCGCGCGATCCGTCGGCGGTGGCGCACCTCCGCTCGCAGTACTGGGGGATGATCAGCGAAGTCGACCACCACCTCGGCCGCATCTGGGAGGCGCTGCAGCGTCGGGGTGAGTGGGACGACACGGTGATCATCGTGACCGCCGATCACGGCGAGCAGCTCTGCGATCAGGGCCTCATCCAGAAGGTCGGTTTCTTCGAGAGCAGTTACCACATCATCGGGATCGTGCGTGAGCCCCACCTGCGCGCCGGTCACGGTCGCGTCGTCACCGCGTTCACCGAGAACGTCGACATCATGCCCACCGTGTGCGAGGCGATCGGCGTCGCGGTGCCGCTGCAGTGCGACGGGCTCCCCCTCCAGCCGTTCCTGCGCGGCGAGGACCCACCGCAGTGGCGTACGGCGGCGCACTACGAGTGGGATTGGCGCGATGCGTTCATCCCCGGCGGCGGACACGACTGGCCGTGGGACCGTCGGCTGGAGCGCCAGAACCTCGCCGTGCTGCGCACCGACCGGTATGCCTACGTGCAGTTCGGCGACGGTGACTGGCTGTGCTTCGACCTGCTCACCGATCCGACCTGGTGCACCCGGGTCGACGATCCGGCCGTCGTGCTGCCCCTCGCCCAGGAGATGCTCGTCTGGCGCCAGCAGTTTCTCGACCGACAGTTCACCGGGATGCTGCTTCGCGACGGCGGGATCGGCCGACGGCCGGACCCGCTACCCGTCTGAATCGACGCGACGAACGAACCACAACTCGGTCGAGGACCGTCCTTCGCGCTCGGCGCGCTGCTCGAAGCGAGTGGCCGGCCGCCATCGCGGACGTTCGATCACCCCGCCGTCGAATCGCCCGTCGAGTGATGCCAGTGCAGCGACGTCGCGTCCGTAGTCGTCGATGTCGGTGACCACGTGGAGCACCCCACCCGGCCGGAGAAGATCGGCGACCCGCGCGAGCATCGCCGCATCGAGGAGCCGGCGGTGTCGCTGACGCTGCTTGGGCCACGGGTCGGGGTACCACACCCGCACACCGCTCAGACTTCCCGGGGCGAGCCGGTCGACGAACTCCACGACGTCACCGTGCACGACGCGCACGTGGCCCCAGCCGGCGGCGGCCGCCTCGGCCACCACCCTGGCCACACCGGGTGTGTGCACCTCGACGCCGATGACCGCCTGTGCGGGATCCGCTTCGAGCATGCCGAGCAGACCCTCGCCGGCGCCGAACCCGATGTCGAGGATGACCGCGTCGTGCACCGGGAACAGGGCCTCGAGGGAGAGGAGGGGACCGACGTCGTCGAGCAGATACGTCGCACCGTGCACCCGGAGCGCCGCGTCGAGGGTCGCCGACAGCCGCCGCCGACGGGGCCGGAAACTGCGTGCGGCGGTCGGCACGCGCGCCGTCGAGGACGTCGGCGACTCGATCACCAGCCCATCTCTAGCGCACCTGACTACGATCAGCCACGCATGACCGAGTCGATGTCTCGAGGTCGACGCCTGCCGGTCGTCGCCTCACTCCTCGCGCTCAGCGCAGGCGTCATCTGGAGCGTCGGGGCGGTGCTCAAGCGTCTGGCCGACGAGTCGGATGCATTCCAGTACCTCATCTGGCGATCTGTGGGCATCATCGTCGTCGTCGAGGTGATCAGCGCGCTCCGGCGCGACCCGTTCCCGACGGTGCGCGCATGGCGCAGCGGCCGCGCGATGATCAGCGCCAACATCGGCCTGTTCCTCGCATCACTCGCCTTCGTCTATGCGGTCGACACCACGACCCCGGCGAATGCTGCATTCCTCAGCTCGCTCACACCACTCGTCGCTGTGGTGTTCGCACGCGTTCTCGGAGAGCAGCTCTCGCGCTCGACCATCGTCGCCCTCGCCGCCGGCATCGTCGGCCTCACCGTCACGGTGTTCAGTGATCTCGAGGCGGGCAGCATGATCGGCAACGTCGCCGCGTTCTGCTCGTCGATCGGCTTTGCGCTCTACACCGTGAGTCTGCGCACCGGGCCAGAACGCGACTGGTCGCCGGTCCTCCCGGGATACAGCGCCCTCATGATCCTCGTGTGCGGAATCGTCACGCTCGCCCACGGCAAACCCCTCGTGCCGCCGCTGCTCGACACGGCGTATGCGCTCTTCCACGGCGCGGTGATCATCGTCGTCGGTACCTTCATGTTCAATGCCGCCACCAAGCAGGTCCCGGCGGTCCCGATGACGGTGTTCGCCCAGACCGAGATGGCCTTCGTACCTCTGCTGTCGTTCGTCATCCTCGGTCTGACCCCCAAGCCGCTCACCATCGTGGGCGGAGTGATCATCTTCTGCGCCGTCGTCGGCAAGGCGCTCTACGACACCTCTGGTGGACGCCGGTCCGAATACACGACCGCGCCGGACGTGCCGCTGCTCTGATCCGCCGATCGCGTGGCATCCTGTCGCCATGGCGAGCGGATCGTGCTGGCTGGTCAGCGCAGGGCATGTCCTCGCGAGCGCGGAGATCGCCGAGGGTCGTCGCCACCGGCTCGTCGGCCTCCTCGGGCGCACCTCGGTCGAGGGCGCATTCGTCATCCCCCGGTGCCGCTGGGTGCACACCTTCGGCATGAAGATGCCCCTCGACGTCGCCCATGTCGACGCATCCGGCACGGTGCTCCGCACGGTCCGCATGGCGCCGCACCGGGTCGGGGCGCCGATGCGTCGGGCACATCTGGTGATCGAGGCCGAGGCGGGGGCATTCGATCGTTGGGGTCTGCGGGTCGGCGACATCGTCGAGGTACGCCGATGAGCGGCCGACTGTTCCTCGTCAGCACACCGATCGGCAATCTCGGCGATCTGTCGCCCCGTGCCGCCGACACGCTCCGCCGATGCGCACTCATCTGCTGTGAGGACACCCGCCACACCCGGCACCTGCTCACCCACGCCGGTATCAGCGGAGCCCACCTCGTCGCGGCCGACGAGCACAGCGAGGCGGCGCGCATCCCCGAGGTGCTCGCAGAACTCGATGCGGGCCGCGACGTCGCGGTGGTCACCGATGCCGGGACGCCCGGGATCAGCGACCCCGGAGGCCGGCTCGTGCGCGCCGTGCTCGACGCCGGACATCAGGTGTCGGCGGTGCCCGGACCGGCTGCGCTCGTCATGGCCCTCGTGACGAGTGGCTTCGACACGTCCCGATTCGTCTTCGAGGGCTTCCTGCCGCGCAGCGGTCGAGCGCGCACCGAACGGCTCGACGACATCGCCACCGAGCGGCGCACGGTCATCCTGCACGAGTCGCCCCACCGGGTCGAACGCACCGTCGCCGACCTCGCGGCGAGCTGTGGTCCCGACCGTCGCATCGCGCTCGCTCGTGAGCTCACGAAGATGTACGAGGAGATCTGGCGCGGCACACTCGGTGACGCCATCGACCATCTCGCAGCACGTGCGCCACGCGGCGAATACGTGCTCGTCGTCGAAGGAGCCGCGCCGCCTCCGCCGCGCGACGACGACGCCATCCTCGTCGCACTCGATCACGAACTGCGCAGCGGCGCCGATCGACGCCGTGCGGTCGCCGCAGTCGTTGCATCGACCGGCGCAGCCCGTCGCCGTGTCTACGACCTCGCCCTCACGATCCCGCGTCATGTCTGAACTCCCGCTCTACTCACCCGGCCCGAGCGCCGCGTTCTTCGATCTCGACCGCACACTGATCAGCGGGTCGAGCGCCTTCGCCCTCGCCATCGCCGCATGGCGCTCGGGCCTCGTCCCGCCCGCGCAATTCGTACGCGACACGGTGGGTGCGGTGCGCTTCCGCATGTCGGGGGCGAGCGACGAGACCTCCACAGGGGTGCGCGACCGCATCCTCGGGGCCGTCTCGGGTGTGCGCGTCGACGATCTGATCGCGCTGAACGCCGACGTGATCCCACGCCTGCTCGACCGGGTGCGACCCGAGTCGCGTCGTCTCGTCGAGCAGCATCGCCACGCCGGGCGGGCCACGTACATCGTCTCGGCATCGCCGGTCGAACTTGTCGAACCCCTCGCCACCGCACTCGGCATGACTGCCGGGATCGGCACCCGCGGCGAGATCGTCGACGGCGTCTACACCGGCCGACTCACCGGCCCGTTCTGCTACGGACCCGGCAAGGTCGACGCGATCAACGAACTCGCCCGATGGGAAGGCCTCGACCTCACCCAGTGCTGGGCGTACTCGGACTCGATGAGCGACCTGCCGATGCTCGAGGCCGTGGGACATCCGGTCGTCGTCAATCCCGACCAGCGGCTCGAGCGGATCGCCGGTGCGCGCGGCTGGCCGGTCGTCGTGTTCAGCCAGCGCACGAAGGCAGTGGTCCGCCGCACCGGTCAGGCCGCTGCGGCGGTCGGCCTCCTGGCCGGTGGCGTGGCTGCAGGTATCCGCTACGCCCGAACCCACACCTGAGCGTCGTCAGCCGACGGCGCGACGAGCCCAGCCGCCGTCAGTCGGACGAGGTGGCGCGCGATGGTGTGCCGCTCGACCGAATCACCGAACACCGCAGGTCGCGTCCCGGGTCGGTAGACGATGCCGATGGCGACGAGTTCGTCGAGTGTTCGCGGCTGGTCGAGCAGGTCGATGAGTGCTGCTGATCGACGATCGATCACCGCTGCGTAGTCGGCGACGGCGGCACGAAAGGCGGGATGTCCGTCGATCACTCCCTTGTGGTGGAAGGTCACGTAGTGCCGGGCCTCGATGTCCGCCACGGCATCGAGTGTCGTGGCGAAGTCGTCGAGGCTGCTCGCTGCATCGCCGTAGTACGGCCCGAAGGACGTCAGATCGATGTCTCCCGTGACGAGCACCCCGTCGGGTTCGACGAGCACGACACAGTGACCTGCGGTGTGGCCCGGTGCATGGAGCACGGTCACCGTGACACCACCCAGATCGAACCGGTGCCCGCCGGAGATCGCCTCGGCGTGTGGCCAGCCCGCGTAGTGGAACCGAGTGGTGACGAGTTCGGTCATCGCGGCCCGAGCGTCACCCGGCACGCCGTACAGATCCATCAGCGCATCCACCGACCGGACTGCTGCGACATCGTCGGCGTGGGCGTACAGCGCAGTGTGGCGCACCGCCGACAGCCCGGCCATGTGGTCCTCGTGGGCATGGGTGAGCACGACCCCATCGACATCGAGTCCGCCCGAGCGGCTCCCGAGCGATGGGTCGATCACGAACGTTGCATCGGCGCCACGCACCAGGACCGAGTTCCCGTCGGGGTACTTGCCCGCATCCGGACCGACGAGCACGGACGTGTGCGGCCCGAGGTGGCGGTGCTCGAGGACCACGCCGACGACCATAGCCGTCACTGCGCGCGGGCCGTAGGCTGCCCGTGTGGTCCGCTCGTCGCTGTGCCGAATGCGTCCCGGTCGCTGATCAATCCGTCGACCCGAGGAGCCCCGATGAGCCGTTACTACCTCACCACGCCGATCTATTACGTCACCGCCAAACCGCACCTCGGCCATGCGTACACGACGATCGTCGCCGATGCCCTCGCGCGCTGGCATCGTCTTCTCGGCGACGATGTCCATTTCCTCACCGGAACCGACGAGCACGGACAGAAGGTCCACGACTACGCGACCGCGGCGGGGAAGTCGCCCCAGGAGTTCGTCGACGAGATCGCACCACAGTACGCCGCGGCATGGCAGCGCCTCGGGATCACCAACGACGATTTCATCCGCACCACAGAGTCGCGCCACAGGGCCGGTGTGCGCGAGCTGCTGCAGCGCTGCTACGACGCCGGCGACATCGAACTCGATGTCTATCGCGGGAAGTACTGCGTGGCGTGCGAGGAGTACTACACCGACGACGAGCTCGACGACGGCGACATGTGCCGTATCCACCGCCGCCGGGTCGAGCAGTACGAGGAGGAGAACTACTTCTTCCGACTCAGTCGCTATCAGCAGCGACTCCTCGACTGGTACGCCGACCACCCAGGAGCGATCGTCCCGGAGTTCCGCGGCAACGAGGCGCTCGGCCTCATCCGCGGCGGCCTGCGCGACTTCAGCGTCAGCCGCACGAGCCTCACGTGGGACATCCCGCTGCCGTGGGATCCGGCACACGTGGCGTACGTGTGGTTCGACGCCCTCGCCAACTACATCACCGCGATCGGCTACGGCACCGATGAGGCACGATTCCGGACCTGGTGGCCGGGACGTCACCTCATCGGCAAGGACATCATCCGACACCACTGCGTCTACTGGCCGGCAATGCTGATGAGCGCCGGACTCGAACCGCCGGCGGGGTGGGCGGTCGGTGGATGGCTGCTCGTCGGTGGCGAGAAGATGAGCAAGACGAGTGGCAACGTGGTGAATCCGCTCGACCTCGTCGACGAGATCGGTGTCGACGGGTTCCGCTACTACGTACTCGCCGAGACGCCGTACGGGAGCGACGGTGACTTCACCCACGAGGGTCTCGTCGCCCGGTACAACAGCGATCTCGCCAACAACCTTGGCAATCTGGCCGCGCGAGTGGCCACCGTGGTGGCCAAGAAGTGTGACGCCACGGGTCCGGCGCCCGGCGCCGACTCGCCGCTCGCTGCCGCCGCCGAACAGGCCGTCGCCGAGACGACCTCCGCATGGGCCGAGGTTCAGCCGAGCCGCGCGCTCGAGGCGACGTGGCAGTTGATCAGAGCCACCAACGCGTACCTCGAGACCCACGAGCCGTGGCGCGCCGAGCCCGGACCCGCGGTCGACCGGGTGATGGGTGACGCGCTCGAGGCGCTGCGGATCGTCGCCATCCTCGCCTCGCCGGCCGTCCCCGGGTCGGCCGACGAGGTGTGGTCGCGTCTCGGGATGCCCGGACACGTCGCCGACCAGCGACTGCCCGATGCGGTGCGGTGGGGTGGTTACCCCGGCGGCCTCCCGGTGGTCAAGGGCGATCCGCTCTTCCCCCGCAGATGAGTCGAGCCCGTAGCCTCGGCGCGGTGTACGAGGGGTTCATCGACAGCCACTGCCATCTCACCGACACACGTGGCGCCGAGGTCGGCGACGTCCTCGATGCCGCCCGCGCGGTCGGGGTGCGCACCTTCATCGACGTGGGCTGTGACGCCGCAACGTCGGCGGCAGCGATCGCCAACGCAGTGGCCCACGACGACGTGTTCGCCACGGTCGGACTCCACCCGCACGAGGCTCGCCACGGTGTGGACACGATCGTCGATCTGATCGATCATCCACGAGTGGTCGCCATCGGCGAGGCCGGCCTCGACTATCACTACGACCATTCGCCACGCGATGTGCAGCGCGCCGCGTTCGCTGCGCAGATCGCGCTCGCCCTCGAGCACGACCTCCCACTCGTCGTCCACACCCGCGCGGCCTGGCCCGACACGTTCGACATCTTCGCCGCCGAGGGAGTTCCCGCGCAGGTCGTGTTCCATTGCTTCACGGGTGGTGTCGACGAACTCGATCAATGCCTCGGTCTCGGCGCCTTCGTCAGCTTCAGTGGCATCGTGTCGTTCCCGTCGGCGACCGATGTCAGGGCCGCTGCCGTCCGCTGCCCCGCCGACCGACTGCTGGTCGAGACCGACAGTCCGTACCTCGCCCCGGTACCCCACCGCGGGCGGACGAACCAGCCGGCCCACGTCGTCGACGTGGCCCGCTGCATCGCCGACCTGCGCAACGCATCGCTCGACGAGGTCCGCCGAACGACCACCAGCGCGGCCCTCCTTGCGTTCCCCCGGCTCGCTCCGTAGCCTTTTCACCGTGCCCGACCCACGGGCGCTCCTGCCATGAACCTCGTCGACCGACACCGCGCGACCGTCGCCACGGTCATCACCATCGTCGCCCTCCTCGCGCTCGTGGTGTTCGGTGACCGCTCGTCGGGCACCAATGATCCGTCGGCCGGCGACGCCGCCCGTGAGATCGGTTCGCCGACACCTCCTCCGACCAGCGCATACGTCCCGGCGCCAGCGGCCTTCATGTCGGGCGACGTCGCGCCGGGAGCCGTGGAGCCGCCGTCGGTCCTCGTGCCGCCGGTGCCGTCGGGCAACTCCCTCGTCGTCAAGGCCAGTTTCACGCGCTACGCCGAAGAACTGCTCCAGCCGTGCTCGACGGGACTGGTCGCCGAGGGCGTGATGATCACGGTCACGAACCTCGACAACGGGCAGCGCACGACCTGCGTGAACATCTACGGGAAGATCCCCCCTGCAGGATCCGACATCGTCCTCGACACCGAGTGGTTCACCGAGATCGGCAACCTCGCCGACGCGCCCGTGCCCGTGCGCATCACCTGGTAGCGGTGCACTCGCGCCCGCAGATCACCGCGCTGCTCACCAGCGCCGGGCTCGCCCCGCGACGCGACCTCGGACAGAACTTCGTCGCCGATCCGAACACCGTCCGGCGTATCGCCAGACTTGCCGAGGTCGGACCAGGCGATCACGTCATCGAGATCGGGGCGGGACTCGGCTCGCTCACCCTCGCACTCGCCGAGACCGGCGCGATCGTCACCGCGATCGAGGTCGACCGCGGGATCGTCCCGGTGCTTCGTGATCTGACGGCGAGCCACGACCGCGTGACCGTCGTCGAGGGCGACGCGATGACACTCGACTGGGACGCCATCCTCGGTGATCGCACCGACTGGATCCTCGTCGCGAACCTTCCGTACAACATCGCGACACCGCTCGTCTGCGACCTCCTCGACGACGAGCCGCGTATCGCGCGCATGCTCGTGATGGTGCAACGAGAGGTTGCCGATCGCCTGTGCGCGGCAGCAGGCTCCCCCGCCTACGGTGCTGTGAGTGTGAAGGTGGCGTACTGGGCGACCGCACGCATCGTCGGCACGGTGCCGGCCAGTGTGTTCGTCCCCCGACCGCGCGTCGAGTCGGCGCTCGCCGACATCCGTCGACGTCGCACTCCGGCTGTCGACGTCCCGCCCGATGCGCTCTTCGGTCTCGTGCGGACCGCATTCGGCCAGCGCCGCAAGATGCTCCGCAGATCACTCGACGGGATCGTCACCCCCGCTGCGTTCGACGCGGCCGGCATCGACCCCACCGACCGCCCCGAGGACCTCGACGTCGAGGCGTGGGGACGACTCGCGCGAGCGGTGATGGAGCTCGGATGACCTCCGTCGAACTCTCCGCACCGGCGAAGCTCACCCTCTCGCTGCGGATCACCGGCGTGCGTGCCGACGGCTTCCACCTGATCGACGCCGAGATGGTGTCACTCGATCTTGCCGACCGGATCACGATCACCGAGGGCGCCGTGGGCCTGACGGCGGACGGACCGTTCGCCGGGGGAATGGCCCTCGGTGCGGACAACCTCGTCACCCGCGCCCTCGACCTCGTCGGTCGGACGGCAGCGGTGCACCTCGACAAACGGATCCCCCACGGCGGCGGACTCGGCGGTGGGTCGAGCGACGCCGCAGCCGTGCTGCGCTGGGCGGGGATCACCGACCCGGCGGTCGCCGTCGGCCTCGGCGCAGACGTTGCCTTCTGTCTCGTCGGCGGCCGGGCCCGGGTTCGCGGTATCGGCGAACTGGTCGAGCCGCTGCCGTTCCGCCCGCTCGACATCACGCTCGTCATCCCGCCCGTACAGGTCGCCACACCCGCCGTGTACCGCATGTGGGACGACCTCGGCGGTCCCCGGGCCGAGGGACCCAACGATCTCGAGCCTGCCGCGATCGCCGTGGCTCCCGAACTCGAGCGGTGGCGTCAGCGCATCGGCGACGCCACCGGTCTCGCGCCGACGCTCGCCGGCAGCGGTGCCACTTGGTTCCTCGTCGGTCGCCACACCGTCGACCTCGACGGCGCGACCGTCGTGCACACGCGAACCATCCCGGCCAACTGAGCGGTGGCCGGGACGGGCGACGAGGGCTGACGAGGATTATCGACGCTGGTGGCGCGTGCGGCGGAGCATCTTCTTGTGCTTCTTCTTCCGCATGCGCTTCCGGCGCTTCTTGATGAGCGATCCCATGACGGTCGCTGACCCTACCGGGTTGCCGACGACTCTCACCATTCGACATGAGGTCCGCCGACATGCCCCATCGACCCGTGCGCACGGACGACGGTTAGCCTCAGGGAGACCATCCGGGGTCGTTCAACGGTAGGACAGCAGATTTTGGATCTGCGTATAGGGGTTCGATTCCCTTCCCCGGAACCGAGCGGCCGATCAGCCGACCGCCACCCCGTCAGCCCTGCCATAGAGCGTCGTGCGCTGACGCAGATGGCGACCGAGCGGCTCGACGAGCGCAGCGAAACGCTCCTCGGTCATCGCCTGACCATGGCTCGCACCGGCAGCTCGGGAGATGTTCTCGTCCATCAATGTGCCGCCGAGGTCGTTGCACCCCGCCCGCAGCAACTGGGCGGCGCCTGCCGCGCCGATCTTCACCCACGACAGCTGGATGTTGTCGATCAGCCCCCGATACGCGATCCGCGCCACCGAATGCATCAGCAACGTCTCACGGAACGTGGGTCCGCGGCGCGACCGACGCTGCAGGTAGATCGGTGACGCCATGTGCACGAAGGGAAGTCCGACGAACTCGGTGAATCCGCCGGTCACCTTCTGGAGGGCCCGGGTTCGCACGATGTGGCGGGCCCACGACTCGGGATGCTCGATCGAGCCGAACATGATCGTGATGTTGCTGCGCAGGCCGACCTCGTGGGCCGCCGCATGGCAGTCGAGCCACTCGTCGGTCGTGATCTTGTCGGGGCACAGCACGGCGCGGACCTCGTCATCGAGGATCTCGGCGGCGGTTCCGGGCAGCGACGACAGTCCCGCGTCACGGAGGCGCCGGAGGTAGGCGTGCAGGTCCTCGCCGAGGCGCCGCGCGCCCTCGGTCACCTCGAGCGCGGTGAAGCCGTGCACATGCAACTCGGGTGCCGCATCCTTCACGGCGCGCGCGACATCGATGTAGAAGTCGCCGTCGAAGTCGGGATGGATCCCGCCCTGGAGTGTCACCTCGGTCGCGCCGAGATCGCGCGCCTCGCGGGCGCGGCCGGCGATGTCGTCGAGTGTCAACAGGTACGGAGTGCCGCGCAGGTTGAGGCTGAGCGGACCCTTCGAGAATCCACAGAACCGGCACTTGAACGTGCACACGTTCGTGTAGTTGATGTTGCGGTTGTGCACCCAGGTGATGGTGTCGCCCACCGCTTGCGCACGCAGCCGGTCGGCGAGATCGGCCACGGCGCGCACTTCGGGTCCGCGGGCGGCGAACAGGGCGACGATCTCGTCGTGACCGACCTCCTGACCAGCCTCGACACCGGCGATGATCTCGGCGATCCGGCCGCCCCGACGCGACGAGCCCACACCGAGCGTCGGGCCGACGAGCGTCGGCGGTTCGTTGGTCGCTCCCGAGTACCACTGTGTGCTGCGATGCCCGACGAGGACGACCTCGGCGCCGTCGTGCACGACATCGGCCGCCGTGACCCGCTCGGGCCACACCGCGCCGGGGTCGTCGCGACCGAGACCTTCGGCATCACTGCGATCGAGGACGGCGAATCGCAGATCGGGGTGCACCCACTCGTCGGGACGACGGACGAACTCGGGATAGATCGTCAGGCGAGGGGCGAGGGCGAACCCGGCGCGCTCGGTGACGTCACGCAGTCGGTCGAGTGCCGGCCACGGGCGCTCCGGGTTGACGTGATCCGCCGTCACGGGTGAGACGCCACCCCAGTCGTCGATCCCGGCGGCGAGCAGGACACCGAAGTCGTCGCTCAGGTTCGGTGGCGCCTGTAGGTGCACCTCGGGCGGCAGGATCAGCCGTGCGGCTGCGATCGACCAGATGAACTCGTCGGTCGGGCACGGGGGTTCGTGCTGCATCGCCGTACCCGGCTTGGGCAGGAAGTTCTGCACGATCACTTCCTGCACATGTCCGTGACGTTCGTGGCTCGCGGCGATCGCCCGGAGCGCAGCGAGACGGTCGGCGCGGGTCTCGCCGATCCCCACGAGGATCCCGGTGGTGAACGCGACGCGCGCCCGACCGGCGGCCTCGAGGGTCGCCAGACGGCGGGCGGGTGTCTTGTCCGGGGCGCCGCGGTGACACGCGAGGTCGTCGCGCAGCGTCTCGAGCATCATTCCCTGGCTCGGGGCGACCGAGGCGAGCAGTCGCAGTTGCGCCTCGTCGAGCGCGCCGGCATTGGCGTGCGGGAGCAGGCCGGTCTCGGCGACGACGAGACCCGCCATCGCATGCAGGTAGTGGACCGTGCTGTCGTAGCCGTGCTCACGCAGCCACGTGCGCGCCGCCTCGTACCGATCTTCTGGCGCCTCGCCGAGCGTGAAGAGCGCCTCGTGGCATCCGGCCCGTGCGCCGGCGCGGGCGATGTCGAGGACCTGCTCGGGTGACAGGTAGGCCGATCCGAGACGCGCCGGGGGCTGGGCGAACGTGCAGTACCCGCACCGGTCGCGACACAGCATCGTCAGTGGGATGAACACCTTTGGCGAGTAGGTCACACGGCTGCCGTGGGCACGGTCGCGCCGGTCGGCGGCGGCGGCGAGCAGGTCGTCGAGCGGCCGGGTCAGCAGATCGTCGTCGGTCAGCACAGGCCGACACTAGCCGCAGTGAGTTTCATTGTGAAACTGACCATGCCCGGGGGTCGGTACGATCATCGGGTGACCCGACCGGCCGATCCCGGCACACTCGACCGCACCCTGCGCCTCGTCGGCGACCGGTGGAGCATCCTCATCGTCCGGGCTGCGCTGCGTGGCGTCCGCCGCTTCGACGATTTCTGCACCGACCTCGGCATCGCCCGGCCGGTGCTCACCAACCGCCTCCGTCGCCTCGTCGACGGGGGTGTCATGGTGAAGGAGCGGTACTCGGACCACCCGCCACGCTACGAGTACCGACTCACCCCTGCCGGCATCGCCCTGTCGCCGGCGCTCGTCGCACTCATCAGGTGGGCCGAGCAGCACGTCGACGAGGGTGAACCCGGGCCGGTGCTCGTCCACGGCCCGTGCGGCACCGAGCTCGAGCAGGGGTTCTGGTGCCGACGGTGCGCGACGACCTTCGGGCCGACGGCCATCCGCGCGGTGGCCCGCACCGACTCGGCGCGCTAGAACACTCCCATGGGTGTGTCGGCCATCGTGCTCGCTGCAGGTGAGGGGTCGCGGATGCGCTCGACACGCCCCAAGCCGCTGCACCTCATCTGCGGGCGCCCGATGGTGATGCACGTCATCCACGCCCTCGCCGAGGTCGGACCCGAGCGCACGGTCGTCGTCGTCGGCCACGGCGCCGAGCAGGTCACCAAGAAGGTGCACGAGCAGGCACCGCCGTGGGCGCACGTGGGATTCGTCGAACAGTCCGTCCAGCGCGGCACCGGCGATGCAGCGGCCGTCGGACTCGGTGCGTTCCCCGGCGACGACCTCGACGACGCCTCGACCGTGCTCGTCCTGCCCGGCGACACACCGCTGCTGCGCGCCGAGACGATCGCCGTCCTCGTCGCCGCCCACATCGCCGAGGGCGATGCAGCAACCCTCCTGACGAGCGTCGTCGATGACCCCACCGGCTACGGACGGGTGGTGCGCCGCGCATCGCGATCGGGTGAGGGCCGCGTGGAGCGCATCGTCGAGGAACGCGATGCGTCGCTCGACGAGCGGGCCGTACGCGAGATCAACACAGGCATCTATGCCTTCCGACGCGACCTGCTCGGCCCCGCGCTGCGCCGACTGAGCCCCGACAACAGCCAGGGCGAGTACTACCTCACCGATGTCGTCGGCACCCTTGCCGCACTCGGACACCGCGTCGGCACGGTCGATGCGCCCGAGGCCGAGACACGCGGGGTCAACGACCGGTGGCAGCTCGCCCTCGCCGAGCGCGAACTGCGGTCACGCACGAACCGGCACTGGCTGCTCGACGGGGTCACCATGCTCGACCCCCGTCAGACGTTCATCGATGTGACGGTCCGGCTCGGCCGTGACGTCACGCTCTACCCGGGCACGATCCTGCAGGGCGACACGGTGATCGGAGACGGCAGCGAGGTCGGCCCGCACACGCGGCTCGTCGACTGCGTGGTCGGCAAGGGCGCACGCGTCGAGCACACCGTCGGGCGCGACAGCGAGATCGGCGACGGCGCCGTCGTCGGGCCCTTCGCCCACCTCCCCGCCGGGAGCGTCACCGGTACCGATCTCGTGACGGGCGCCTTCTACACTGCGCCGGTCGAGTGAGTCACCGGGGAGACATGATGGAGAAAGTCACCACCAAGCGCATGGCGCTCTACTCGGGGCGTACGCACCCCGTGCTGGCGCAGGAGGTGGCGACACATCTCGGGATCGAACTCGGCCAGCCGAACCTCGTCCAGTTCGCCAACGGCGAGGTACGCGTCCGCTTCGGCGAGAGCATCCGCGGCAACGACGTGTTCATCATGCAGACCCACTGCGGCTTCGACGGGCTGAGCATCAACGACTCGATCATGGAGCAGCTGATCATGATCGACGCTGCGTACCGAGCCTCGGCCAAGCGGATCACCGCGGTCTGCCCCTTCTACGGATATGCCCGTCAGGACCGCAAGGCAGAAGGGCGCGAGCCGATCACGGCGCGCCTCATCGCCGACTTGTTCAAGGCGGCCGGCGCGAAGCGCATGGTCAGCATCGATCTCCACAGTGGACAGATCCAGGGGTTCTTCGAGGGTCCGGTCGATCACCTCACCGCGATGCCCGTGCTCGAGAACTACCTCCGTGAACACGCCGACGCGCCCGTGATCGTCGCCCCGGATGCTGGCCGTATCAAGGTCGCCGAGCGGATGGCACAGCACCTCGGCGACAAGGGCTCGGATCTCGCCTTTATCTACAAGCGCCGACCGAAAGGCACCGCCAACGTCGCCGAGGCGAAAGAAGTGATGGGCGACGTCGACGGTCGCCTGTGCGTGTTGACGGACGACATGATCGACTCCGGCGGCACGATCGTGTCGGCGGCCGAGGTACTCAAGCAACGCGGCGCCCGCGAGGTCTGGGCCATGGCCACCCATGCAGTGCTGAGTGGACCGGCCATCGAGCGCCTCGAGAAGTCGGTCATCTCCCGGGTCGTGCTCACCAACACCCTGCCGCTGTCGACCGAGAAGCAGATCCCCAAGATCGAGGTGCTCTCGATCGCTCCCCTCATCGCCGACGCCCTCAATGCGGTGTTCGACGACACGAGCGTGAGCGAGATCTTCGGCGGCGAGAACCAGGCCTGATCCCGCCCGATCCCCCATCTGCCAGGCGCCGGCGGGGATTGTCGCCCGGGACACGGCCCCGGTAGCATCGAAGGCCGTTCGTCCGATCTGATCGAGGCCGCAATGTCCAGCACCACGCTCGTCGCCACCCCCCGCTCCGCCGGAGGCTCGTCCGCCGCACGGCGCCTGCGCGCCGAGGGGCATGTGCCCGGCGTCGTCTACGGCCAGGGTATGGAGCCGATCACCGTCACCGTCGACCGCCGCGACCTTCGCCTCGCGCTCGGTGGCCCGGGCGGGACCAACACCCTGCTGTCACTCGAGGTTGCCGGCCGCTCGTACCCCGTGGTCGTCAAGGATCTGCAGCGCCACCCGATCAAGCGCACCGTGAGCCACATCGACTTCCTCCAGGTCGACCTCAAGGTCGCGATCACCGTGCAGGTGCCGGTGCGCCTCGAGGGCGAAGCGAAGGCCGTCATCAACGCCGGTGGTCTCGTCGACGCAGCCGTCGACACCGTCGAGGTCAGCTGCACGCCGGGCAACATGCCCGCCGAGATCGTGATCGACATCTCGGCGATGCAGCCGGGCGACATCATCCGGCTCGGCGACATCACCCTGCCCAAGGGTGTCACCGCCACCGCGGCGCCCGAGACGGCAGTCGTCACCATCCTGCAGACCTCGGGTGGCCCGGCAGCCCCCGAGGCGGCACCGGTCGCGGCAGCGGCCGAACCTGCCGCAGAGTGACGTCGACCGCGGCGTGATCGACGCCCTCGTCGTCGGACTCGGGAATCCGGGCGCTCAGTACGCCCGCACACGGCACAACGTCGGTGAGGAGTGTGTTGCGCTGCTCGCCCGCCGACACGGCACATCGCTACGTGCGGGCCGCGATCATGCGCTCACCGGCGAGATCACCCTCGCTGACCATCGCGTCGTGCTCGCGTTCCCGATCACGTACATGAACGAGAGTGGTCGCGCCGTGCGCGCCCTGCTGAAGCGGCACCGCATCGACGACATGGGCGGTCTCGTGGTCGTCCACGACGAACTCGATCTCCCGCCGGGCACCGTGCGCGTGAAGGTGGGCGGTGGGCTCGCCGGCAACAACGGATTGCGCAGCATCACCCAGCACCTCCACACCCAGGACTACGTGCGAGTGCGCATCGGCATCGGAAAGCCGACCTCGAGTGATCGTGGCGCGCAGCATGTGCTCTCTCGTGTCCCGCCCACCGAGCGCGAACTGCTCGATACCGCCGTCGCGGAGGCCGCCGACGCGGTCGAGGCGATCGTCGTCGACGGTGTCGATGCAGCGATGCAGCGGTTCAACGGTCGATAGGCCGTCTCGGTACCCTCACCCCGGCATGTCGAGCGTCCACTCACCCCTATCGGCGGTGCCGCGCCTGTTGCGCGACGAGCCCGCGGTTGTCGGAGTGCTCGGTGACGCCAGCGGCATCGTCGCCGTCCCAGAGGCCGCACGCGCCGTCACACTCGCTGCGCTCGCACAGTTGAGCGGGCGACGACCTGTCGTCATCGCCTGTCCGACCGGGAGCGAGGCGGGGCAGCTCTACGACGATCTCGTCAGGTTCATGCCACCCGACGATGTCGTGCTGTTCCCGGCGTGGGAGACGCTCCCCTTCGAGCGGGTCAGCCCGAACGTCGAGACGATGGGCCGCCGGCTCGAGGTCCTCTGGCGGCTGCGCACACCGGACCGTTGTCCGGCAATCGTCGTCGCTGGTGTGCGCGCGCTCCTCCAACGCCTTGCCCCGGTCGAGGTGGAGCCTGTCATCATCCGCCGCGGCGACACGATCGACGCCGACGACCTGCTCGCCCGTCTGGTCCACCTCGGCTATCACCGCGAGGCGCTCGTCGAGCACCGCGGCGAGGTCGCCCGACGCGGCGCCATCGTCGATGTGTTCCCGAGCACAGCCGACGCCCCGGTCCGTATCGATCTGTGGGGTGACGAGGTCGAGCGACTCTCTGAGTTCGGCGTCAACGACCAGCGCAGCACAGTCGATCTCGACGAGGTCGTCGTGTTCCCGGCGCGCGAACTCGTCACCGACGAGCGCGTCCGAACTCGTGCGGCGGGGCTCGTCGCCACCGAACCGTGGGGCCGCGAGCACTGGGAGCGCCTCGCCGATGGTGCGCTGTTCGACGGGATGGAGAGTTGGCTCCCGTGGTTGATCGAACCGGGGAGCGCCGAGGTACTCACCGACCGGCTTCCCGACGGGGCGCGCGTCGTGCTCGTCGAACCGCGTCGGATGCGCGACCGCGCCCTCGACCTACTCGCGGAGGAGGACGATCTCGCCCGGGCACTCGCCGGCACGTGGCGCCGCGATGCGACGACCCCATTCCCGCGCCTGCACGCCGAACCTGACGACCTGCTGACGAGTCGACCCTCGGTGTGGACCATCGGCTCGGTCCCCGAATCACCCGACTCACCGCTGGTGGCAGCAACCGGATGGGGTCCGGTCGTCGGAGAGGGCGAGGGCTTCACCCGACGACTCGCCCAACTGCTCGCCGACGGATTCCGGGTGATCGTCGCTGCTGACGGCGAGGGGTCGGCCGGTCGACTGGCGTCGCTGCTCCTCGATCACGGTCTCGACTTCATCCCGACGGACGATCCCGACCAGGTCGTCCGACCCGGCGGACACATCGTCGTCGCCCCGCTGCATCGCGGCTTCGCGATCGCCGCGGCGAAGGTGGCACTCGTCGCCGAGAGTGACCTCACCGGTCGCCGCCGCGCTCACCGTCAGGCGCGACCGCGGCGCCGCGACGCAGCCGCGGTGTTCGAGAATCTGCGACCCGGGTTCTACGTCGTCCACCACCACCATGGCGTCGGTCGCTACGAGGGTATGGTCACGCGCAGCATCGGCGGCGTCGAACGCGATTACCTACTGCTCGCCTACAAGGGCGGCGACAAGCTCTACGTGCCGAGCGACCAGATCGACCTCCTGCGCCCGTACATCGGCGGCGAGGCACCTGTGCTGCATCGACTCGGCGGCGCCGACTTCGCCAAGGCCAAGTCGAGGGTGCGCAGCGCGGTTCGCGAGATCGCCCAGGAACTCGTCCTGCTCTACCAACAGCGTGTGCATGCCGCCGGCCACGCCTTCGCTGCCGACACACCGTGGCAGCACGAGTTCGAGGATGCATTCCCCTACGTCGAGACCCCCGATCAACGCACGGCGATCGCGGCGGTCAAGGCCGACATGGAACGCCCCTATCCGATGGACCGACTGCTGTGCGGCGACGTGGGGTTCGGCAAGACCGAGGTCGCCGTGCGCGCCGCGTTCAAGGCGATCCAGGACGGCATGCAGGTCGCCGTCCTCGCACCCACCACCCTGCTCGCCACACAGCACGGGAACACCTTCGCCGACCGCTTCGCCGGATACCCGATCCGCGTCGAGACGCTCAGCCGCTTCCTCACGACCGGCGAGGCGCGCAAGGTCATCGCCGGGCTCAAGTCGGGCGAGATCGACTGCGTCATCGGCACTCATCGACTCCTCCAGCCCGGGGTCGAGTTCAAGCGGCTCGGCCTGCTCGTCGTCGACGAGGAGCAGCGGTTCGGCGTGCAGGCCAAGGAGGCCATGAAGCGCCTCAAGCACGACGTCGATGTCCTCACCCTGTCGGCGACACCGATCCCGCGGACCCTCGAGATGAGCCTCGTCGGCATCCGCGACCTGTCGCTGTTGCAGACACCCCCAGCCGATCGCCAGCCGATCCTCACCTTCGTCGGTGGTTACGACGAACGTGTTGCGGTCGAGGCGATCCGCCGTGAACTACTGCGCGAGGGCCAGGTGTTCTGGGTGCACAACCGCGTACAGAGCATCGACGACGCCGCAGCCCGCCTGCGCGAACTGGTACCCGAGGCGCGGATCGCGGTCGCCCACGGCCAGATGGACGAGGGCTCGCTCGAGCAGGTCGTCCTCGACTTCTGGGAGGGTCGCTTCGATGTGCTCGTCTGCACGACGATCATCGAGAGCGGTATCGACATGCCCACCGTGAACACCCTGGTCGTCGAGCGCGCCGACCTGCTCGGACTGGGTCAACTGCACCAGTTACGCGGGCGAGTCGGCCGGAGCGGATCGCGCGCCTACGCATACCTGTTCCACCCGCCCGACGCGCGCCTCACCGAGGAGGCCTACGAGCGGCTGCGGACCATCGGGGAGTCGACCGAACTGGGCAGCGGGTTCCGGATCGCGATGCGCGACCTCGAGATCCGCGGGGCCGGCAACCTGCTCGGCGAGGCCCAGAGCGGCCACATCGCCGCAGTCGGGTACGACCTCTACTGCCAAATGGTCAACGAGGCGGTGAGCGAGATGAAGGGTGAACCGGTGCGTCCACCCGCCGAGGTGAAGCTCGACCTTCCCGTCGATGCGCACCTGCCGACCGACTACGTCGAGAAGGAAGAGCTGCGACTCGAGGCATACCGCCGACTCGCGGCCGTCACCACATCAGCCGAGGTCGACGACATCCGGGCCGAGTGGCTCGACCGCTATGGCCCGATGCCCCCGCCGGCAGAGGCACTGCTCACCGTGGCCCACCTGCGCGCCGAGTGCCACCGCCTCGGACTGCGCGATGCGCTCGTCAGCGGCACCTCGGCACGTCTGTCACCCATCGAGCTGCGCACGAGCGAGGAGTTCCGTCTGCGCCGATTGAGCCGCGACGCCATCATCAAGGCCGACCAGCACCAGCTCGTCGTGCCGGTGCCGCGTGGCGTCGACCCGGCATCATGGCTCGTCGACTTCCTCCGGCAGCTCGTGCCGCCCCCCGAGAGCCAGACGTAGCCGAACGGCGCGGCGGCGACTCGACGGCATGAGTAAGTTCGTCCCGATGCACACGCCCGCAAACGCTGCAGCCTCGTCCCGTCTCGAGGGTGCCGACTGGTGGCGTGGCGCAGTGGGCTACGAGATCTACGTCCGCAGTTTCGCCGACGGCAACGGTGACGGGATCGGTGATCTCATCGGAGTCGCCGACCGTCTCCCCTACCTCGCAGAGCTCGGGATCGACGTCGTGTGGTTGACCCCGTTCATGCCGAGCCCGGGCTTCGATCACGGATACGACGTGAGCGACTACTGCGACGTCGACCCCGTGCACGGCACGCTCGCCGACTGGGACCACCTCGCCGACACGGCGGAGCGCCTCGGCGTACGCCTCTTCGTCGACATCGTGCCGAACCACACGTCGAGCGCACACCGCTGGTTCACATCGGCGGTCGCCGACCCGACCGGGCCGATGCGCGACTACTACGTGTGGGCCGACCCGGCACCCGACGGCGGCCCGCCGAACAACTGGGTCAGCCACTTCGGTGGCCCCGCCTGGACGCGCGATCCCGGTGGCTCGGGGCAGTACTACTGCCACCTGTTCCTGCCCGAGCAACCCGATCTCAACTGGGCCAATCCTGCCGTGATGAACGAATTCGCGTCGATCCTGCGCTTCTGGTGCGATCGAGGTGCGAGTGGATTCCGCATCGATGTCGCCCATGCGCTCACCAAGGATCCCGATCTGCGCGACAACCCCGTACGCCGTGAGACCCGAGCCGGGATGCACCCGATGGAGGTCTTCGCGTCGTTCGACCACGTGCACGACCTCAACCGCATCGAGACTGCCCGGATGTTCCGCACGTGGCGCGCTGCGGTGGCCGATCACGGTGCCGTCCTCGTCGGCGAGATGGACACCCGCGACGTCGATCGATTCGCAGAGTTCGTCGCCGACGGCACGGCACTGCACGCCGGATTCGTCCTACAGATCGGACTCGGGCCGTGGCGTCCGTCGTCGACGATCGACACGATCCTCGAACATCAGGCACGGGCCAATGGCGGATGCGCGTGGGAGGTCTCCAACCACGATCAGGCCCGCGCCGTGTCTCGCTACGGCGGCGGCGAGATCGGTCTGCGCCGAACGCTCGCGCTGACGACGCTGATGACCGCACTCGACGGCATGGTGTTCATCTACCAGGGAGAGGAACTCGGGCTCCCCGACGCCGTGGTCGACGGTGTCGAGGATCCGATGTCGAGTCGCAACGGCCCGGGGATGTGGTCGCGCGATGTCGCCAGAGGGCCGGTGCCATGGACCGATGGACCGCACAACGGCTTCACCACCGGCTCCGACGTGTGGCTACGCACCCGTCCCCTGCCCACTGCGCTCACCGTCGCCCACCAGGTCGCCACACCGGGATCGACGTGGCACCACTATCGAGAGCTGGTGGGACTCCGCACCCGTCATCCCGATCTGTGGCATGCCCCGTTCGAGGTACTGCGCCGCGACGGGGACCTGCTCGTGATCGGCCGGGGCAACCTGCTGATCGTCGCCAACCTCGGTGCGCACGCCGTCGAGGTGCCTGAACTCGCCCGGACACGTCGCATCTTCGTCAGCACGACGACATCGATGACCGACGACCCGGGCGTCGATGTCTCGGTCGGGCCGGAGACGACGATCATCGCCCACAGGTGAGCGCGGGCGAGCCGTCGATCCGACGACGGATGTCGACATCGGTCGCGCCTGATCCCGGCCTTCGGTAGCCTCGACACAATGAGCCAACTGAAGACCCGACTCCAGGCCCTCACATTGCTCGACCGGGCGCTCGCCGCGATCAGCGATGACGACCTGTCGGCCATGGTGGCGGCCCTCCCCGACGAGCACCGGACGAGCCTCGACGGCCTCTGCGGCGCCCGCGACGGCGTGTTCACCGACCCTGCCGCTCGACTGCTCGCCGTGCGCGCCCACGCTGCACGTGGGCGGATGAACGGCGGCCTCGAGCAGATCGCCGCCCTCCTCGTCGACGCCTGCCTCGCCCGGTGCATCGACGATCTCGGCGACAATGCCGACAACCCCACCGAGGAGCAGTTGCTCGCCATCGTTCCCGGTCTCGTCGGCGACTTCGGTCTGCCGACCGTGCGGCTGATGCTTGCCGCATCGGTCGCCGGAGAGGCTGCCGCAGCTCCGATGCTCACCCGACTGCTCAAGCATGACGCAACGCTGAGCCTGCCGCCCGTCGAGCCGGCCGCGACGGTCGTCCTCCCGGCACGTCGCGCCGACGACGAGGCCAGAGAACGGCGACGCGCGCTGAAGGAGCGCAAGCAGGCTGATGCACGCGCCCGGCGCGAGCAGCAGGCTCGGGCTCGCGGGCGCTGACACGATGGGCGTCGTCGACCGGACCATCCGGTCACTGCGCCGCCGCGTCACTGCGACGGTCACCGATCCAGCGGTCAGACGTCGCTACGACACACTTCGTCGGCGCGTGACGCCGCGTCCCGCGCGTCTGGCCGCCGAGCATCGTCGCGTCGGCCTCCTCGTCGCAGTGACGATCCGTCCGGGATCGTTCTGCGTCGACATCGGTGCCACTGATGACACTTCCCTCGACACCGTGGTGCGTCTTGCGCCGGGCGTTGCGCATCTCGTCGTCGCACCCTCCGAGCGACGCGCCGCGATCATCCGTGAACGGCACCCCAACTGCGACGTACGCATCGGTGACCTCGTGTCCCAGCAACTCGACGGGCTGCTCGAAGGGCGTCAGCCTGCGTTCGTCAGGATCGACTGCAGTCCGAACACCCACTCTGTGCTGGAGGGTTCGGTGTCGATGCTGCGCACGACCATGCCGGTGATCGTCCTCTGTCTCCGTGGCGGGACCGACCACACCGATATCGATCGGATCAGCGATCTGTTGAGCGGTGCCGGCTACCGGCTGTTCGATCTCGACGGGCACGGTCCGTTCGACCGTGACGAGATCGCGACGCGCACTGCCGACGGCGAGCCGCACACATTCGTCGCCGTCCCACCTGCCTGAGTCACGCCTACGATGACGGTCGTATGGACCGTGTCGCCGTCGCCCACCGGATCCTGGGCCTGCTCGACCTCACCGAGTTGTCGGATGCGGCGAGCGAGACCGACGTCCGCGAACTGTGTCGGCGGGCGACGTCGGATCACGGCGCAGTAGCCGCCGTCTGCGTCTGGCCACGACACGTTGCGCATGCGCGGTCCGAACTCGGTCACACTGCGGTTCGCATCGCCACCGTGGCCAACTTCCCGACCGGCGACGAGTCGATCCCCCACGTCGCGTCGACGATCGAGCAGGCACTCTCCAACGGTGCCGACGAGATCGACGTCGTCCTGCCCTATCGAGCGCTCGAGCAGGGGGCCATCGAACACGTGGCCGGCATCCTCGACATCGCGCGGTCGACGACCGTCGACCGCACCCTCAAAGTCATCCTCGAGACCGGTGAACTGGGCGACGACCGACGGATCGCCGATGCATCCCATCTGGCGATCGATCATGGCGCCGACTTCATCAAGACGTCGACGGGCAAGACCGCGACGAGTGCAACCCTCGATGCGACACGGGTGATGCTCGACGTCATTGCGTCCACCCCGTGGACCGTGGGACTGAAACCCAGTGGCGGGATCCGCACACTCGATGCTGCCGCCGCATATCTCGATCAGGCCGACTCGATCATGGGCCCCGACTGGGCCACGCCCGCGACGTTCCGCATCGGCGCGAGTTCGCTGCTCGACGCGCTCCTCATCGAGCTCGGTGACGCCCCATGAGGCTCCCCCAGGAGATCGTCCGGGCCAAGCGCGACGGCGCCACACTCCCGTCCGACGACATCCACCGATTCGTGTCCGGACTCACCAACGACTCCGTCACCGAGGGGCAGGCAGCCGCGTTCGCCATGGCGGTCTACTTCCGCGGGATGTCGACCGACGAGACCGTCACGTTGACCGAGGCGATGCGCGACAGCGGCAAGGTCCTCCGATGGGATCTCCCCGGCCCCGTGCTCGACAAGCACTCGACCGGCGGCGTCGGCGACACGGTGAGCCTGATGCTCGCGCCGATCGTCGCCGCCTGTGGCGGATTCGTCCCGATGATCAGTGGACGCGGACTCGGACACACAGGCGGGACCTTCGACAAGATGGAGGCGATCCCCGGCTACGTTGCCGCACCGACGATGGCCCGCTTTCGACGCGCCGTTCACACCGCCGGCTGCGCCATCATCGGCCAGACCGCCGACCTCGCGCCCGCCGACAAGCGGCTGTACGCGGTGCGCGACGTCACGGCGACAGTGGAGAGCATCCCGTTGATCACTGCGTCGATCCTGTCGAAGAAGCTCGCAGCAGGTCTCGACGCGCTCGTGATGGACGTGAAGACCGGCAACGGTGCGTTCATGCCGACACGACGGCGGTCGCACGAGCTGGCGGCGAGCATCGTGTCGGTCGCCAACGGCGCGGGCCTGCGTACCTCGGCACTCGTCACCGACATGGACCGACCACTCGCCGACACTGCGGGCAACGCGCTCGAGGTCGCCTATGCGATCGACTACCTCACCGGGTTGCGTCGCGAACCCCGGATGCACGAGGTCGTCATGGCCCTCACCGCAGAACTGCTCGTGCTCGGTCGCCTCGCCCGCACGACCGATGCAGCCCGTCGGCGCGCCGAGACCGCACTCGGATCGGGGGAGGCCGCCGAGCGATTCGGACGCATGGTCGCTGCCCTCGGCGGCCCGCGTCGGCTCGTCGATCGGCCATCCGACCATCTCGCCGTGGCACCCGTGCGACGAGATGTCGCAGCCAAGAGCACCGGCGTGGTCACCCATGTCGACACGCGAGCCGTCGGCCTCGTCGTCGTCGCCCTCGGCGGCGGCCGCACCCGACCCGGCGACCCCATCGATCACGCCGTGGGTCTCACCGGTCTGCTCGGATCAGGAGATCACACCGACCGACCACTGGCGACCATCCATGCACGAAGCCGTCGCGATGCCGATGAGGCAGCCCGGTTGCTCCGCGCCGCCTACACCATCGGCGACCGCGCACCACGACGCACGCCGGCCGTCATCGAACACCTCGGCGCACGTCGCTGACCGTTACCCCGTCGCCTTCGCCGTCGGCACCGTCACCCCGTCGCCTTCGGCTCCTTCGGCAACCCGAGGACGCGTTCGCCGACGATGTTCCGCTGGATCTGACTCGTCCCACCCCAGATGGTCTCACTGCGGCTGAAGAAGAACGCGCTCATCATCGGGCTCACCGGGTAACCCGCACGCCGTTTCTCGCGTGCCGTGCCCGGCCACGATCCGTACGCAGAGCCGGTGTCGACGAGCATCGCTGCCGCACCGTGGATGTCGAGTGCCAATTCCATCGCCGCCTTGTGCATCTCGGTCCAGAACATCTTGTTCGTCGCACCCAGTGCCATCACCCCGAGATCTGCGGCGCCGTTCAGCGTCGCCGACAGCGAACGCAACCCGTTGATCCTCAGGATCTGCACCTTCGTGTAGAACTCCATGAGTCGCTGGCGGATGTGCGACTGGCAGATCGAGCCGTTGGCCACAGCAGCGCGCACCATGATCCGGTACTCCTCCTCGAACCTGCGGTATCCGGTCGTCGCGCTCATCCCTCGTTCGAACGCGAGGGTGCTGTTGGCCACCTTCCATCCGTTGTTCACTCCACCCACGACATTGTCCTTCGGGCATCGCGCGTCGGTGAAGAACACCTCGCAGAACTCGGCCGTGCCGTCGGGTTGGGTGATCCCGCGCACTTCAACGCCGGGTTGACGCATCGGCACGAGCAGGTAGCTGATCCCCTTGTGCTTGGGCGCGTCCGGGTCCGTGCGCGTGAGGAGGAAGCAGTAGTCGGCGTGGTGACCGCCGGTGGTCCACACCTTCTGTCCGTTGATCACCCATTCGTCACCATCGAGCACCGCCGTCGTCTTCAGTGAGGCCAGATCGCTCCCACTGTTCGGCTCGCTGAAGCCCTGACACCACCGCACCGACCCGTCGAGGATGCGCGGCAGGAACTCGCGCTTGTGTGCCTCGGTCCCCCACTGCAGGATCGTCGGCCCGACGAGCGTGTCACCGAAGAAGTCGGCCCTCATGGGCGCCTTGGCGCGCGCGAACTCCTCGG
>JBJSXI010000074.1:0-18394 GCA_046086305.1 Ilumatobacteraceae bacterium
AGAAGTAGAAGAAGTCGTTCGGTTCGTACGGTGCGACAACGACCCATGATTCGCCGATCAGGGCGGCCGCTGTCGCGTGATCGACGGGCCCCGAGATGTCGACGAATCCGTCGAGGCCTCGTTCCCCGGCGGTCGCGGCGAGATTCGACGCTCCATCGCCGCCGCCGACGATCGACAGCCGTGCGTCGATACCTCGGGCGCGCACGCCGGCGAGGATGTCGAGGAGCCGTCCGGCGCCGTGCCACGGCTTGGGGTGGCCGAGGAAGCCGATGGTCGGAGTGGTGCGGCGATCTGGCGATCGTTCGAAGAGCGCAGGCTCGCATCCGTTGGGAACCACGACGGTCGGCCGGTCACCGCGGCGGGTCTGGACGTGGTCGCGCAGAACGGTCGACACGGTGACGACGAGGTCGGATTCGGCGAGGAGTACTTCTTCGACGGCGAGTGCCTCGTCGCTGACGGTGTCGGGTCGATAGGCGGTCGCCTCGACGACGAGTGGTGCGTTCATCTCGAGGACGAACGGCACGCCGAGGTGTTGGGCCGCCCGGAGCCCCGCAGCAGCGCCGAGGCTGTACCGCTCGTAGACGACATCGGGATCCGACGCAAGGATGCTCGACATCAACTCATCGTCACCACGGAACGGCACCACCTCGAAGGGGAGCCCATCGGTGGCGAGCGCCGGGAGGCGGGCGACGTGCACGGTGACGCCAGCGCGATCGCTGAACGCAGTGGCGAGCGACCGGAGGTGCACCGCTGCCCCCTTCGTGCCGGTGATGTCGATGCCTCGATCAGCGCAGATGTGCGCGATCCGCCGGATGTCACTCATCGTGCTCGGGCTCCGACCGGATCGAAGACCTGCAGGAGAGCGGGGAGGGTCGTGGCCTGTGTGAAGTGCTGCGCGACGCGTTCGGGTCCGGCCACGGAATGAGCGGCCCACATCTGATCGTCGGTGAGTAGTTCGCCGATGGCGTCGGCGAGCGCCGTGACGTCGCGTTCGGGCACGATGAGCCCCTCGCTGCCATGGCGGACCATCTCCTCGATGCCACCCACGGGTGTCGCGACGACCGGAAGGCCGACCAGCATGGCCTCGAGGACCACGGTGGGCAGGGCATCGCGGTTGCCGTCGTCGCCGGTGACGCATGGAACGGCGAGCAGTCTCGAGGTCGACATCAACTCGAGGACCCGCTCGCGGGTGACCGGCCCGAGGAGCGTGACGAAGTCGCCCACGCCGAGCTCGTCGATCTTCGCAGTGAGGCGATCGAACTGATCGCCGCCACCTGCGATCTGGCATGAGAAGTCGTGACCTCGCGATTGCAGTTCGGCGCACGCATCGATGAGCACGTCGAACCCCTTCTTCTCGACCAGTCGTCCGACCGCGAGGATCGTCGGTTCGCGATGTGTGCTGGCGGGGAGGTGCGACGCGACGTCGTCGGGAAGGCCGTTCGGGATCACGACGATCGGGTGATCGCTCCCCGGGATCAACTGCTGTCGGATGTGACGCTCGTTGGCCTCGCACACTGTGACGAGGTTCGATGACTGCTCGACGACCCGACGGAAGAGGGTCGTGTCGATGCCGTGGCGGTAGATGTCCTTGGCATGTGCAGTGATCGAGTACGGCACGCCCGTGATGAGGTGTGCAACGTGCGAGGTGTGGGCGGCCACGGTGACGAAGTGAGCGTGGAGGTGGTCGAGCCGTCGGGAGGTGACCTCTTCGGCGAGCGCAATGCCCTGGGTGAGCACGCTGACCTGCCGCTCGAGGGGCAGCAGGTCGACGAAGTCGGCGAGTGCAGCAGCGGCGCCGTCGCCGTAGGTGTCGGCAGCCTCCTTGAGTACGGTTCCGAGAGAGATCTTCGGCCGCCGGTGGATCCGTACCACTTCGGCTGCGAGCAGGTCGAGTGAGCCATGGCGGAGCTCGTCGTCGGGGGGACGCAGGGAGAACACGGTGACCTCTGCGCCGGCTCGCTCGACGCCGAGCAGTTCGTTGAGCACGAACGTCTCCGACAGGCGAGGGAACTTCTTGAGCACGTAGCCGATGCGCGCGTCAGTCGTGATGGGAGGTGGAGTCATGGTTCTGCTCTCAGTGGGTCGGGGTGAACGACAGCGGGGGGCGTTCGCGTTCGCGCACCATCGCGGAGATGCGCTCGACGGTCGTGCGCACACCTTCGAGGTCGACGATCGGTCGGCGCGTGCCGGCCCGCCGTGCAGTGGTCACGAAGGTCCGCAGCCGTCGGGCGGTGAGGAGCTCGTCGAGCTCCCAGTCGATCGCGCCGAGATCGCCGAGCCGTTCGGCCCTGAGGCGCTGCTCGCGTCGCGGGAACTCGCGGGGAACGATCAACGCCGGCGCGCCGAGGGCCATCAGCTCGGTGACGGTGTTGTAGCCGCCCATCGCGATGACGCCGGTTGACGAAGCCATGAGGGTTTCGGGACTGTTCGTGAACATCTCGAGTTCGATATCGGCACCTGTGGCTCGAAGTTGATGCTCGATTTCGGCCCGATCCGGCGCCGAGAGCATCGGCCCGGTGAGGATGGTCGAGGTGAAATCGGCCGACGGGCCGAGTCCTGCGAGTGCCCGGGCATAGGTGTCGAGCAGCCGCCGGCCGTCGGCGCCGCCACCGACGGTGACGAGGATCCTCGGCCGCTCGGTGTCGGAGGGTGGCGAGTGGCTCGGCATGGTGCGGGCGACGTAGCCGACGTACTCGACCGGACCCCGTGCGATGCCCTCGAGCCCGAGTTCGTGCGCCGTGGTCTCGATGGTCGGGTCGCCGTAGACGAGAACGTGGTCGTAGCGGTTGGCAACGGCATCGAACGCGCCGGATCGCTCCCAGTCGGCCCGAACCCGGTCGGCATCGTCGATGATCTCGCGCATGCCGAGCACGAGGGTCGGGCGGCGACGGTCGGGTGCGAGCTCGTCGAGCATGGCCCTGAGCTCACCGTCGAGGCCGGTGGGCGAGTGGTCGACCAGGACGACGGCGGGCCGGTGAGCGCGAACCGCGTCGGCAGCAACGACACCTCGGCGACGGAGCACGTCCTCGATGGGCGAGTCATCATCGGCGCTGCAGTAGCGGCCGAGGTGATCCTTGGTGACCCCGGGCAGCGGGACGAGTTCGATACCGGGCCGGCGGGGGAACCGCTCGGCGACCGGCGACCCGGTGATGAG
Organism: Ilumatobacteraceae bacterium; assembly: GCA_046086305.1. Taxonomy (GTDB): domain Bacteria; phylum Actinomycetota; class Acidimicrobiia; order Acidimicrobiales; family Ilumatobacteraceae; genus UBA668. The sequence goes on from JBJSXI010000074.1 coordinate 3,155, forward strand.
GAGCACTGCAGTGATCGCAGGCTCGTCGAGGAGGCGCTCGGCGATGAGCATCGACCGACGGAAATGGCCGAGCCCGAAACTGTCGGGGCTGAAGATGGCAACCTGGGCGCGCGAGGGTGTCCAAGGTCGCGCAGGCGGCGTGCCGTCGGGGGGTTGACGGTCGATCATGTGGCGTCGATCTTGGGGGCGAGTTCGACGAGGTGGCCAACCGAGCGCTCCAAGAACTCTCCAATTCTCGGCGTCAACGACGCGAGAATTGTCGTAACAGAAGTCACGGTGCGGAGGTACGTCGAAGTGCGCAGACTCGCAGCCATCGAACACGTCCCTGCGATCACCGTTCGCGAATCGACCCCTGCCGACTTCGATCGTTACTTCGACGAGTGGTTCTGCGATGTCGGACCCGAATCACGTCACATGCGCTTCTTCACCGCAGTACGTGATCTGGCCCCCGAACTTCGAGCGCGACTGCGCGATGTGGATGGCTGGGCCCATGGCGCGGTCATCGCGTTCGATGCGGCGATGACAACGGCAGATCATCCGGAGGGCCGACCGGTGGGGATCGCCCGATGGATCAGCGGACCGGACGGTCCACCGGAGCTGTCGATCACCGTGATCGACGAGTACCAGGGTCGCGGTGTGGGCGGGCGATTGCTCGATGCCCTGTTCGCGCTCGCCCGGCGTCGCGGGGTGACGCGCATCATCGCCGACGTGCTGCGCGAGAACGTGCGGATGCGCGGTCTGGTCAACCGCTATCGCGCCGTCGTGCAGCGCAGCGACGATCCGCTGGTGGTGCGCTACCGCATCGACATCTGATCCTGCCCGTTTGCAGGCCGGTGGCAGTCGTGATCGACCTGTGCGCCTGCCACACTGTCGGGATGCCGTCGGTCGCGCGGACGCCGCTCGAGCAGCAGTTGCTCACTGCGCTCGGTGAGGTCGAGTCGGCGCAGTCGGTCGATCTGCCTCTCGGCGTGCCACCCGAACGACTCGTCGCGCTCCTCGACGCGCAGTTGGCGAGCCGCCACTGCGACATGGCGGCGCGTTGGCTGCGCGCCCAGGGTCGTGGCTATTACACGATCGGATCCGCCGGGCACGAGAGCAATGGCGCCGTGGCACTGGCCCTCCGCCAGAGCGATCCGGCGCTGCTGCACTATCGCAGCGGCGCCTTCTTCCTCGCCCGGTCGGGTCTCGACGGTGTGCGTGATGTGCTGGCCGGGGTCGTGGCATCGGTCGACGAACCGATCGCCGGCGGGCGCCACAAGGTGTTCGGCCGGCACGATCTGGCGATCGTGCCGCAGACGTCGACCATCGCCTCGCACCTGCCACGAGCGGTCGGTGTGGCGTTCGCGATCGGTCGTGCCGCGAAGACCGGGATCGATCTCGAGTGGCCGAGCGACGCGGTCGTGGTGTGTTCGTTCGGTGATGCGTCGGCCAACCACTCGGTGGCCACCGGCGCGGTGAACACCGCCCTGCACTGCGCCCACCAGCGACTGCCGCTGCCGCTGCTGTTCGTGTGCGAGGACAACGGGCTGGGGATCAGCGTGCGGACGCCGCCCGACTGGATCGCATCGTCGTACGGCACCCGCCAGCATCTGCGGTACGAGGCGGTCGACGGCGACGATCCGGCCGCCGTGCTCGCCACCGTCGATCATCTGGCCGCATGGGTGCGCGAGCGTCGGATGCCCGCGTTCTTGCACCTGCGGACGGTGCGCTTCGGTGGCCATGCCGGGACCGATGTCGAGGCGGCGTATCGATCGGCGGCCGAGATGCGTGCCGACGCAGCGCGCGACCCCATCGTCGGCACGGCCCGCACGCTCGTCGGGACCGGGGTGATGACGCGCGACGCAGTCATCGCCCGTCACGACGAACTGCGAGAACGAGTGCTCGACATCGCGGCCGAGGTGGCCGACGCGCGGCAGTTGACCGAGCGGAGCGTCGTCGTCGCGCCGCTCGCGCCGCGCACACCGGATCGTGTTGCCGAGGTGGTCGGTCGCGATGCGCCGGCGTCGGTCGCCGATGGCGCTCGACTCACCCTTGCCCAAGGACTCAACACGACCCTCGCCGACCTGCTTTCACGTCGCCGCGATGTGCTGCTGTTCGGCGAGGACGTCGCCGCCAAGGGCGGCGTGTACGGCGTGACGAAGGGGCTGCTCGCCGCGGCCGGTGCGGCGCGGGTGTTCGACACGCTGCTCGACGAGACGAGCATCCTCGGTCTCGCCCTCGGCACCTCGCTCAGCGGATTCCTCCCCATTCCGGAGATCCAGTACCTCGCGTATCTGCACAATGCCGAGGACCAGCTGCGCGGCGAGGCGGCATCACTGCAGTTCTTCTCGCAGGGCGCATACCGCAACGGCATGGTCGTGCGGATCGCCGGGCTCGGCTACCAGGAGGGATTCGGTGGCCACTTCCACAACGACGACTCGGTGACGGTGCTGCGCGACATCCCGGGGATCGTCGTCGGGGTGCCGGCTCGTGCGGATGACGCGGCGGCGATGCTGCGCACGCTCGTCGCGTCGGCGGAGGTCGATGGGACGGTCGGTGTGCTCGTCGAGCCGATCGCCAGGTACCACACCGCCGACCTGTACGAGCCGGGTGACGGTGAGTGGCTTGCTGCCGTTGATCCGACGGCGCATGTGCCCATCGGCGTGCCACGCATCTACGGCGATGGACGCGATCTGACGATCCTCACGTTCGGCAACGGCGTGTTCCTGTCGCGACGTGTGGCCCGACGTTTGGCCGGCCGTGGGGTGCAGGCGCGTGTCGTCGATCTTCGCTGGATCGCGCCGTTGGCCGTCGACGCGCTACTCGAACAGGCCGAGGCGACCGGCCGGGTGCTCGTCGTCGACGAGACGCGACGGTCGGGTGGTGTCGGCGAGGGGATCGTGGCCGAACTCGTCGATGCCGGGTTCACCGGGCGGATCGGGCGTGTCGCGAGCGCCGACAGCTTCGTGCCGCTCGGCGATGCGGCGCGTCTCGTCCTCCTTGCAGAGACCGAGATCGAGGACGCCGCCGACCGGTTGATGGCGGCATCAGTGCGATCGAACGGCGGATGACGTGCGACTGCATCTGCGCTTCGTGACCTCGGCGCGGCGACATACAGATCTTCCCGACTCGCCGGGTGAGGTGGCCATCGTCGGGCGGAGCAACGTCGGCAAGTCGTCGCTCATCAATGCCCTGGCCGGCCAGCGACAACTGGCGCGGGTGTCGAACACACCCGGGCGCACGCAGTTGCTGAACCTGTTCGTCCTGCCGGGCGGTGGGACGGTGGTCGATCTGCCGGGGTACGGGTTCGCCAAGGTGCCGGCCCGCGAACGAGCCGGGTGGCAGCAGATGATCGAGGGGTATCTGCTCGAGCGTGAGTCGCTCGAGCTGGTGCTGGTACTCGTCGACGGCGAGATCGGGCCGACACCGCTCGACGAGCAGATGCTCGACTGGCTGCGGGCCAATGCGGTCCCGCACACCGTGGTGGCGACGAAGGCCGACAAGGTGCGGCCGTCGAAGCGGCCGACGCGTCGTCGCGATCTCGCGACGGCATGCCGCCTCGACCCGGGTGACGTGTTCTGGGTGAGCTCGACCAAGGGTGACGGCATCGCCGACCTCGCCCGCCACCTCCACTCCCTCCTGTCGGGCGCGAAACCCTGACAAAGTCGACCCTCGTCAGCTCCATGGGCGCGGAGACCGGCTTGCATCGGCGAAATTCGCGCCCATGGGCGCGCCGACGGGTCGCCCGCCGGCCGGATCAGGGCCCTCAGGACCGCCGGAGTCGGGTGCGCAGCTTGGCGATGAGGTCGCGCGGATCGGTGAGCATCAGGCCGCGGCGGATGATCCGCTCCTTGCGGCGGGTGTACGGCGGGTAGATGAGCGACGGGTCGACGGCCGTCGACCGCTCGAGCACGGCGCGAGTGTGGCTGAACGTGTCGAACCCGAATCGTCCGTGGTACGAACCCGAGCCACTCTCGCCGACCCCGCCGAAGGGGAGATACGGGTTGCTCACCTGCAGCAGCGTGCCGTTCACACACACACCACCGCTCGTGGTGCCGGCGATCACGGCCTGGTTCTCGGTGTCGCGCTGGCTGAACGAGTAGAGCGCCAGTGGCTTGTCGCCGCGCGTGCTGCCCTCGTTGACGAAGCGGATCGCCTCATCGAGCGAGTCGACGGCGATCACCGGCAGCACGGGGCCGAAGATCTCTTCACCCATCACCGGGTCGGTGCGCGTGATACCCGTGAGCACGGTCGGCTCGATGTAGCGGCTGGCGGCGTCGGTGCGGCCACCGTGCGACACCGTGCCCGCCGACATCAGTCGTTCGACCCGCCGGAAGTGTGTGTCGTTCACGATGCGCGCGTAGTCGGCGCTCGACATCGGATCGTCACCGTAGAACTCGCGGATCGACTTGCCGATCTCGGCGACGAGGTCGTCGTGCACTTCGCGATCGACGAGCACATAGTCGGGCGCAATGCACGTCTGGCCGGCGTTCACGAACTTGCCCCACGCGATCCGCTTGCCGGCGATCCCGATGTCGGCGTGACGACTGACGATCGCCGGACTCTTCCCGCCGAGTTCGAGGGTGACGGGGGTGAGGTGCTCGGCTGCGGCTCGGGCCACGATGCGGGCGACCCGTGCGTTGCCGGTGTAGAGGATGTGATCGAAGCGATGCCCGAGCAGCGCCGTCGTCTCATCGACACCGCCCTGGACGATCGAGACCGCTGGATCAGCCAGATCGGACACGATGTCACCGAGCGCAGTCGCGGTGTGCGGAGTGAGCTCGCTCGGCTTCATGATGACGGCGTTGCCGGCGGCGATCGCAGCGACGGCCGGCAGGAGCAGCAGCTGGACCGGGTAGTTCCACGGTGCGATGACGCAGACCACCCCGAGCGGTTCGCGCACGATGCTCGACGATGCCGGGCGAGCGGTGATCGGTGTGGGCACCTTCTCGGGCCGCATCCACAGGGCCAGGTTGGCGAGGACGTGATCGATGTCGGCGAGGACGAAGCCGATCTCGGTGCCCCACGCCTCGGCGCGCGGCTTGGCGAGGTCGGCGGCGAGCGCAGTGAGTAAACGGTCCTCGTGTTCGGCGACGAGGCTCCGCAGCCGTTCGAGCGTGGTGACCCGCCACGAGTACGGCCGGGTCACGCCGCGGTCGAACGCGGCTCGGGCAGCGTCGACCATCGCGGGGATCCGGTCGACGGGAGTGGTCTGGAGTTCCATGCGACCCACCCTACGCGGGCATCACAGGCCGAGTTGGCTCGTGATCGACCGCTCGACGATCTCGAATCCGAGATGTCGGTACAGGCGTGCGGCGCCGGTGGGGTTCTCGGCATCGACGTCGATGAGCGCGTGGCTGAGCCCGGCGGCCGCGAACAGGTCGACTGATCGTGCAACGAGTGCCGAGGCAACACCGCGTCCGCGCCATGCACGCAGTGTCGCAAGATTGTCGATCGACCCCTCGGCGCGGCCCTTCAGGGCATCGTCGTCCGGGAAGCGCTTGTTGAGGCAGTAGCCGATGATGTGGTCGTCGTCGTCGAGGGCGACGAGAGACAGGTCGAGTCGAGCGCCGTACCCGTGGGTCATCGCGTGCCAGTCGTCGGGCGAGACCGGGGTCGATCCCCAGTGGTCGGCGAACGCCGCGTTCTTCGTTTGGCGGATCTCTTCGCTGCGCTCGTCGGGCCACGGGGTGATGCGCACGCCGGCGGGATTATCGACCTGCAGCGCGGGCCGTACGGGTCTGATCAGCGACTCGTGGGTCCGCACCGGCTGCATGCCGAGCGATCGGAACAGTGCATGTGCTCCCTCGGTCTGCTCGAGTGCGTTGACCCTGATGTAGCGCGGCAGGTTCGACGGCCCGGCGGATACCTGCACGCGGGCGCGCTCGATCGCCCACTGCATCAGTTCGGTGCCGATGCCGCGGCGCCGGTGTTCGGGGTGCACGGTGCCGAACACGTAGCAGCGCACTTCGCGCACGTCGCTCGGCAGGTTGAAGGTGTAGACGACGCCGACGATCGTGTCGCCGTCGAGTGCGATCCGGGTGTCGGTCTCGAGTACGACCCGGTCGCCGTCGAGTTCATCGGCGAGCTCGTCGAGTGTCATCACTTCCGACGAGCCATCGACCCGGCGGGCATCGTTCATCAACTCGACGACGGCGGGCAGGTCGGCGACCGCCAGTGGTCGGAGCAACACGGACATCGGGTCAGGCTACGGACCACCGAGCGCATCGGATCCCGCCCCCCTCGGTACCGCATCGAGGGTGCTTCTGACGATCACGAGTTGGATCATCGGTTCGGTGGTTGCCATCCTGAGGGCGATGTTCCTCGCATGGCACGAGATGCGCCGGGCAAAGGCCCGCTTCGGCCTGCTCACTGGCGCAGTCGCGCTTCTCGTGTTCCTCATCCTGTTCCAGCAGGCACTGCTCGGCGGTCTCGTCACCCAGTTCATCGGCGCGATCCGCAACCAGTCGGCCGATGTGCTCGTGTACAGCGATCAGGCGCGCAAGAACCTCGAGGGTTCGCTCGTGCCGGAGTCGGCGGTGGGGGCGGTGGCCGAGGTGGACGGTGTGAAGGCTGCGGCGCCCCTCGGCGAGGCCACCTTCACCGTGTCGGCCGGCGGTGACGAGGTCGATGCCGTGATCTTCGGTCACGTCCTCGGCGGACCCGGCGAGCCCACCACGCTGATCGAGGGTCGCCAACCGCGTGGCCCGGGGGAGGCCGTCGCCAGCGCGAAGGACGTCGACGACGGCTTCGCGATCGGCGATGTGGTGACGGTGCTGCCCGATGGTGAGTCGATCACCATCGTCGGTCGGGCACGCGACATCAACTACTCGGTTGCACCGGTGCTGTTCGTCGACTTCGACACGTACGTCGCGGCGAAACTGGTGCGTAATCCCGATGCGGTCTCGGTGGCGCCATCGGTGGTGGCGGTGTCGGTCGAGCCAGGACGCGACCCGGCGGACGTTGCCGACGCCATCAATGCGGCGGTCGGCGGGGTCGAGGCACTCACCCGTGCCGGGGCCGTCGACGGGTCGCCCGGGGTGAGTGGTGTGCGATCGAGCTTTGCCGTGATCCTCACCCTCTTCTACCTCGTCGTGCCGCTCGTGACCGGCCTGTTCTTCCTCATCGTCACGTTCCAGAAGGCGTCGGCGCTGACGCTGCTGCGGGCGATCGGCGCGCCCGCCAAGGTGCTCGTATCGGCGCTGCTCGTGCAGGTGGTCGTGGTGATGGTGCTCGGCTCGTTCGCCGCCTATGGCTTGTACGTGTTCGCGCTGCGCGGTGTGCAGAACCTCGGCGTCACGGCCGAGATCCGACCGGTGGTCACCACGTCGATCGCGGTGTTGGCGCTCGCCCTCGTCACGGCGCTCGTCGCCGTGCGTCGGGTGCTGCGGATCGACCCGCTCGCAGCGACCACCGGCGCCGGGGTGCAGGTATAGAGCGATGTTCGCACGAGGTCTCCGCCTGCCCCTGCGCGAACTGCGCCGCCGCCCCTCTCGCTTCGCCGTCGCCACGATCGTGCTCGCCTTCCTGTCGACGCTGTTGCTGTTCCTCGGCGGGCTGCTCGATGGCCTGTACCTCGGTTCGACCGGCGCGATCCGTGCCCAGCGGGCCGATGTGATCGTCTTCTCCGCCGCTTCGCGCGACTCGTTCCTGCGCAGTCGAGTCCCACCCCTCCTTCGTGCTGCCGTGAGCGAAGCACCTGGGGTCGAGGAGGTCGGCGGTCTTGGCTTCGTGCTGCTCGGCGCACGGGTGCCGTCGAACGGTGCGCTCGCCGATGTCGCCGTTGCCGGATACGAGCTGCCGCCGAAGGGTGTGCCCGCACCGCCTGCGGACGGCGAGGGGATCGCCGACTCGCGCCTGCGCGACGACGGCGCGCAGGTGGGGGACACATTGCTCGTCGGTCCGGCGCAGACGCCCGTTCGCATCGTCGGGTTCGTCGACGACACGGCGTATCTGCTGCAGAGCAGCATCTGGGTGAACCTCGACACGTGGCGGGCCGTGCAGCGGGCCAACCGCCCCGACGCAGCGCTCGCCGACGATGTGGTGCAGGCGCTCGTGGTGCGCGGTGAGGGCGATCTTGCCGCAGCGATCGAGGCATATACCGGTGGTGCGACGAACTCGCTCACGGTCGACGAGGCGGTCCTCGCGCTGCCCGGCGTCGAGCAGCAGGGCTCGACCTTCACCCAGATCATCACCTCGACCCTCGTGGTCGTGCTGGCCGTGGTGGGGTTGTTCTTCAGTCTGTTGACGATCGAACGACTCGCGCTCTACGGGGTACTGAAGGCGATCGGTGCCTCCGACCGGCGACTGTTCGCGGGCATCGTGCTGCAGGCCGTCGTCGTGTCGATCATCGCATTCGTCGTCGGGGCGGTGCTGGTGATCTCGGCATCGACGCGGGTGCCGGCAGCGGTGCCGCTGCAGATCACACCCGGACGCGTGGTCACGACGTTCGTCGGGATCATCGTCGCCGCTGTTCTCGGCAGTGCGGTCTCGTTGCGCCGGGTGCTGCGCGTCGACCCTGCGTCGGCGATCGGAACGGCGTCGTAGGTGATGTGATGACGACTCGGAGAGGATGTGAGGGACGATGACGGTGCTGCAGATGCGCGATGTGCGCAAGGTGTACCGAAGTGGCGACGACGAGGTCGTGGCGCTCGACCACGCAACGCTCGGGGTCGACCACAGTGAGATCGTCGCGCTCCTCGGTCCCTCGGGATCGGGCAAGACGACGCTGCTGTCGATCGCCGGTGGGCTGCTCACACCGACCTCGGGATCGGTCGTGGTGGGAGGTCGCGAGATCGACGGTCTGTCACCTCGGCAGCTCACCGAGTTCCGGCGGACGTCCATCGGGTTCGTCTTCCAGTCGGTGAACCTGGTGCCGTTCCTCACCGCCGAGGAGAACCTGCTCGTGGTCGACGAACTCGGTGGCGGTCGGGGTGGTCGGGCGGCGCGCGAGCGGGCGCGGACGCTGCTCGCCGAGCTCGGTCTCGCCCATCGGTCGCGCAATCTGCCGAGTCAGCTCAGCGGTGGCGAGCGTCAACGCGTCGCCATCGGTCGGGCGCTGTTCAACAATCCGGCGCTCGTGCTGTTCGACGAGCCGACATCGGCGCTCGACACGGCACTCGGCGCACAGGTGATGGAGTTGATCCGCACCGAGATGAAGGCGCGGCAGACCGCCGCGGTGATCGTCACCCACGACACGCGGATGACCCAGTACGCCGACCGCACCCTGCGTATCGTCGACGGGCGCCTCGGTGCCGAGGCGGCGGCGGCTGGCTGAGGCTCCCAAGGTCCCTAGTGGGCGGGCCATTCGGCCCTGCTGCCCATGTGCCCCTCACGGGCACCGTAAGGGTGTCATCACACCCCCACCGGAAGGACCTACATCATGAAGCGACGCACACTCGACGTGGCGTTCAGCATCGGCGGCACCCTGTTGGCCGCCATGTTGTTCGTCCTCGGTCTCGTGTTGAGCGATCAGGCATCGTTCGCCGAGACGTATGTCACCGATCAGTTGCTCGAGCAGCAGATCGAGTTCCCCGAGGAGTACAACCGGGGCGAGCTCGACGTGCAGAACAGCGACTGCCTGAGGGAGTACGCCGGCACGAAGCTCGACAGCGGCAAGAAGGCCGAGTGCTACGCCAACTTCTACATCAAGACCCACATGGGCCACAGCGCCGATGACGCCGGTCTGTCGGGCGAGACTTACTCGACGCTCGGCGGGATCGTCAGCGGCCTGAAGAAGGACCTCGAGACCGCTACGGCGGCGGGCGAGGACACCACGGCCATCGAGGAGAAGATCGCCTCGGCATCGAGTCTGCGCGAGACGATGTTCAAGGGCGAGACCCTGCGTGGTCTGTTGCTCACCACCTACGGCTTCAGCATCTTCGGTGACCGCGCCGATCTCGCGAAGACGGTGTGCTACCTCGGCGCCGCCCTGCTGCTGATCCTGTCGATGGCCGGATTCGTCCACGCCTTCACGAGTCGGTCGGCGGAGAAGACCGTCGTCTGATCCCATCAGTCCCCTGTACTCGGGCGCCCCGGTCGGTCGTGAGGCCACCGGGGCGCTCGGGCGTTCAGGCGGCTATTCGTCGTGCTCCATGGTGGCCCACAGGCCGGCTTCGTGGAGGCGGTACACGTCGAGTTCGGCCCGCTCACGCGGCACGCTGCTCACCACAGCTCGGCCCTTGTGGTGCACGTCGAGCATCAGCGCGGTGGCCTTCTCGAGGCTGTAGCCGAACAGCCGCTGCAGCACGAATGTGACATACGACATCAAGTTGATCGGATCGTTCCACACGATGACGACCCACGGCCGGTCGGTCGCCACGTCGTCGGCGAGGTCGGTGTCGGTCGTCTCGACCGGGGCGCTGACGGGCGGCACCGCGCCATTCTGGCCGAGTCGACATCCGATCAGCGGTCGGCTGGTGCGCCACCGAGGCGACCCCTACGATGCCTCGGCATGGCTCCCGGTGCCCGTCCTCTTGTGCCCTCGCGGCTCGCACCCGGGGGAGTGGTGCACGGTGAACGCCGATCGCCGACGACGCGCATCGGCGGATTCGTTGCGCTCACCAAGCCACGCATCATCGAGTTGCTGCTCATCACCACCGTGCCGGCGATGGTGCTCGCCGAGGAGGGGTGGCCTGACACGTGGCTCGTGGTGATGACGGTGCTCGGCGGCGCTCTCGCTGCAGGTGGCGCCAACGCGGTGAACATGGTGATCGATCGCGACATCGACCGGCTGATGCCGCGCACGCAGGGTCGGCCGCTCGTGACCGGCCTGGTCTCGCCCACCGAGGCGATGGTGTTCGCCGTCGTCCTCGAGGTTGTTGCGTTCGCAGTGCTGTGGGGCGCCGCCAATCTGTTGGCCGCCGTGCTCGCCCTCGGGGCGATGCTCTTCTACGTCTTCGTGTACACGCTCTGGCTGAAGCGCACCAGCACCCAGAACATCGTCATCGGCGGCGCCGCCGGCGCGGTCCCGGTGCTGGTGGGCTGGGCGGCGGTCCGTGACGGCCTCGGGTGGGCGCCCGTGGTGCTGTTCGTCGTGATGTTCCTGTGGACGCCGCCGCACTTCTGGGCCCTGGCGATCCGCTATGCCGACGACTACCGCGCCGCCGGTGTGCCGATGCTGCCCGCAGTCGCGTCGCTCGAGACGACGGTGCGCAAGATGGTGCTCTACACGGTCACCCTGGTGGCCGGGACGATCGCCCTGTGGCCGATCGCCGGTCTCGGAGTGCTCTACGGGGTCTCGGCGATCGTGCTCGGTGCGCTGTTCATCGTGGCCACCGTCGATCTGGGCAGGTCGCCGACCGCGCCACGGGCGATGCGTGTGTTCGGCTTCTCGATCTCCTACGTCACCTTGCTGTTCGGTGCGCTGACGGCCGATGTGCTCGTCCGCCACGGCGTCTGAGGCGACCGCCACCCCGGCCATGACCCGAGTGACCGAGGATTTCCCGCCGGACCCGGGCCGATGGGTAATGTCCGAGGGGAGAAACCCCGATCTGCCAGCCCCGGGCTGCCGCGCCAGCGCGCCCGAGACGAAACGAGCCCGCTGCCTATGACGACCATCGAGACCCACGCCGCCGTCACTCCGAACGCGGCGCTGGCGGGAATCGCCGACTGGCTCACCTCGACCGATCACAAGCGCATCGGGCGTCTGTATCTCGGCGTCGCGACGCTGATGCTGGTCGCATCCTCGGCTGTTGCTGCGCTCCTCGCTGTCGAGCGGATCGACATCACCCGGGAACTGCTCGATCTCGGCGTTCTCACCCAGTTGTTCGCGCTCGCTCGCTTCGGCCTCACCATCCTCGTGCTCGCACCGCTCGTCATCGGTGTGGCGATCGCCGTGGTGCCGCTGCAGCTTGGCTCACGCTCACTCACATTTCCCCGGCTCGCGGCGGCGGGGTTCTGGCTGTGGTTCTTCGGTGCCGTGCTGGCCATCTACTCGCTGTTGTTGAACGGCGGGCCCGGCGGCGGCAACCCGCGCTTCGTCGACCTGTTCACGCTCGCCGCGGTGCTCGCGCTGGCCGGGCTGCTCGCCGGTGCGATGTCGCTCGCGGCCACCGTGCTCACCAGCCGGGCGCCCGGTATGAATATGCGTCGGGTGCCGTTCTTCTCGTGGTCGGTGCTCGTGATGGCGGTGTCGCTGCTCGTGGCGCTCCCGGTCGTCATCGGCGACCTGATCGTGGTGATGGTGGCGCACCGCTACCCGTCGCTCAGCGAGTTGAGTGGCAATCGGGCACTCGCCGAATGGGCCGGCTTCGGCTTCACCCAACCGACGACGCTGTTGTTCGCCATCCCCGTGCTCGGCGTGCTGGGCGACGTGGTGGCCACTGCGACGGGTCGTCGTCTTGCGCCCCGCGGTGTGTTGCTCGCCGGCATCGGACTGGCGGGTACGGCCGTGTTCGCCACGTCGCTGAAGTCGCCGTTCGTGCTCGAGTCGCCGTTCCTCGATCTGTCGGCCGGCGACAAGCTCGCCGAGCTGGCGCCGTACGCGGTGGTGCACCTGTTGCCGCTGCTCGGCGTCCTGGTTGCCGTGCTCGTCTGTGTCGGTGCGCTGCGTACTCGGCCACGACTCGGCGCTGCATTCATCGCGGCGCTCTTCGCGGGGTTGCTCCTCCTGCTCGGCACGACCGCCAGCGCGGTCAATCACATCGCTGATGCGCAACTCGTCGGCACGGTGTTCGAAGAGGGCACGTGGTCGATCGTCGTCTACGCCGGTGTGCTCGCCGCTCTCGCCGGTGTCGTCCACTGGGGTCCGAAGTGGTGGGGCCGTCGGATGCCGACGGCCATCACCTCGCTCCTCGTGCTGCTCGCAGCCGGCGGTGCGGCACTGAGCGGGATCCCGCTGCTCGTCGCCGGTTTCGCCGACCAGCCGGGTGCGGTGTTCCCCACGATCGAGGTCGGATCCGACGCGGTCGTCAACTTCCCATCGGCCGAGGGGCCGCTGCAGTTGTTGAACGCCTTGAGTGCTGTGGGCCATCTTGCGGTGCTCGTTGCGGTCGTCGCGTTCACTGCGCTCGTCGCCCGTTCAGCGCGTCGGGGTGAGCGCGCCGGCGACGATCCGTGGGACGGCCAGACGCTCGAGTGGGCCACGTCGTCGCCCGCTCCTGCCGACAACTTCGCCGAGGTACACATCGTGCGCTCGGCAGAGCCGCTGCTCGACCTGAAGTCCTCGAGAGGTGAGGCCTGATGTACGCACTGCCCGCTGCTCCTGCGCCCGCACCGCGCCGTCAGCTGCTCGTCGGCACCGCCTTGGCGTGTGCCGCTGGCGCCTCGCTGATGGGCGGGATGCTTGCGCTGTGGATGCGCTTCCGTGAGGTTGCGATCAACGGTCCGGAGAACCGGTGGCTGCCGGAGGGGATCGTCATCCCCGAAGTGCCGTCGAACGTGATGTTGATCGCGATGTTGCCGATCTGTGTGTTCGCCCAGTGGGCGGTGTATTCGGCCCGCCGCGACGATCGGCCCCATGCGGGTCTCGCCCTCGGACTGGTCGGCCTCCTCGGTGTCGCCTTCATCAACGCCCAGGCATTCATCTGGGCCACGATGGGTCTGCCGGTGGCCGCCGGCAGTTACAGCGTGCTGTTCTACGTGGTCACGGGGACGATGGTCGCGATGGCGATCGCCGGCGTCACGTTCAGCGTCGTGACGATGTTCAGGTACCTCGGTGGTCGCACTAAGGATCGCGAGATCGTCTCGGCCCACGCGTTGTTCTGGTACGTCTTCAGCTTCGTCTATTCGATGCTGTGGTTCGTGGTCTACGTGACGAAGTGACAACGAGGAACTGATGATCACCACGGGTTCGAAACTCCTCATCGGCGCAACGGTCCTGTCCGTCGTTGCCACGATCGTGTTCGCCGTTACCAACGGCGGGCCGGTCGGATTCATGGGCACGGTCGGCCTCGTCACGACCTCGGTGGTGTTCAGCCTGATTGCCGGGATGAACGTGTTCACACGCGACGGCAATGTCGCGGCCAAGGCGGAGGGCGCGACGAGCGAGAGTGCCGCCGCCCAGCCGCCGGTCGGCGCGAGCATGTGGCCGCTCGTGGCGGCGCTGAGCATGGCCGGTCTCGTCGTCGGCGTGGTCAGTCACCCCACGGTGTTCAAGGTGTCGCTCGTGGTGCTGATCGCCGCAGTGGCCGAATGGATGGTGCAGGGCTGGAGCGAGCGGGCGAGCGCCGATGGTCGCTTCAACGCGTCGGTGCGGGGTCGTCTGCTGCATCCACTCGAATTCCCGGTGCTGGCCACGGTCGGGCTCGGCGCAGTCATCTACGCGTTCTCCCGCATCATGCTGACGGCGAGCAAGTCGGCCGGGCTGTGGATCTTCATCGCCCTCGGCGCGGTCATCCTCGTCGTCGGATTCCTGTTCGCCTATCGGCGAGGGGTGAGCCGATCGGCGGTGGCTGGTGTCTGTGCGTTGAGCGCAGTGGCGATGCTCGGTGTCGGCGTTGCCTCGGCGGTGCAGGGTCAGCGCGAGATCGAAGAGCATCCCGCCCTCACCAAGGGTGTCTGCCTCGAGGAGGTCGGTGAGGAAGAGATGAAGCACGCCGACGAGAAGGCGAACACCAACGTGTCGGCGCAGAGTGCCGTGGTGGCGAACATCGAGCTGCAGTCGAATGGCACGCTCATCGCATGGGTCAACGGCTATGGCGCCGACAGCGGCGATGCAGCTCGGGCCCGTTCGGTCCTCAACGTGCCGCGCAGCGCCGTGACCGGTGTGTTGTTCCACAACAACTTCGAGGGTGAGCATCGTCTCACTGCCCGTCTCGGCACCTTCGGTGAGAATCCTGAGATGGTCGAGTGCACCGCTCGACTCGAGGAGGGTGGCACTGCCTACCTCGCGCTCGTCGTGCCGAAGAGCAATGCGGCCAGCAGCACCCCTCTCGAACTCTTCATCCCCACGCTGCCGAACGAGCGGATCGCTGTGGTGGTCCCGTGACGAGTTCCACCACCACGACGGAGCGGAGTGAACCGACCATGAGTACCCTTCCGGTCATGTCTCGTCGAGCACGTGCAGCGGTCGTCGTCGCGGCGGCCGGTCTTCTCACCGGGTGCGCGCAGAATGCGCCGCAAGACCTGTTCAGGCCCGCCGGCCCGAACGCTCGCAACATCGACGAGGGTCTCGGCGGCCAGCGGTACATCTTCTACATGGCGGGGGTCGTCGCCCTGATCGTCCTCGTTGCCGTCGCCTACATCGTGCTGCGGTATCGCGATCGCGGGCAGGACATCCCCGAGCAGACCCACGGCAACCCGAAGCTCGAGATCGCCCTC